>VBLP01000614.1:14788-15198 GCA_005887925.1 Deltaproteobacteria bacterium | reverse complement strand
GCAGCTTGTCGCGGTCGGCGTCGATCGACTCGATCGGATCGATGTGGGTCGCGACGTGCAGGTTGCGGTCGTTGGCGAACGGCTCGAGCTCGGTGACGACGTCGGTGACGACCTCGCCGAGGTTGACCGGCTCGGGCTTGAGCGTCATCTTGCCGGCCTCGATGCGCGACACGCTGAGCATGTCCTCGACCAGGCGCTTGAGGCGGTGCGCGTTGCGCCGCACCGAGCTCAGCGGACGGCCGATCAGCGGCGGCAGCTCGCCGAACCGGCCCTCCTGGAACAGGTCGAGGTAGCCGACGATGCTGGTCAGCGGCGTGCGCAGCTCGTGTGCGGCGATCGAGATGAACTCGGCCTTGATCTTGCCCTGGCGCACGAGCTCGGCGTTCGTGGTGCGCAGCTGGGCCTCGGAC
>VBLP01000614.1:0-14721 GCA_005887925.1 Deltaproteobacteria bacterium | reverse complement strand
GAGCCGGACGGCCGCGTCGAACAGCTCGTTCTGGGGCGGCGACGGGGCGCCGCTGCGCTCGAGCCGCGCGATCAGGACATCGATCGTGCGCTGCGCAGCGGCCAGCTCGTCCTGCAGCTCCGTGATCCGCTCCGCATCCGTCATGGCCCGCGTGGTCATGGTTTTGGCGCTCCGATCGCCAGACCGGTCAAGGTGTGATTGAGCAGCAGCATCCCGGACTGCTCGCTGAGGGTCCGGAACCCCGCCGCCGGGTACGCAGCGTAGCTCGCCGCGAGCTCGTGATCGATGCCGCGCGCCTCGTCCTTGAGGTGCCGGCCCAGGCAGGAGAACACCAGGAACGCCGCCATCGTGCCGCCGACGCGCGTGGCCGCGGTCGCCAGGTCGCGCCGCGTGGTCGCGATCAGGTCGCCGGCCTGCATCACGCGCAGGATGTGGCCGGCCTCGACCGCGCACGCCAGCTCGAGGTGATCGCCGACGACGCGGCACAGCGAGCGCACGTATGGCACGCCGTCGAGATAGCGCGCGAAGGCGTACGCGGGGCGCTGGTCGTCGAGCCGATCGCCCAGGCCGGCGACGAGCTGGCGCAGGCGCGGCGCCGCCGGTCGACCGTCGAGCTCCTCGATCACGCGCCCCGACACCGCGGTCACGACCGTCTTGATCTCGGTCGGCACCAGGTGCGCCGACGACACCGCATGAAATGGCTGGTTGCTGTGCAGCACGATCACGACGCCAGCATCGGACATTACCTCGCCGTTGACCCAGACGCAGGTCCGACCACCGTGGTCGGTCGCGGTGCAGCCTCCGACGAACCGGATCTTCGGCGCGGCCGCGGCCGAGCCGATGCAGAACGCCTCCTCGCCGTCGTAGCGGCCGTGGATCACGGTGATCGCGATATGGCGCGCCGGGTCGAGCGCGTCGGCGGTGGTACCGAGCGCGATCGCCGCGCGATGCACTGCGTTGTGGCTGGCGCGGAGCGCGTCACGCGACAGCTCGGTCGCGACGCCGATGCCGACGCGCGCCCAGTCGCCGTACAGGCCCATGCCGACCGCGGCGGGCTGCGCGCCGGTCTCGTGCGGCCCGACCACGCCGGCGGCCGAGCAGCCGACGACCGGCGCCGACAGCCGGTGATGCATGCCGGCCAGCGGCGCGGGATCGAGGCGGTGGTCGGCGAACACGAACGCGATCTGCAATCCGGGGCCGGCGAGCTGGTCGACGAGAGAGCGCGCTAGCTCCGCGGAATCGCGGCCGGCCGCGACTGCCTGACGTGCGATCGGCTCAGCCACGCGCACCACTATACGCCAGAGCGCCGAAAACTTGCCCCGGCTTCGACGATACCGCTTCGATAAGCCCATGGAGAAGACGTGCAGCGCCTGCGGACAGGTATTTCGACCTGCTTTCGTGTTCCAGATCGCGGTGACCCCGGACGGCGAACCCAGGCATTTTTGCTCGCTGGAGTGTAGGACTGCACAGCTGGGTGCCGAAGGTTACCGTGGCAAGCGCGCACGGCGTATCGCGATCCTCAACCAGAAGGGTGGCACCGGCAAGACCACGACCGCGGTCAACCTGGCGGCCGGTCTGGCCGAGCGCGAGAGCGACTGCTTGCTCGTCGACACCGACGCGCAGGGCAACGTCGGCGTGTCGCTCGGCGTCGCCGGCGAGCAGTCACTGTATCACGTGCTCGTCGACGGCGCCGACCCGGACGACGTCAGCGTCCCGGTGCGCCAGCACCTCGACGTGATCACCTCGGACTCGACGCTCGCCGCCGCCGAGATCTGGCTGGCGCGGCAAAATCCCGACCAGCGATCGAAGATCATGACCAGACGCCTCAACCTCATGCAGGTGTCGCGGCGCTACGATTACGTGATCATCGACTGCGGTCCGTCGCTCAACCTGCTCAATCAGAATGCGCTGTCGTACGCCGACGAAGTGATCATTCCGGTGACATGCGACTACCTGGCGCTCGTCGGTGTAAAACAGGTCTTGCGGACGGTCAAGGACGTCGAGCGTCACTTGAGACATGCAGTGCGGGTGTCCGCGGTGCTGCCGACGTTCTACGACGGACGGACCCGGCTCGCTCGTGAGGTGCTCGAGACCCTGCAGGGCCACTTCAAGCACAAGTGCCTCGAGCCGATTCGCCACAATACCCGGCTCGCCGAGGCACCGAGCCACAAGAAGACGATCTTCGAATACGCACCGACGTCGCACGGCGCCGCCGACTACAACCGCGTGTGCGACTGGTTACTCGCCACCACGTCGCACGCCGACGCCACGCTCCGCCCCGAGCCCGGTGCGCCGGCGGCGGCCTAGAGGTCCCATGAAGGAAGACAAGTTGATGGCCCACGATCCGCTGAGCGACGCAGACGCGATCCTCTCGGAGGAATATTACGGCCGCCGCGCACGCATCGGCGATCCCGAGGATGTGCGCCGCCGCGCGGTGGCCGGCCAGCCCAAGCCGACGCACTACAAGGTGATCTGCATCTCGATGTACACCCGCGACATCGAGGAGCTCGAGGCCAAGGTCGCCGAGCTCAAGCGCCGCGGCTGGACCAAGGCGAGCAAGTCGCAGCTGATCCGGATCGCGCTGTCGCAGGTCGATCTCGACAAGCTCGCCACGCCGCGGCAGTGACCGCGCCGGGTCAGAACGCGTAGGCCAGACCGAACGAGCCCGTGACGCTCACGTCCGTGCCCGAGCTCACACCGCCGCCGGTGTGGCCGCGCATCGAGGTCGCCGGCGCCGCGCCCGAGAAGCGCAGCGAGGTGTACGCGACGTCGAGCGTGCCCTGGAGGTCCATCTTCGGCTTCCAGCGATACGTGACGCTGCTGCCGAGGTAGAGCGCCTTGGCGCTCGGCCCGGTGCCGTCCTCGAGGTTCTTGGTCTGCGACACGCTGGCGCCGAACAGCACGGTGTCGAGGCTGGCCTTGAGGCCGATGTCCTTGGTCAGCCGCGGGATCGCGAGCGCGACGCCGAGCGTGGGCGCGGCGATGATCTGGTTGGGGATCTTCGCAGGGTTGCCGGCGAAGTTGGCGACGTCGGACACCTGGAACGAGTCGTAGTGGAAGCCGAGCCGGGCGAAGGCGATCATGCCGTTGGATCTCTGCAGGTCGTAGCCGGCGAGCGCGCGCAGGTTGAGGTTGTGATACGAGAACCCCGTGCTCTTGTTCATGTACGAGATGCCGGGAAACGCCTTGTCGAAGTCGTAGGCGAATTCGCCGCCGAGCCAGTAGCGCGTGGCGTACGGAACCAGCGCGGAGGCGCCGAGCGCGATCGTGAATGACGAGCTGCTCGCGGTGTAATTGTCGGGCGGCGTCAGCATTCCGCCCGGCGTGGACACGCTCTGGCGGATGATCGCCACGCCGAGCCGGGCGCGCGCGTCGATCGCCCGCGACCTGGGTCCGCCGGCGGGGTGCTCGATGTCGAGCTTGGAGGTCAGGACGAAGCCGGCCTCGCCCTCGTCGTTCTCGACGAACGTCCACTTGCCGCGCTCCTCGCCGACATACAGCGCGGCCCTGGGCTGCGCGGTGAACGAGATGTCGCTCTTGCTGTTGGGATCGTTGTACACGTCGGTGGCCTTCGCGACGTGGGCCATCGGCCGGGCTGGCTCCTTGGCGTCGTCGCCGCCGTCGCCGTCCTTGGCCTTGCCGCCCCTGGCGTCGTCGTCGCCATCGTCGCCGTCGGCGTCCTTGGTCGACTTGCGGCCCGCGGGCGCATCGTCGGAGCTCGCCTTGCGGCCGCGGCCGGCAGGCCGGTCGTCGTCGTCGCTCTTCGCGGTCCGGGTGGGCTTGCCGGCGGGCTCGTCGGCCTCGCCGGTCGCGTCGGCGCCGACCCGGTCGTCGGGGCCGCCCTCGCCGGGCCCGCGCCGCGTGCTCCGGCCGTCGACGAACGGGCGCCGCCGCGTGTTGCGCGCGAGCTCCTCGTCGTCGTTGGGCATGTCGACCTTGCTGCGCGGGATCCAGCCGGTGCGGCCCGACACCCGGACCTTGATCCAGCGGCCGTCCTTGGCCAGGACGGTCATGGCCTGGCCGGGCTTGAGCTTCAGGATCACCGGCGACTGCTCCCCTGCGCGGCTGTACAGCTTCGTGCTCTGGTTCGTCTTGACCTTCTCGGCGGCGGCGGGCCGGGGCCAGGCCAGCGCTCCGAGCACGAGGACGACGAAGACGAGCTTCCACTTCATGGCGGCTCATTCTACAAGCCTCGTGCCGGGGGCTGCACGCCGAGTTGCCGATGGCCGGCGGGGAGGCTGTCCGCAGTTCTGGCACAATCGCGGCTGATTCTGCTGGCTTGCGCGCCCACCGTGACGCTCCGCTCTTGGGGTCTCCGGATGCCTGGGACCTCGGGCCTCAGCCAAGGGATCCCGGTGCGATGTCTGGCGTACTAGGGACTGCGTTAAGCTGAGGACCGCCTTATGACCCGCCTGGGAAACAAGAGCATCACGGCAGGCCACTTCGAGCTGCTGATCGACGGTCACAAGACGACCGCCTTCCTCAAGCAGATCGAGGGCGGCTGGTCGCGCGCCAACGTCGTCGACGATGCGGTCGGCGCGGATCAGAACCGGATCAAGCAGATCGCGACCGTCGATATCGACCCGTTTTCCTTGGAGTTCGGCCTGGCCGGCGCCAACGACCTCCTGCAGTGGATCAAGGGGTCGTGGAGCCGCAAGTACTCTCGCCGCAACGGCCAGATCACCCACGCCGACTTCGATCTGTACTCGACCTACCAGCACGAGTTCTTCGAGGCGCTGATCGTCGAGACCACGTTCCCGACGCTCGACGGCGCCGCGAAGGACGGCGGCTACGTCAAGTGCAAGATCCAGCCGGAGCGCGTGGTGACCAAGAAGCTGCCGCCCGGCAGCCCGCGCGTCGAGGGCATCGTCAGCCCCAAGCAGAAGATGTGGACCCCGTCGGCGTTCCGCTTCAACATCGACGGCATCGACGACATGAAGTACGTGAACAAGCTGGACTCGTTCACGATCACGCAGGGCATCAAGAAGCTCTACACCGGCGCCGGCCGGTTCCCGCAGATCGAGCCGACCAACATCAAGTTCCCCAACCTCACCGGGACGATCTCGCTGCAGTACGCCGACAAGCTGCTGCAGTGGCACGAGGACTACATCAACAGCGGCGCGGCGGACCCCAAGGCGCAGAAGACCGGCTCGATCGAGTTCCTGTCGCCGGACCGCAAGCAGACGATCTTCCGCATCAACCTCTACGAGGTCGGCCTCAACTTCGCCGCGATCGAGTCGGCGACGGCGAACGCCGGGCAGATCAAGCGCGTGAAGTTCGAGATGTTCGTCCACCGCATGGACCTCGACGGCCAGGGCGCGCTCGGCTTCGAATAGGGGCTCCCCGAGTCGTTCCGGTCACGCCGCGGCGACCAGGAGGTCGTAGAGCACGTGGGCGTAGACGGCGTGGGCCAGCGAGCGGAACCAGAAGATCGCGCCGAACACGCCGCCGGCGACGGCGCGGAACGCGAAGGCGTGGACGGTCCACGGCTCGCCGTGCGCGCCGAGGTGGTGCGCGGCGGCGAATAACAGCGATGACACCGCGATCGCGACGGCGACCGCGGCCGAGCGGCCGAGCGGCCGGGCCAGGGCGTAGAGGCCCGCGATCAGCGCGAGCCGGAACACCAGCTCCTCGTGGACGCCGGCCCCGAGCGCCGAGATCACCGCCGGCACGCCGAGGCCCAGGCCGAGCAGCCGGTCGACGATCAGCGAGACCAGCGCGCCGAGCGTGAGCGCGTAGAGCGCGGCCTCGAGCACGACGGGACCGGCGAGCGCGAGCCGCAGCGTCCCCCAGCGCCGGGTGTGGCGGATCCAGATCAGGAAACCGACGGCGACGACCGCGTAGATCGCCAGGTACGCGGCGCGCGAGCCCGCCACGGCGAACACCGCGCGGGTCACCAGGTCGGCGCCGTTGACGCGGCCGGCGAACAAGACGCCGATCTCGTAGGCGAGCAGGAGCGGAAAGATCAGGACCAGGCTCGCCGCGACATCGCCGCGGCCGGTGCAAGGGGACCGGGTCATCATCCCACGGCGCTTTCCTCGGGCCCGGGTGTTGCCAGGCCCTGGGTCACACGTTGCCCCGCGGCCGGGGCGGCGGATGCTTCGCGGGCGGCAGCGGCGGCGCGGCGGGCAGCTTCGAGCGCCGCACGGCCCCCGGCGTCGCGATCGGCGGCCGCACCGTCGCGGTGAGTGCGCGGTCCTCGCGCAGGTAGCTCGCCACGGCGGCGGCGACCGCGGCCGGCGTCACCGCGCGGATCGCGGCGTCGTAGTCGGCCCAGGTCTGCCAGCCCAGGCCATATGCCTCGTGGTAGGCCATCGCGTTGGCGACCGCGGCGCGGCGCTGCATCGCGATCCGGTGGCTGCCGATCAGGTAGCTCTGCGCGCGCTCGACCTCGGCCGCGGTGACGCCCTCGGCGCGCAGCCGCGCGAGCTGCTCGCGCACGCCGGCGACCGCGGCGCCGAGCTTGTCGGGCGCGCACGAGAGATAGATCGCCACGAACCCCGGATCGAGGCCCTCGACCGAGTGCGCCGAGACCCGGTAGGCCAGCGCCTGGCGGTCGCGCAGCTCGGCGAACAGCCGGCCGCTCTGGCCGCCCAGGACCGCGACCAGCACCTCGAGCGCGAAGCGGTCGGCGGTCGAGACCGTCGCGCCGGGAAACCCGATCACGAGGTGGGCCTGCGCGCGATCGAGGTAGCGATAGACCTCGCGGTCCTCGGCGCTGCGGCCGTCGAACGCGAGCGGAGCGGACGATGCCACGGGGGAGGACCCCCGCCCCGCCGGCAGTGCCGCCGCGGGCCGCGGGATCCGGCCGAAGCGCTGCTCGACCGCCGCGATCACGTCGTCGAGCTCGATGTCGCCGACGATCGCGAGCGTCAGCTCGGCGACCGGGTAGCGCGCGCGGTAGAACGCGGCGAGATCGCTGCGCGACAGCCGCGCGATCGCGGCGGGGCTGCCGAGCGCGTCGCGCGCATAGGGATGGCCGCCGTACAACGCCTCGCTGAACAGCCGGAACGCGGCCTGGCTCGGGCTCGTGGCCTGCGCCCGCTGGTCGTCGATCAGGAGCCGGCGCTCGCGCACCAGCTCGGCGGTCGGCAGCGCCGGCTCGAGCACGCAATCGGCCAGGAGCTCGAGGCCGGGCCGCCACGACCGGGCGAGCCACTCGGCGCTCGCCCCGAAGCTGTTGCGGCCGGCGACGCCGGCGAGCGCGCCGCCCAGGTGGTCGATCTGATCGGCGACCGCGCCGGCATCGCGCGCGCCGCAGCCGCGGGTCAACAGGCGCGCGAGCAGCGCCGACGCGCCGGCATGGTCGGCGTCCTCGATGCGCTGGCCGCCGCGCCACACCGCGCGCATCGCGACGATCGGCACCGACGGATCGCGCCGCACCAGGACGGTCATCCCGCTCGCGAGCACCACGCGCTGCTCGGCCTGCGCGGCGGGGGCGGGGGTCGGGGCGGCGGCGAGGGCGCGCGCGACCCGGCGCTCGGCCTGGCGCGCCCACGCGGTGCGCGCGGGGCGGGTGCGCGCCGTCGGCAGGATCGCCGCGACGCTGGCGTTGCCCGGCTGCAGGTAGCGCTGCATCGCGCGCGCGACGTCGTGGCGCCGCACCGCGCGGATCCGGTCGAGGTAGACGTGGCCGAACTGCGGATCGCCGGCGACGGTCGCGTGCCAGCCCAGGGCGCGGGCGCGGCCCTGCGCGGTCTCGAGCTGGCGGACCAGCGCGGTCTCGACCGCGATCCGCGCCTTGTCGAGCTCGGCGGCGCCGAGATCGTCGATCAGGTGGGCGCTGCGATCGACCAGCGCCGCGACCGCCCGGGGGGCGTCGGCCGGCCGCGCCGTCGCCGACAGCACCAGCAGCCCGGGATCGCGCAGCGCGTGCAGGCTGGCGTACGCGCTGGTCGCCAGCTGCTCGCCGTCGCGCAGCATGCGCGGCAGCCGCGCCGACTCACCCTGGCCGAGCACGATGGTGGCGACGTCGAGCGCGGCAAGGTCGGGGTGGCGCGCCGCCGGGACGTGAAACCCGACCGCCAGGTAGGCCTCGCCGACGTCGCGGTGGCTGCACGCCGCACGGACCTCGGTCTGGGGCGGCTCGATCGGGGCGCGGCGCGGCGGCCGGCCCGACGGCATCGCCCGGAACCGGCGCTCGACGCTGCGCTGGACCCGCACCGGATCGACGTCGCCGGCGACCACCAGCGTCAGGTTGTCGGCGACGTAGAACCGGCGAAAGAACGCGATCAGCTCGCGCTCGCCGATGCCCTGCACGCTGCTCGCGGTCCCGATCACCGGCCGGCGGTAGGGGTGAGCGACGAACGCCGTGGCGAACAGGCTCTGGGCGACGCCGCGCGCCGGGTCGTCGCTGCCCTGGCGGATCTCCTCGAGGATCACCTCGCGCTCGCGGGCGAGCTCGTCGGGATCGACCAGCGGCTCGAGCAGCGCATCGCCGAGCGCGTGGATCGCCGCGTCGACGTGATCGGCGCCGAGCACCGCGTGATACACGGTGTGGTCGAACGACGTCCAGGCGTTGATCTCCCCGCCGCCGCGCTCGATCGCCCGCACCAGCTCGCCCCGGCCGTAGCCGGCCGAGCCCTTGAACACCATGTGCTCGACGACGTGCGCGACGCCGGCCTCGCCGGGCGCCTCGTCGGCCGAGCCGACCCCGAGCCAGGCCTGGACCGCCGCCACCGGGGCCGGGTGGCCCGGCGCGATGTGCAGCGTCAGGCCGTTGTCGAGGCGGTGGGTGTGGACGTCGTGCACGGCGGCGATCGCCACGCTCGGGCACAGCGCCACGAGCGCGGCAGCGGCGAGATCATAGGCACGAGGTCGCAAGCCGGGCATCTTTTGATAGGCCTCACCGGAACATATCCCGTACAATACGGTCGCTCTCGCGATCGCAGCGAGTTTGTCGTCCCCGAGCGATGCGACCGACCGCTCCCTCCGCTTCTGCCATCGCAGGCCTGGTCTCCGGCCGGTCCCCGGGCGGCGCGCGGACCCAGGCGCCGCCGGACCTGGTCACCGAGCGCCTGGTGCTGCGCGAGCTGCGGGTCAGCGACGCCGCGGCCGTGGCGGCCGGCGCCGGCGATCGCCGGGTCGCCGCCTACCTCATCCAGGTGCCGTCGCCCTATCCGATCGCGCTGGCGCGGCGCTGGGTCGCGCACCGGATCGAATGGTGGCACCACGGTCGCGGCGTCACCTTCGCGGTGACCCTGTCGCACGAGCCCGACGTGCTGCTCGGCACCGTCAGCCTGCGGCGCTACGCGCGCGACCGGCGCGCCGAGCTGGGCTACTGGCTCGCGCAGCCGGTGTGGGGCCGCGGCCTGGCGACCGAGGCCGCGCGCGCCGTGGTCGACTTCGGGTTTCGCAGCCTGGGCCTGGTGCGGATCTACGCCCAGGTGCTCGCCGACAACCGGGCCTCGCTGCACGTGCTCGACAAGCTCGGCATGGTGAACGAGGGCGTCAAGCGCCAGCACGTCCACAAGGCGCGGCGCCTCCACGACGTCGTGCTCTATGGCCTGCTGCGCGATGAGTGGTCGCGGCGCTGCCGGCCGAGCGCGAACCCGATCACCACGCCGACCGCCGCGCCGATCAGGACGCCGGTGCCGAGCCCCGCGGCCGCCACGGGGCGGCGCTCGACGGGATGATCCGGGGGCGCAGCGTCGGACAGCATCACGACCGCGAAGCCCGTAGCGCAGATCACGCCGACGATGGCGGCCAGGATCCACAGCCAGCGCGGCCATGCGGTCCGCGTACGCCGGCCGACCTCGGCGATCGCGTCGATCCGGTCGGCGATCCCGTCAGCGGGCCGGTCGTCGGGCCGGTCGTCGCGGGGCATGACGTCCCATAGCATGGGCCCCGGATCGGTGGTTGGAGTCGCCACAGCTGGGGCCGGCTCCCCCGATCGCGCTGTCCCGGCAGCTTGCCTACATGGCGGCTATTCCAATGATCTTGCAGATCAAGGGTCCAGGATGGCCGTCCGGGGCGGCACATGCGTTGCTTAACATCGCTGTCATGAACAAGTTGCTTCCCCTGGCCCTGTCCTTGCCCCTGGTCGCTTGCGTCGTCGGATCTGGAACAGATCCGGCCGACGACACCCCCGGGAGCGGAAGCCAGGGCAGCGGCAGCAACGGCTCGGGCACCACGGCCGGCAACCACATCACCACGAACACGACGTGGAGCACCGCCAAGGACGTGACCGCGGAGCTGACGGTCGATCCCGGGGTTACGTTGACGATCGCCGCGGGCACCACCGTGAAGTTCGGGCCGACCGGATCGATCACGATCCAGGGAACGGTCAACGTCCAGGGCACCAAGACCCAGCCGGTCAACCTGGTGCCGTCGACGACCGCCGGCCATCACGGCGGGTTCTCGGTGCCGATGGGCGGCCAGCTCACGATGGCCTATGGCATCCAGGTCGGCGGCGGCATCTCGGTCAACGGCGGCAAGATCACCGTGACCGACACCCGCATGTCACAGGCCGAGGGCGACTTCCTCGTCGTCGGCGCCGGCACGGTCGACGTCTCGTACTCGGCGATCGGTCTCGAGCCCGGCGCGGGCACCGACTCGACCCACTGCGACATGCACTTCGGTGGCTCGGGAGTCACGATCAAGGTCACCCACTCGAACATCAGCACGTCGTCGTACGGCCTCATGCTCTACGGCGGCAACGCGGTCGATCTGACGTACAATAACTGGTTCAAGAACACCCCGTACCAGATCGAGACCCAGCCCGGCGTGAGCGCCGATATCAGCTACGGCTGGTTCGATACCCCGCTGCCGACCGCCGTCGGTGGTTCGACGCTGACTGCCACCAACATCTCGATGAACCGACTCCCCGCCACCGTCGCCGGCCCGCGCTAGTCCGAGCCGAGCGGTGGCCCCTGAATAGGGTAGGGACGGCCCGTAGAAAACAGCGTATTTTCATACGGTCTGCCGGCCCTCCGGACACTGGCAGTCACGGCCCCTGTGGGCCGTTTTGACGTTTCGGGTGACACTGGCCTCACCGTGACGGCCGGGAGTACCGGTACATTTGTGTACCACCCTGGGGCGGCATGGCCGGGATGTCATACCGACCTGTCGGACCGCCGCCGCCGGCGGGACGCCGCAGGCTCGGTGGGGTCGTCCTCGCGGAGCGCTGCACCCCGTCGACCGGGATCACGAGCGGAATCAGCCTCATAAGTAGTACTATCGCGTTGCCGTCCCCGGTCCCCAACGAAGCATTTTGCGCGTGGACTGGCCGATGTCACGTGTCCGTCCCAGGAGATCGCGTATCGCTCCGGTCGGTGTAGCCGGCGCACCTCGCCCGGGGTGAGATCTCCGTCGATGACGACCCTGCACATGGATTCAGCCGTTCCAAACGTGGGATAGAGACGCCCGCGCGATCTGTCATTGCAATGTTGTGCCACGAGCACTTCTATGCTCGAATGCCGCCGATCCCTGATCTGGTATCTTTACTCTCGAGCGAGGAACGAATGAGTGATTTCCAGAATGAGATGAATCGTGTCGTGCAGGGTTTCGTTGCACAGATCACCGAGCTCGCACGCCGCGCGGCCATCGACACGCTGGAATCGGCGTTCGGCGGCCGCGGCGCTCGCGGCGCCTCTGCGGCAGCCGCGCTGTCGGCGAGCTTTGGCCGCGTCGGTCGGCCGCGCGGCGGTCGCGGCGCCAAGCGCTCGTCGGCCGATCTCGAGGTGCTGTCGGAGCGCTTCGCGTCGTTCGTCAAGGCCAACCCGGGCCTGCGCATCGAGCAGATCAACAAGCAGCTCGGCACGACGACCAAGGACCTCGCGCTGCCGATTCGCAAGCTGATCTCCGATGGTATTATCGGCGCGAAGGGCCAGAAACGGTCGACCACGTACTTCCCGGGCAAGAAGAAGCCGAAGAACTGATCCGGCATGGCAGATCGCGACATCATCCCGCACCGCCTGCTCGCGCAGGCCGCCGGCAACCCGTCGAAGATCGCCTATCAGGTCAAGCTCGACGGACGCTGGCAGCCCACGACCTGGCAGACCTTCGTCGCCGAGGTCCGCACCGCCGCGCGCGCGCTGATCGCGCTCGGGTTTCCGCCCGGCGGCAAGGTCGCGATCCTCGGATTCAACCGCCCCGAGTGGGTGATCCTGGCGCAGGCGGCGATGCTGGCCGGCGGGGCGGCGGCCGGGATCTACACCACGTGCTCGCCCGACGAGGTGCAGTACATCGTGCACCACAGCGAGGCGCACGTCGTGCTCGTCGAGGACGCGGCCCAGCTCGCCAAGGTGACCGCGAAGCGCGCCCAGCTGCCGCTGCTGCGCTGGATCGTGATGATGCGCGGGGCGCAGGCGATCGGCGCCGACGTGCTGTCGTGGGACGATTTCAACCGCAGGGCCGAGGGTGCGCCGGACGCTTCGCTCGATGCCCGGGTCGCCGCGATCGATCCGTCGTCGCTCGCGGCGCTGATCTACACCTCGGGCACCACCGGGCCGCCCAAGGGGGTGATGCTGTCGCACCGGAACCTGGCGTGGACCGCGCAGCTCCTGATCGATGCCGGCGGCGGCGCCACCGACGCCGACATCTCGCTGTCGTACCTGCCGCTGTCGCACATCGCCGAGCAGATGGCGACGATCCACATGGCGGCGACGGCGGGCACCTGCGTGTACTTCGCCGAGTCGCTCGACAAGGTCGCCGACAACCTCAAGGAGGCGCGGCCGACGGTGTTCTTCGGCGTGCCGCGGATCTGGGAGAAGTTCCACGCCGGGCTCACCGCGAAGCTCGGCGAGATCACCGGGATCCAGCGCCGGCTGCTCGACCGGGCGCGCCGGGTCTCGACCGAGGTCAACGCGCGGCGCGACCGCGGCGAGCCGATCCCGCGGCTCCTGCAGGCGCAGTACGCGCTGGCCGATCGACTGGTGCTCGGCAAGCTCAAGGCCGCGCTCGGCTTCGACCGCGCGCGGGCGCTGATCTCGGGCGCGGCGCCGATCGCGCCGGACGTGCTCGCGTTCTTTGCGAGCATCGATCTACCGATCCGCGAGATCTATGGCCAGAGCGAGGATACCGGCCCGACCTCGTACAACCTGCCGGGCCGCACGCGGATCGGCTCGGTCGGCCCGCCGCTGCCCGGCCTCGAGGTCAAGATCGCCGAAGACGGCGAGATCCTGGTGCGCGGCCCCAACGTGTTCATGGGATACTACAAGGAGCCCGAGGCCACCGCGGAGACGCTCAAGGACGGCTGGCTGTGCTCCGGCGACCTCGGCGCGCTCGACCGCGATGGCTTCCTCACCATCACCGGCCGCAAGAAGGAGATCATCATCACCGCGGGCGGCAAGAACATCACGCCCAAGAACATCGAGGCCGCGCTCAAGCAGTCGCCGCTGATCGGTGAGGCGGTCGTGATCGGCGACCGCCGCAAGTTCCTGAGCGCGCTGATCACGCTCGACGACGAGGTGGCCAAGAAGCTCGCGCCCGGCGCGGCGCCCGATCAGCTCGCCGCGGCCCCCGCGGTCCGCGCCGCGGTCGGCAAGCAGGTCGACGAGGTCAACCAGACCCTCGCCCGCGTCGAGCAGATCAAGCGCTTCACGATCCTCGGCCAGCCGTTCAGCATCGCCGCCGGCGAGCTGACCCCGACGCTGAAGCTGAAGCGCAAGATCATCAGCCAGCGCTACGAGCGCGAGATCGACGCGATGTACAAGGATGGAGAATGAGAGCACAGCAGGAAGCTCTACCGCGCGACGCGACGCGCGGCGGGGTGAATTCGCCGGCTCTGCCGGCGAAGAGGGACGGGAAGGTCCCCTCTCGATCAACGCGATGTACAAGGACAGTGACTGAACGTGGTCGCGCCGTGGCGCCGCGATAGCTACGTGCTCGGCGGCGGCGCGGCCGAGGTCGCGCTGATCGCGCTGTCGTCGGTGAAGCTGGCCGATCCGCTGCCGGTATCGCGGTCGCGCCACGGCATGCCCGACGACGACGACGGCCTCGAATCGGTGGCGATCGTCGCGCGCGCGCGCGCCGAGGATCCGGCGTGGTTCGCCGATCAGGTCCTCGCGCCGTTCACCGGCCTGGTCGCAGGAGACCTCGGCCCCGAGGAGGCGGCCGCCGCGCTCGCCGCCGAGCACGCCTACGTGATCGAGGCGCGGCTCGACGATCCCGACAGCCTCGGTCACCTGCAGGCGGCGTGGGCGCTCGCCAAGTGCGTGTGCGAGGAGGGCGCCGCCGTCGTGATCGACGTCCATGCGGCGCGCGCACACCTCGGCAGCGACGTCGCCGCGCTCGCCCCGGATCGCAGCTTCGATGTCATGCACGAGGTCACGCTGTTCTTCGACCAGGAGCCCGATGGCGCCCTCGCGGCGTGGTCGCTCGGCCTGTGCAAGTTCGGCCGGCCCGATCTCGTGCTGCTCGGGATCGCGTCCGACGCCGCCGAGCAGGCGGCCCTGGTCCTGCGCGATCTCGCCGCGACCCTGGCCGACGGCGAGCGGATCGAGCCCGGCGATCAGGTCGCGAGCTCCGACGGGCGCGTCCTCACCGCGGCGCGGTTCGAGCCGGCGATGTCCGCGGTCGTCGCGGTCGACGGCCCCGCGCTCGTCCTCACCGGCGCCGCGGCCGCGTGATACGGCACCGCGGGGTGGCGTTTGCCCGCTTCCCCGGGTGACTTGAGGTTATGCTCGCGCGCATGGCCTCGCCCGCAGCTTCCGATGCGCTCGTCCGTCCCCGCTACGGCCACCTCGGCAAGGTGCTGTTCGTCGATCTGACCGAGCAGCG
>VBLP01000615.1:7825-14483 GCA_005887925.1 Deltaproteobacteria bacterium | reverse complement strand
CCTTCAGGATCGCTTCCGCCGCCGGGAGATCGATCACCCGGATGAAGCCGTCGAGGCCGCCATAGGCGAGCCAGCGGCCATCGGGGCTGTAGGTGACCATCCAGACCGTTCCCTCTTGCCCGTAGTAGCGATTACTGGGCTCCAGCTTGCTGCCCGCGATCTTGTACTCCACCACCTGCTGCCCATCCCCGGATGCCGCGATCATGCCCCGCTGTGCACTGTAGGCCACCGTGTTGAGCGTCGGGTTAACGACGGCTTCTTCATCGCCCGTGGCCGCCACAGTGAGTCCGGAGACCGGGCTCCATACCCTGACGATACCGTCCGAGTTCGCCGACACCACCCAGCCGTGGCCCCGGTCGGCCGCAAGTCCCCAGACATTCTGCTCGCCCGAGATCACATTGTGCTGGGCCTTGCCTTCCGTCAGATCCGGCAAGGTGTATGCGTGAAGCTCGCCGTGGGAGTTTCCACTGACGAGCACGTTCGAGACGATCGCGAGCGCGTAGATGTCGTGGCCGACCTGCAACGGAGGACGTTGCTTCCAGTTGGACGTATCCCAGACTCGAATTTCCGCCGGATGGTCCTCGGTCTTCGAGCAACCCGCGGCGAACCACTTCGACCGATCATCGAAGGCGATCCCCCACACCGATCCGGGGAACTCCATCGCCATCTCGACGGGCGTCCAGGCGCCGGGATCCCACGGCGGTGCGCGGGGGTCCCGCCTCCATACGTGGGCACGCTGGTCCTCGCCGACGACCGCAAGCCACATGCGGTCAGGGCTGAACGCAACGCCATTTATCGTCTTGTCGACATGGACCAGCGGAACCGGAGCCCGCGACCAGTCGGACAGCTGCCAGGCCCACAGCATCCCTGCGCCATTGCCGGCCACCAGAATGGCGCTGGTCGGATCGATCGCGAGCGCCGTGATCGGAGCGCCATCGATCCACAACTTGTGGGTCTCCCGCCGCGCACCGCTGTCCCACCGCACCCACCCGCGATCGCCGCCGCAGGAGATCGGAGCGCCGAAGTCCGAGAACGCGACCGAGCGCAAGGGCCCGATGCGAGGTTCCAGGGTTGCGACCGACCGGGCACGATCGACGTCCCACAACCGGAGCTGCTGATCCTTGCTCACCGACGCCAGCATGGCTCCGTTGGACGAGAACTGGAGGCTCTCCACGACACCGCTGTGGCCCTGGAGAATCCGGATCGTCTCGAGCTTCGGCGGTTCCTTTCGATCGACACAGGCATCGTCCGCACAGGGGCCCACATCCCAGATCCGGATCGCTCGATCGTAGCCGCCCGAGGCTAGCCTGGTTCCGTCCAGGCTGAACGCGACGCCAAATACCGAATCCTGATGGCCGGCCAGGACCGCGATGCGACGGTCATTCCGCTTCCGATCATCTTTCATCCACCAGAGATGGATCTCGTAGTCGCCACCTCCCGATGCCAGTACGGCGCCATCGGCGCGAAATGCGACTCCGTGGACCGCGATGGTATGGGCGTTGGGGTTGAACCAGTACTCGCAAGGGGGATCGTGCCCCGAGAGCGCATACGCACCCAGCGAGCCGTCATCGCTTCCGATCGCGAGCATGGCGTCCGATCGGTCGAATGCCATGCTCGAGATTCGCTTGGTGGCCCGCTGAATTGGCCCGAGGGTTGCGACGCTCGACTGTGCGCGCCCCTGGGACCGAGTCAGGCGCACGACGATTACACGATGGATGTTGGCGCCTGCCGACCCTGCGCCCAGGTCCATCGCGTAGGCGAACAGCCGCCCTGCCGCACTCGACGGATCACCGTTGCCGAATGCGAGCGACTCGATGCTCGCATGGAGATCGATGGGGATCGACCAGTACCTCTCGCGTGAGGCCGCCGAGCCGAGCTCGATGTGATCGCCGCGCACCATCGCGTAGAGGGCGCCGTCGCCGCTGATAGTCGAGAACCGGGGCGCAGCGCTGACGAAGCCCTGGGAGACACTCAGCGCACCACCGCGTGCGCGCAGCAGTGCGTGCCTGACGTCGCTATTCTGGCGCAGCAGGAGCGATTGCGCGTACGCCATCTCAGCTTCGCCGAAGTTGCGATCCGCCAGGGCCGTCGCACCATGCTGCTCCCACGCGTCGGCCTGGGCCATCTGGTTCCGGGACCAGTTGAAATAGAGGAAGATCCCGACGGCGACGAGGGCGATGCTCAGCGCTGCGATCATGAGTCGACGGCTTCGCGCGCCGTGCCTGGCGGCCTCGGCCTCCAGCTTGGCCTTGTTGAGCTGCAGCCGGGTTCGCTCGAGCGCGGCTTCCTGTTCCTGCGCCTCCGCGGCTCGACTGGACACGACAAAGTCCGCCTCGGACTCGTTCAGCTGGTGAGGAGTCTCCGCCAGCCGGGACAGCGCGAGCGCCAGCCGTGGATCTCCCCGCCACAGGTAGCCGGCGTGCCGGTTTTCCCGGACCCACAGCGTCGCGCTCGCCGTCACGGCTCGCTGGAGCAGAAGGTCGCCCTCGGATGCGTCGCGCAACCAGCTCCGGAACTGCGGCCAGTCCCGCACCACCGCGTCGTGCGCCAGCTCGATGAAGCCGCCGTCGAGTGAGCCGCCGCGCACCGCCAACCGAACGCCGTATCCTGTCGCACCGGGATCGGACGCCGCCGGCTCTGCGATCTCCCCCGATCGGCCGGTGAGTGCGTCGAGTACCGTCTGGACGCGCTCGCATTCCTGGTGATCTGCGAACTCGAGCTCGGTCAGCGGCAACTGCCGGCGCGAGATCGTTCCACCCTTGACGGTGACCATCCTCAGCAGCACCCGCCGCATGGTGTCGCGCGTCGCGGCGTCAAAGCTCGCGTAGATCCGATCGGTGTGCTCGCGCAGGGCGAGCGCGATCCCGCCAGCCCCCGTCTCATCGAGCTCGATCAGCTTGCGATCGTTGTTCGCGCGCCGGAGACAGTCGACATAGAGCTTGTGGAGCGTGAACGACAGGAGTGGCAGACCGCCGGGCATCGACACCACGGTGTTGATGAGGCGATCGACCATCTCCGGAGGCTCGAACGTCAACACCTTCTGATCGGCCGGCGCCTCGATCGCTTCACGCAGCTCGGACTGCGTCATGTCGCCGAGTGGAAACCGCACGTTCTCCCAGGTCTTGCCGAGCGGTGACGACCAGAGTTCGGTCTCCAGGTCGGCGCGCAGCGTCCCGACCACGCGGAGGTCTCCCGGCGTGGTTATCTCGAGCAAGCGGGCGAGGAACGGATTGCGCTCCTTCGAGCGCTCCGGCGCAGCAAACAGCTCCTCGAGTTGATCCACCACGAGGACCGCGGCGGCCCCCGTCCGCTTCGCGAGTGCGGCGTCGAGCGTCGCCAGCGGCATCGCTCCCGGCCGGATCGGTGGGAGGATCTGCCAG
This sequence comes from Deltaproteobacteria bacterium, assembly GCA_005887925.1. Classification (GTDB taxonomy): domain Bacteria; phylum Myxococcota_A; class Polyangia; order Haliangiales; family Haliangiaceae; genus JABFXX01. The sequence goes on along the minus strand of VBLP01000615.1, from coordinate 11,103 downwards.
TGTGGGTACGCCTTGCGCAGCGCAGGCACCAGGCCGGCTCGCACCAGGCTGGACTTGCCCGTTCCAGAGCTGCCGACCACGACGGTGATCGGCTGGCGTTCGACCTGCTGGCGAAGCACCTCGGTCACCGCGCGCCGGCCGTGAAACAGCTCTGCGTGCTTCTCCTCGTAGACCAGGAATCCGCGGTACGGCGAGGTCTCCAGGCTCAGCGTCGGCGCGTCCGGCAATGTGAGTGTCGCTGCCGGAACATGGAAGATGTACTCGCCCTTGCGGTGCCGGGGGAGCGTCCACATGCCGGGGGTCTGGGGACGATCATGCAACGAGCCCGCTTCGATCTCTTCGCGGAGGTAGAGGTAGAGCTCGGTTGCAGTGATGACGCCGTCCCCGACCTTGCCGCTTTCGTGGCGTGGTGACACGTCTGCCGATCCCGAGAGACCGCGCAGCAACGCCTGCAGGAACGGCGAGTGCGTCCCGCCGCGCAGATCGCGCTTGCCGATCGGCAGTCCGGCTACGACATCGGCGGCTTGCTCGTCATGCGCCGCCGAGGCAATCACCTGCCATGCCGGCGTCGCGAGAAATCGCTCGTATCGCTCGCGGTACATCGTAGGCGGGATCGGAAGGACAACATCGCGTCCGGCCGACCAGCGGAACGCGCCGGCAAAGCAGCAATCGAGCAGCAACATCAGGTGCCGGCTCGGCAACTTGCCCAGCGCCCGCGCGACGTATCCCATCGGTAACAGCGAATCGAGATCTTTCCCACCATCGACGGGAACCAGATAGCCGCGCGGACGATCGATCGAGTCCGTCGCCATGCCGTGCCCCGCGAAATAGATGAGCAGCGGTCGCGTGTCATCGAGGACACGTGGCAGCTCGGCCTCGAGCAGATGCTGGAGCCCTGCTTTGCTGGCCTCGCGGTCACGCACCAGCCGCACCTCGTAGCCGTGGTGCTGCTCGAGGCAGGTTGCGAGTGCCTCGGCATCGCGTACGGGCGATGCGAGGCGGAGCCGTGGCAGGGCGTACTCCGCGATACCGATGATCACGGCGAACGGTCGTCTCGGGTCGATGACGTGCACGAAACACATGGCGACGTGATCACCCGCTTCACGACACGAAATATCGCAATACGTTCCGGACCGCTTGGCCCGCTAGCGCGTCTGCGAATAACTCCGAGGCGCGCTGCGAGACGGTGAGTTCAGGGGCCGACGAACTGCATGTCGTAGCCCGCGCGCCAGAACGCGCACTGCGTGGCGCGGAAGTCGGTCACGATGCTCGGCTGCTGCAGCGCGAAGTTGACGCGGACGTTCATGGCCTCGGTGAGCGCCGGCCACTTCAGATCCGAGCCGCCGTTGGGATCGCCGGTACTGGCGAAGTTGGTCCAGTAGCGCTGCATCAGGTCGCTGACCGCCTTGCCTGCGGGGTCGGCGGCGAAGGTCGGCGACGTGCCGAACACCGAGGTCAGCTCCGAGCCGTGGGTCGCGCCGAGCGTGGCCGAGATCGCGACCGGCACCGGCACGTCGAAGTTGTACATGTAGACCGGGACGCCGGCGTGGGCCATGCGCTCGGCGGTGTCGAACGTGGTGCACACCAGGCGCGAGTCGCCGATCACGCGGGCGAGCGCGGCGGTCTGCGGGTTGGGTAAGCCGTTGGCGAAGTCCGTGACCTTGTACACCGTGGCGACCTGGCCGGCGGCGGTGGCGCCGAACATCGCGGTGAGCGCGTCCATGTACTGCTGATCGGTCATCGGCTTGGCAGCGGGCAGGAACAGCGTGCCCTCGTCGGTGTTGCTGCCGAGCAGGTAGGGGACCTTGGCGATCTGACCGGTGTTGTACAGGGTGCGCGGCTGATCCGACGTCGGGGGTGGCCATCAGGTCCGCCGCTGCCTTGCCGCGCAGGCAGGCGAGGGCGCCGGGGCCGGTGCAGCCGACGTCGGTCGCGAAGCCCGTCGCCGCCGCCTCGGCCTCGGCCTTGGTGGTCTGCCGCGTGGTGCAGCCGCCGCTCTCGCTGATCGCGCGGTGGAACAGGCCGGAGCTGCTCGGCGCCGCGACGTGATAGCACACGTCGAACGAGCCGGCGGACTCGCCGAAGATCGTGACGTTGCCGGGGTCGCCGCCGAACTGGACGATGTTGTTGTGGACCCACTTGAGCGCCATCTGCTGATCGAGCAGGCCCTGGTTGCCCGAGCTGCCGTCGGCGACGAGGTCGGGGTGCGCGAAGAAGCCGAACAGACCGAGCCGGTAGTTCAGGCTGACCACGATGACGTCGTGGTTCTCGGCCAGGAACTGCCCGCTGTAGAACAGGCCGATGTTGATGAACGGCACCGGCTCGGAGGCCGAGCCGTTGACGTTGCCGCCGCCGTGGATCCAGACCATGACGGGCACCGCCTGCTTCGGCGTCGGGAACGGCGTCCACACGTTGAGGTACAGGCAGTCCTCGTCGTTGCTCGCCAGGTTCTGGACCGTCGGGTTCGCGATCTGGGCGCAGCGCTTGCCGAACTGCGTGGCATCGCGCACGTCCTTCCACGGGTCGGGCGGCTGCGGCGCCTTCCAGCGCAGATCGCCGACTGGCGGTTTCGCATACGGAATGCCGAGGAACTGCCGGCTGGCCTCCGTGACGATGCCGTGGACCTGACCATCGGCGAGCTTGACGGTCGTCGGGTCGGGTCTCTCGTCGCTGCCGCACGCGATCGCGGCGCAGCTGCACAGCGCGAGCAGACAAGCACGATCTAGCAACCTGGTGTCCATGGCAGCTCCTGTTGCGAGAAGATCGATCTGCAGCGTCCGGCCGGGACTGGCCCCCGACCAAGAACGCAAAAAGGTAAACGCGACCCCGGGGCCGGTGGTTCGTTCCGCGCTGCAGAACTCCGTTCCGAATCAGCCCGAGGTGCGGGGCTACTCTCGATCGCTGGGGGCGCGATGTCAATGTTGGATCCGCCGGGCTCGGAGATCCGGGACGGCGGCGACGCGCGCGCTGCCTACACCGGCGACAGCGCAGCGCGTCGAGCGTGCGTCATGATGAGGAACCATACAGTTCCTGAACATGGTCGTGCGCTGGCGCCGCGATCGTCGGCGAGCAGCCGCAGATCGTTGCGGTGTTCTGCGGCTCGCAACGCGAAACGCTCATGCAATCCGTGTGTGCTTGCTGACATCAGAAACTTGAACGTTCGCCGACCGCGGTCACGGCGCGACCAGCCGGGCGCGATCGCGGTAATCCGCGGCGTAATCGGGCTGACCCTTGTGATCCCAGGCGCGGGCGAGCTCCCGGCAGCGCATGGCCTCGCG
>VBLP01000615.1:0-7776 GCA_005887925.1 Deltaproteobacteria bacterium | reverse complement strand
TCGCGCGCGTGTGCTGCACGGCGGGCACGTCGGGGCGCAGCGCGACGGCCTGCTCGACGAGGTCGAGCGCGGCGCGCGGCTCGCCGGTCTCGAGCGCCACGCACGCGCGGTTGTTGAACCAGGTCACCCGCTCCGCGGCGTCGAGCGCATCGCCGTCGAAGCGCGCGAGCAGGCGGGTCGCGTGGTCGAGCTGTCCGGTGGCGACGTGGCATCCGGCGCGCGACAGCAGCGCGGCGCGCTCGCGCGCTGCGGTGAACGCGAGCGCGGTGATCAGGCGGTAGCGGCGGGCGGCGCGCGCGTAGCGGCCGGCCTCGAACGCGGCGTGCGCGGTGCGCGGCAGCCACAGCAGGAGCCAGCCGGTGGCGGCGATCGCCAGCGCCACACCGATCGCGATCCAGGTCCGGCCCAGCGCCGCGCCGAGCAGCCAGGGGACCAGCGCGCACGCCGCGATCCAGCTCGCGAGCCGTCCAGCGTGTCGTGCTGCCACCTCCCCAGGATACATGGTAGAGACCCAGACCATGTCGGAACGTCTGGTCCCGCTCGGCAAGCGCGCCGTCCCGGTCCAGGCGCGCCCGGCGCCCGACGGCCCCCGGGTCTACGTCGAGACCTACGGCTGCCAGATGAACGTGGCCGACAGCGACCTGATCGGCAGCGTGCTGGCCGAGGCGGGCTACGCGACCGCCGCGCGCGCCGACGAGGCCGATGTGATCCTCATCAACACCTGCGCGGTGCGCGAGAAGGCCGAGGAGCGCGTGATCGCGCGGGCCGGCGAGCTGGGCGCGATCAAGCGCCGGCGGCCGGGCACGGTGCTCGCGATCGTCGGCTGCATGGCCGAGCACCTCAAGGAGGGCCTGGCCGAGCGCGCCCCGGCGGTCGATGTGATCGCCGGCCCCGACAGCTACCGCCGGCTGCCCGATCTGCTGGGCCAGTCGCGCGCGACGCGCACGTCGAGCGCGCCGGCCGTCCCGATCACGCCGTTCGTCGACGTCCGGCTCGACAAGGCCGAGACCTACGAGGGGCTGTCCGGCGCGATCGGCGGCGACGGCGTCTCGGGGTTCGTGACGATCCAGCGCGGCTGCGACAAGTTCTGCACGTTCTGCGTCGTGCCGTTCACCCGCGGCCGCGAGCGCGGCACGTCGCCGCGCGAGGTGCTGCGCCAGGTCCACGAGCTCGCCGACGCCGGCTATCGCGAGGTCGTGCTGCTCGGCCAGACCGTCAACTCGTACCGCTGGGACGACGTCACGTTCGCGCAGCTGTTGCGCGCGGTCGCTCGCGTCGACGGCATCGCGCGCGTGCGCTTCACCTCGCCCTACCCGGTCGACTTCACCGACGACGTGATCGCCGCGCTCGCCGAGGAGCCCAGGCTCTGCAAGTACGTCCACCTGCCGGTGCAGTCGGGCTCGGACGCCGTGCTCGACCGGATGCGCCGCGGCTACCGCATCGCCGACTACCGCGCGATCGTGGCCGCGCTGCGCCGCGCGATGCCCGAGATCGCGCTGTCGACCGACCTGCTCACCGGGTTCTCGGGCGAGACCGAGGACGATCACCGCGCCACGCTCGACCTGATGCGCGAGATCGGGTTCGACAGCGCATTCATGTTCGCCTACTCCGAGCGCGACCTGACGTTCGCCGCGAAGAAGCTGCCCGACGACGTCGCGCCCGCGGTCAAGCAGCGCCGGCTGTCCGAGATCGTCGCGCTGCAGGAGCGGATCAGCGCCGACGTGTTCGCCCGCCAGGTCGGCCGCCGCGAGCAGGTGCTGATCCACCGCCCGTCCAGGCGCGATCCGGCGCAGCTGATGGGCCGCACCGATGGCTTCAAGACGGTGATCCTGCCGCGCGGCGTCGGCGCGGTCGGCGAGCTGATCGACGTGACGATCGAGCGCGCGACCATGGCGACCCTGTTCGCGGCCGCCGGCTGAGCCGCCACGGCGCCCACGCGCCGACGTCAGCCCTGGCGCAGCTTCATCCCGGGGACCTCGGCTTCGATCGAGAGGGGGCTTTCCCGCCCCCTCTTCGCCGGCAAAGCCGGCGAATTCACCCCTCCGCGCGTCGCGTCGCGCGGTTCGAGCTGGCTCGACCCCGAATCAACGAGCCGCTGTCAGCGCATCTAGCGCAGCTTCATCCCGGGGACCTCGGCTTCGATCTCGTCCGCGGTGTCGGCGGCGACGCCGAGCAGACCGCGCAGCCGGTCGAGCAGCGCGCGCTCGGTGACCGAGAACACGTGGTCGACGACGGCCATCCGGCACGCCGCGCGGTAGATGCCGCGGCGCGCCTCCGGGGTCAGGTTGGTGAGGTAGGTCTCCGGGAGCTCGGTGCGGGTCGCGAGGAACGCCCGCGCACCGGCGCGCTCGTCGTCGGTGAGATCCGCGGTCCGGATCAGCCGGCCCAGGCTCTCGGCCTCGGTCTCGGACAGCATGCCGTCGGCCCACGCGACCGCAGCCCACATCCGGATCACGCTGAGGATCTGCGATTCGGCCATGGCTTATCCTACAACGGCGTCATCCTACAACGGCACGGTCAGCCCGATCCGCTCGCGGAGCAGCCGAGCGAGCGTCGGTCGCAGCTCCTCGCCCGTCTTGGGGGCGCGCCATGCGCCCGTGTCGGTCGGATCGAAGTGCCAGGCCGATGCGATCGCCGCCATCCAGATCTGCCGCGCCGCGCGGTGCGAGTTGATGGAGACCTCGACGTCGTCGGGATCGATGTCGGAGAACGCGCTCTCGAGCTCGTGCAGCTCGTCGCGCGCGACGCGATCGAAGCTGGCGTCATCCATAGCGGCCTCTTACCATGGTTTTGCCGTACCATCGACCGATGGCGGGTCGACCGTCCGATGTCGATCTCGAGGTGGCGGATGATCAGGGCCAGCCGGTCCAGCGTGAGGGCCACGAGACCTTGCTGCCGTCGGTCACGCGCTCGGCGCTATCGACCAAGATCCCGGTGATCAAGGAGGCGCGGCTCGATCCGAGCGGCTTCCAGGACATCTCCGAGACCCCGCGCCCGCCCAGGCCCGACGAGCGGCCGCGCGGCGCGCGCGCCGGCGACGTGATCGGTGGGCGCTACGTCGTCGAGGGCCAGCTCGGCCGCGGCGGCATGGGCCGCGTGATGCGCGTCCAGCACTCGGCGCTCGGCAAGGTGTTCGCGCTCAAGCTGATCAAGAGCTCGATCGCGACCAACCCGCGGATCCGCGAGATGTTCTATCGCGAGGCCCGCCTGGCCTCGGCGCTGACCCACGACAACATCTGCTCGATCGTCGACTTCGGCCAGGACGAGGCGTTCGGCCTGTTCATGGTGATGGAGCTGCTCGAGGGCCAGACCGTGCACGGAAAGCTCAAGCAGGGCCGGCTGTCGCCCAAGGTCGCGTGCGACGACCTGTGGCAGGTCGCCGACGCGGTGCGGTTCATCCACAGCCGAGCGATCGTGCACGGCGACATCAAGACCGAGAACATCTTCCTGGTGAAGACCGCGCTGCAGCGCCGGCTGGTGAAGCTCCTCGACTTCGGGCTGGCGCGGCCCGAGCTCGGCCGGTCCGAGGGCGTCGACGGCACGCCCGAGTACCTCGCCCCCGAGCGCCAGGACGGCGCCCCGGCGAGCCAGGCGAGCGACATCTACGCGCTCGGCATCGTGTTCTTCGAGCTGTTGACCGGACGCGTGCCGTTCACCGGCGCCGCCACCGACGTGATGCTCCACCACAAGCTCACGCCGGTGCCGGCGCCGTCGACCCAGCTCGGCGAGCCGCTCGACGAGCGCGCCGATGCGCTGGTCGCGCGGGCCACGGCCAAGGACCCGGCGCAGCGCCACCCCGACGTGCCGGCCCTGCTCTACGAGCTGCGCGCGCTGATGGGCATGCTCGGCATGGACCAGGGCCGTCGCCGCACCGTGCCGGCCGAGACCCGCGAGCGCCGCGACCTCGACCATCGCGTCAAGGCCGCCGCCGAGGTGTTCGGCGCGGTGGCGATCCCGATGGCGTCGTGCGACCCGTCGGGCCGCGTCCGCGCCGCCAACCCCGCCTTCCTCGAGTTCCTCGGCGTGGCCGGCGACGCGGCGGGCCTCCAGCTCCGCGACTCGGCGCTGCTCGACCTCTACCCCGGCCTGTTCCGCGATCTCGAGGAGGTCGTGGCCAAGCGCCGCCCGATCAAGCGCCTGCTCTACCTCCACGAGGGCGGTGACCGCGTGATCGAGGCCGCGATCCTGCTGTCCGCCGCGCCGGCGACCGCCGAGGTCACCGCGGGCGAGATCCACCTGGTGGTCCACCCGCTGCGCGCGATCACCGGCTGATCTGGTCTCGGCTGGCGGCCTCGGTCTCGGCCGGCGGTCTCGGCCGCGGCCGGCGGTCTCGGTCTCGGCCGGCGGTCTCGGTTTCGGCGGGCGGTCTCGGCGGGCGGCCTCGGTCTCGGCCGACGGCCTCGGTTTCGGCGGGCGGTCTCGGCGGGCGGCGTCGGCTTCGGCGGGCGGCCTCGGTCTCGGCCGGCGGTCTCGGCCGGCGGTCTCGGCCGGCGGTCTCGGTCTCGGCCGGCGGTCTCGGTCTCGGTCTCGGCCGGCGGTCTCGGCTTCGGCCGGCGGTCTCGGTCGCCGGTCTTCGGTTTCGGTCTCGCCTGGGGGGCACTGCCCGGCGCGGCGTTGTCGTCTTGGGAGCCAAACTGACCGATGGCTAACCGGCAGGTTCGTCGGATGCAGAGTTCTCGTCGCCAGATTGCGCGTGATAGTTCACGACGAGTTCGGTGATCGCATAGAGCAGTTCCTTGGTGCAGGGTATCTTCCCGAACTGCATGTCCTCGGACGCTCCCACGACGTGTTGGTGCCATAGAAATACGTCATTTCACGCAGCACCAACGCTCGCCCCTGCCTGGTCTCGGGGTGAACTACGACCTGTGGCCAGTCATCATGCGGTTCCGAGGTTCCGCACGCGACGTGGACGAGGTCGGGCCGCACCTCGATGACAACACCGATTCGATCTTTTCCGGCGAGCCGGAACCGAACGGTGGCACCCCGCATCCGATGCACGCGCTTAGAGACCGAGCCGCGCCCGTGCGCGCTCGTAGGATCGCTGCGACGCCGCCTTCGCCCGCTGGTGGTGAGCCTCGATCGCCGCAAAATCGAGGCGTTCCGTCTCCGGGACGATCGCCTCGTCGACCGAAACACCAGGGAGGGAAGCGAGCAACCGAAGGTGCTGCCGCGCGCTCACCACGAGCCGATCGGCCAGTGCTCCGGCAAGCCACGCCGGGATCAGTCGACCAGCCGAGAAAACTTGCTCGATCGCCAGGCCGCAGAAGTTCGCCCTGAGGCCGTGAAAGATCAGCTTCTCTATCTCAATGGGGAGATCAGTGCCCGCAAACGGAGCTTCCGACACAGGGGTACCGTCTGTGCTCCACATGAGCTGCGCGGCCTGACGTTGTGCGTCCAGCCAGGCTTCGAGGATTCGCTGCGGATCTTTGCTGACCTGGCCTTGTGTGTCCTCCAGGTTGTGCCCTGCTGCCGCGGCGAGCAGCGGAGCCGACATCGGCAACGATGCCTGAACCAGCGGCATATGCGGAGCAAGCAACTCCGTGCAATACAGCGCCTCGGGCGAGTCGGTGAGTGCGTCGAGGCGATCGTCGAAGTCATCGACCGAGGTTGCGTGAAGCAGCGGATCGCCAAAGCGCGATGCAGCGAACTCGATCAAGTGGAGTACTTGCCGCTCCTCGTCCGTCGCAACGTGCTCCGCGACCGATTTCTGGAGCCGCGGTCGCAGTGAACCCAACCAGGAAATCAGCCCTGCAAATGGGGTCGCACCGATTGGAGCAAGCGTTGCCGCAACCACCACTCCAGCATGCCTCAAGGGCCACGCGATGCCAAACGCGGCCGGGAAGGCCGCCACCGGCCGCCACCGGCCGACAGCGGCAACCACTCGCGGCGGTCACGACGCGTGTCGCGACCGGCGGGTTACCACGAACATCGGCCGGCCCTTCACCTCCTCGAAGATCCGCCCACAAGAAGACCAAGGCCATGTTCGGCGCGTCGGTCGCGTCGCGGCCACCAGTCGCCCAAGTAGACGAAATCATGTGAACGTTCGGTCAGCAACCTGTACTGCCTGACCGAGGTCCTCTTCATCGCCGGCCTCGCACCGGCGTTCTGGCCGGACGCGCCGGCGACCCACCCACCGACCCCCGGCGCTCGCGCTGGTGGAGCTGGCGTTGCGGTTCCTGCGGGCAAGCGCGCGGTCACGCCCGCGCTCGCGTTGCGCGTCGCTCGGCTCGCCGGCGTCGGCGTGGACGAGCTCCTCGCCGGCCATTGGCTGTCGGCCCGGGTCTGCCCGTGCTGCGAGCACCCGCCCGAGGACTTCGTGGACGAGGACACGATGGTCAGGTGACCCAGCGCGCTGGCGCGGCTGCACATTTATTCGAGGAGCTGCACATTTATTCGGCCGGGAAGTCCAAAAACGTGCAAAGCCAGCTGACACCGAATCCGGCCCCGAATCCGGTCTGAATCCCGAATCCGCCCCCGGCCCGAATCCGAATCCGACGCTGACGCCGAGTCCGACGCTGACGCCGAGTCCGCGGTCGATGCCGCAGCAATAGATCGAGGGAAGATCCACGGCGAAGGGCATGAGCTTCGTCCTGTAGGTGGTTCTTCGCCCTGACGCGGAACCGCACGCGCCACGCGCGCGACGATCGGGGAAGATCGCCAACATTTCATCCCAGCGCGTGTCACGGCGCTTCCGCTGGAGGCTGCGAAACCACCCACTGGACTGCGCCCATGCCCTTTCTCGCTCTCGATCTTCCCCTCGACCTGATCCGCGGTCTGCGCCCCACCGTCGAGCTGCTTCGCCGCAATAGCCCGCGGCTGCGGCGCCAGCTCGAAGACTCGCTCGCCAGTATCGTCCAGAACGTCTGCGAAGGCAGTGGTCGCGCCGGCGGCGATCGGCCGGCGCTCTACCGCTATGCGCTCGGCGGCTCCCTGCGCGAGGCGAACGGCATCCTGCTCGCCGCGGTTGCGTTCGGCTGGCTTGCCGAGGCGCCGCTGGCGGCCAAGCGTGACCGGCTCGGTGGCATCCTGTTCGGCCTTCAGCGCGGCTGACCGCTCGGGCGCCTACGACCGGCGCCGTCAGCCGCAGGTGCGCGTCGTAACTTGCCTTGCAGCCGTTTCTTGAGGCGCTCCAGCTCCGACCAGGGATGGCCGAGCCGCTCCCACACGATCGCCCGCACCATGCCGGCGTGAGCCCTGTGATCTGCACCGAGTGAGAGGAGATCGGTCACAGCATCGAGGGCGCACCGATAATCGTTCTGCGCGAGTGCCAGCTCGAGTCGATCGACGTGTCGGTTTATATCGATCGCGATGGGCTCGCGTACTCGCCTGAGTGACTCGCGATCCAGCCCGCAGGTTTCGATCGTCGCTTGCCCATGATCGCTGCGGGCAGCAATCTGACCGATACCGCTGAACGACAGGTGAAAGATCGGGTCGATGCGGCCGAACGGATGCAGGAGCAGCGGCGTTTCCTTCGCGTTGCGACGCGGCGGAAGCGCGCGCGACCGCTGGCTATGGGAAACAGGCAGCGCTTCCAACCCGTGTTGCAGCGCTCGCAGGTGAATAACCAGTTGTTCCACGCATAAGCAAGCCACCAGTAACCGGACGCCGAGATCGCAATGGTGGTCCGCCCCACCACGCTGGACGTCACGGGGTGTCAGCGCGCATGCTCGTCTTCAGCGCCACGCGCACGTACGTTTGCAGCACATGGGTAGCTGATTGGGCAGGGGCATCACCGGTGCCCGGCGCTCGGCTCAGACCGGCCACTCGCTGCGCTCG
>VBLP01000137.1:1043-10727 GCA_005887925.1 Deltaproteobacteria bacterium | reverse complement strand
TGACCAGGCCGGCCAGGCTCTGATCGAACGTCATCATTCCGTAGGGATGCAGTCCCTCCTGGATCGCATTCTTGATCTCGCGGGTCCGGGTCGGCTCCTCGATCATCTCGCGGATCCGCTCGGTGTTCACCATGAGCTCGAGCGCGGGCACCATGCCCTTGCCGTCGGCGCGCGGCAGCAGGCGCTGCGAGATCACGCCGCGCAGCACGCTGGCGAGCTGGAGCCGCGCCTGCTGCTGCTGATGGGTCGGGAACATCGAGATGATCCGGTTGACCGTCTCGGTCGCGTCGACCGTGTGCAGGGTCGACAGCACCAGGTGGCCGGTCTCGGCCGCCGTCATCGCGATGTCCGCGGTCTCGAAGTCGCGCATCTCGCCCACCAGGATCACGTCCGGATCTTGACGCAGCGCCGCGCGCAGCGCCCGCGAGAACGACATCGTGTCGAACCCGATCTCGCGCTGGTTCAGGACGGAGCGCTTGTCGCGGAACGTGTACTCGATCGGGTCCTCGACCGTGACGATGTGATAGGCCTGCTGGGTATTGATGTAGTCGATCATCGCGGCGAGCGTGGTCGACTTGCCCGACCCGGTCGCCCCGGTGACCAGCACGATGCCGCGGGCGTTGCTGGTGAGGTCGAGCACGGCCTGCGGCAGGTTGAGACGGTCGAACGGCGGCACCTCGGGCGGGATCAGACGCAGCACCATGCCGACCGATCCGCGCTGCTGGAACAGGTTGACGCGATAACGCACCCCGTCGGGCGTGCCGTAGGCGAGATCGATGTCCAGGTGCTGCTCGAAGTCCGCGCGCTGCCGGTCGTTCATCATGTGGACCGCGAACTGCGCGATCGCTTCGCGGGTCAGCGCTGGTACGTCGCGCACCGTCCGCAGGTCCCCCTTGATCCGGAAAATTGGCGGTAACCCCGCCTTGAGGTGGACATCGCTCGCGCCGAGCTGCCGGGCGGCCGTCAGGACCCGGTCGAGGATCTGGCTCATGGCCGTCTGGGTACGGTATCACAGCAGCGCCGGATCAGGGCCATGGCGTGAAGCGACATGCCGCACGCGGCGCGCCCAGCGCAGGTCGGGCCGATCGAGCGACGGCGAGGAACTCGTGGTGTTATTAGGCGACGCCGGTCCAAGTACGTTACGCTGTTGCCGAATGCGCTGCCCGAGCTGCGGAACCGACAACGCGCCGGATTCCCGGTTCTGCGGCGGCTGTGGTGCGCGACTGTCGGCCTCCGACCAGCGGGTGGCGCCCACGCAAAAGATCTCCGACGACGCCAGCTTTCCGCAGCGCCAGCTCGCGCCGGCCGGCGGCGTTGCGGCGCCTGTCACAGCGCCCGGCGTCGTCCCGCCGCGCGCGGTCCCGGCGACGCCGTTCGTGCCGCGGAACGCTCCGGCGCACCGGCCGGTCACCGCGCCACCTGCGATGCCTCCGCCCGGCGCGCCGTCATGGTCGGCTGGGCCATCGAGCGCACCGCCGCGTACGATCAGCGCACCGCCCGACGCGTACCCTGCCACGCCGCCGCGCGACGCCCGGCCGTCGCGGCCGCAGCCGCGGCCGTCCTCGCCGCCGCCGCTCGATGACCCGTCGCTGTCGCTGCCGATGGTGGCGCGCCGGCCGTGGGGCCTGATGATCGCCGTGCTGCTGCTCGACATCGGCCTGGCCGTCGCCGGCGCCTGGATGCTGAGCCAGGGGCTCGGCGACCGCACGAGCGCCCCGCGCGAGCGCGCGCGGACCTCGTCGCCGGCCGGCAGGCCGCGCACCGTCGAGCTCACGCCGGTCGAGTCGGCCGATCCCGGCGCCGCGCACCCCGGATCCGGGGCCGCCACCAGCGCCCCCGGCGATGCCTCCGTCGCCGCGGGCTCCGACTCCCCACCCCCGCGATCCAGATGACCACCTCGGAAACCTCGAGCTCGTTTCGGCCGCTGTCCTCCGGCGCGCACCTCGTCGGGATCGAGGTCCTGGTCCTCGACGGCGACCCCCGGGTCCACGCCGGCATCGAGCAGCTGCTGTCGGAGGCGCACCTCCACGTCACCTGCGTCGCCGACCCTGCGCGCGCGGAGGCGCTGGTCGACCGCCAGTTCTTCTCGGTCGCGCTGGTCGACATCGACACGCCGTCGCCCGGCGCCGGCATCGCGACGATCCGCGCGATCAAGCACAAGTCGCCGACGTCGATGGTGATCGCGCTGACGCCGCGGCGGTCGTTCGACGATGCCGTCGAGGCGGTGCGCGCCGGCGCGATCGACCTCGTGCTCAAGGCGCCCGAGTCGGTCGCCTACCTCAAGGACCGCGTGATCGATGCCGCGGGGCGCTCGGTCGGCAAGCGCGAGGTCGACTCGGTGCTCGACGACGTGCGCGGCGTCCACGAGGAGTTCCTCCAGCGCTTCATGGAGGCCGAGCGCCGCGCGATCGACCTCGCCGACAAGGTCGCCGGCCGCGACCGCGCGCGCGCCGATCAGCTCGAGGAGCTGCGCGTGCTCGTGGTCGACGAGGTCGACGACTTCGTCACCGCGATGACCGACGCCGCGCCCCCGGGCTTCAGCTTCGTCCACGCGACCTCCGGCGGCGAAGGCCTCGATCGGATCAGCTCCGGCCTGTTCCACTACGCGATGGTCGCCGAGGACGTCACCGACCTGCCGGCGCGGACCATCGCCCGCACGATCCGCAACCAGCACCCCGACACCGTCGTGCTCACCTTCCTCGGCCCCGCCGACAACGGCCGGGTCGAGCTGGTCGAGACCCATGGCTCGCGCGCGCTGCTCCAGCCGTTCCGCGACGCGCAGCAGCTGATCGAGCGGCTCGACGAGCTCGCCGAGGCCTGGCGGGCCAAGGCCCGCGAGCGGCGCTACACCCAGGCGTTCCGGGAGCGCCACTACGACTTCCTGCGCCGCTACGTCGAGCTCAAGACCAAGATCGAGCGCGCGATCCACGACGGGCCCGGATAGACAGCCGGTCTGCAACCACGCCACCTACCTGTGCGACATGAGGTGAGATTGCAGATAGGCAATCACCACGCGCATGTGTGTCGAACACTCGTGTCGCGATTTGCTGCGCCGCGCGCCGATACGATCGGACATCGCGAGTCGACGAGACTGCCGGTGATGGGGATCTGATGATCTCGATGCGAGCGATTTCCTGGTGACCTTTTTCACAGCGGGTCTCACTTGATAGCGGTGGACGGTGCCAGCTCTGCGCGCGGAGTCGCCTGCGCGCGTGGTGCAACAGACGGGGCGGAATCGCTGCCGGGGGTTGTCGAGGTGGAGTGCCGGACCGCGTATCGAGTCTCGCCGGGTCTCAGCCCAGAAAGCGCACCATGATCCCGAATCGTTCCCTCGTGAGCCGTTGCTCCCTCTCCGCGTGTCACGCCGCCCTCACCCTCGCCGCGATCGCCGCGTGCTCGCCGCCCAGCGCTCCGCCGCCGCCGGCGCGCGAGGTGCTCCGGATGCAGAGCCTGTCCGGCGCCACCTCCGACAGCCGGGGCACCGAGTTCTGGCTGATGTTCACCGGCAACTTCACGACCGTCCCGCAGCTGTCGTTGTTCATCGCCGGTGACGTCGCCACCACCGGCAGCGTGACGATTCCCGGCCTCGCCTTCTCGAGCTCGTTCTCGGTCACGCCCGGCGTGGTCACCACGGTGACGCTTCCGTCCAATGCCGAGATCTCGACGTCGGACACGGTGGAGAACAAGGCGATCCACGTGACCGCGGGCGCCGAGGTCAGCGTGTACGGGCTCAACCGGATCCAGTTCACGACCGACGCCTTCCTCGGCCTGCCCACCGACATCGCCGGGACCGACTACGTCGTGCTCGGGTTCCCGAACGTCAACGTCGTCAACGGCACCGAGTTCGGGTTCGCGGCGACGCAGGACGACACGGTGGTGACCGTGACGCCGCACGTGACGACCGGCGCGCACCCGGCGGGAGTGCCGTACGACGTCCACCTCGGCCTCGGCCAGGCCTACCAGCTCCGGAACACGAACGTCGCCCCGGCCGATCTCACCGGCACGATCGTGACGTCGACCAAGCCGATCGCGCTGTTCGGCGGTCACGAGTGCGCCAACATCCCCGACGGCGGTACGCTCGCCTGCGATTACATCGTCGAGCAGCTGCCGTCGACCGATACCTGGGGCCGCAACTTCGTGACGGTGCCGCTCGCCACCCGGCTCCGTGGCGACACGTTCCGGATCCTCGCCGCGACCGACGGCACGACCGTGTCCGTCGCCGGCGCGCCGGTCGCCGTGCTGAACCGCGGCCAGGTGCACCAGCGGCTGATCACCGGCGCGTCGACGATCACCGCCGACAAGCCGGTCCTGGTCGCGCAGTACTCCAACGGCACCACGTTCGACAACGTGACCTCCGATCCGTTCATGATGCTCGTCCCGCCGCACGAGCAGTTCCTCGCCAGCTACACGGTGCTGACGCCGACCAGCGGGTTCCCGATCAACTTCATCAACCTCGCGGCCCCGGCCGGCGCCGTCGGCGCGATCAAGCTCGACGGCGTGGTGATCCCGGCCGCGCAGTTCACCGCGATCGGCGCCAGCGGCTTCGACGCCGCGCAGCTCTCGGTCAGCGTCGGCTCGCACAACCTGACCGGGCCGCTGCCGTTCGGCGTGTTCGTCTACGGCTTCGCCTCGGCGGACTCGTACGGCTACCCGGGCGGCATGTCGCTGTCGCCGGTCGCCATCGTCACCTCGATCACGCTGGCGCCCAAGACCGGCAGCGACCACACCGGCAACAGCCACTGCGTCACCGCCACGGTCACCGATCAGAACGCCGGGCCGGTGTCCGGCGTCCGCGTCGACTTCGCCGTCACCGGCGCCAACTCGACCGCGGGGTTCTCGAACACCGACGGCCTCGGCCAGGCCCAGTTCTGCTACGTCGGCACGAGCGGCGGCACCGATCACATCGTCGCCACGATCAGCAACCTGTCCGACGACGCCAGCTTCCTGTGGATCTCCAACGCGCCGCCGGTCGCGCGCTGCGCCGATCGCACCGTCGCCGCCGACAGCGTCTGCGCCGCCGCCGCCAGCATCGACAACGGCTCGTTCGATCCCGACGGCAACCTGGTCGGCTGCACCCAGGACCCGCCGTCGCCGTACACCGGCGTCGGCCCCCACAGCGTGACCTTGACCTGCACCGACACCGAGGGCGAGACGTCGTCGTGCACCGCGACCGTCACCGTGACCGACGCGACGCCGCCGACGATCGCATGTCCCGCGGACGAGCTGATCAACACGCCGACCGATAGCGCCATCGTCACCTATCCGGCGCCGGTCGCCGGTGACAACTGCGGCACGACCGGCGTGACCTGCTCCATCCCGTCCGGGACCACCGAGCCGCTCGGCACCTACACCATCACGTGCAGCACCTCCGACGGGAGCGAGAACACCGCGAGCTGCAGCTTCCGCGTCCATGTCAACGCGCCGCCGGACGCGATCTGCAGCGACATCATGGTCGCGGCCGATGCATCGTGCCACGGCGACGGCTCGATCAACAACGGCTCGGTCGACCGCGACGGCGACGCGTTCACCTGCGTGCAGGCGCCGCCGCCGCCCTACGCACTCGGCGACAACCCGGCGACCCTGACCTGCACCGACGAGCACGGCACCCGCAACAGCTGCTCGGCGACGATCGACGTCGTCGACCGCACGCCGCCGGCGATCGTCTGCCCCGGCAACCAGACCCTCGAGTGCGTCGATCACGGCGCGGTCGCCAGCTTCACGGCGAGCGCCACCGACAACTGCAGCGTGGTCGACCCGACGTGCACCCCGCCGTCCGGCAGCAGCTTCCCCGTCGGCACGACCGACGCGACTTGCTCGGCGAGCGACGGCTCGGGCAACGCCGCGAGCTGCGCGTTCACCGTCACCGTGATCGACACCCACCCGCCGGTCGTGACCACCAGCTCCGTGACCCTGTGGCCGCCCGACCACAAGTACAGCGCGTTCGACGTCGCCGACTGCCTGACCCGCGTCGTCGACGCCTGCGACGGCCAGATCACCGTCGCCAGCGCCCACATCACACGGATCACCTCCGACGAGGCCGAGGACGACAAGCTATCCGGCGGCGGGCTCGGTGACGGCAATACCTGCGACGACATCGTGATCACCGGCCCGCACAGCGCCAACCTGCGTGCCGAGCGCATGGGCCACGGCAACGGCCGGGCCTACACCGTGTTCTTCGATGTCACCGACGCGCAGGGCAACGTCACCTCCACCAGCTGCCAGGTCGGCGTGCCGCACGATCAGTCCGATCCGACCAGCTTCCCCGACGACGGCTGCCGGTTCTGCGTCGGCACCGGCTGCGGCAGCTGCCCCGGCCACGACGCCGCCTGCACCTTCTGACCCGCCGCAGTCGTCCGCGATAGCAACATCCGCGTCGCGGGCCCCGAGGCCCAGGCCGCGCCAGGGGGCTTGTCGCGTGACGCAGCCCGATCGATAGATAGTCGCGTTGGTTCGTGGTCAAGCCAGCCTCAACCGCGCGACGCGACGCGCGGAGGGGTGAATGGGCCGGCTCTGCCGGACCAGAGGGGGCGGGAAAGCCCCCTATTGATCGAGGCGGAACAGGGACGTTGACCGAAGGTCAGTTGCGTCCCTGGAGCAGTTCACTCGCTGGCGGGCCGCCGGGAACGCGCCCTGACGGTGCCGGGCGGTTCGAGCCCCGGGTCCTCGGGGGACACACCGCCCTGCTGAAAACCCCGCGCAGCCATGAGCGCGATCGCGTTGTCGAGAAACCGGTCGCCCCACTCGGTGCCGTTGCGAACCTCGGACACCATGTCCTCGGGGCTGAGGGTCTCGCCGCCGGCGAGGCCGACGAATGGCTGCGTGCGCATCTCCGCGGGCATGAGCTCCAGCCATGCCTCCATCTGCGCGACGAACGTCTGCCGGATCCGCTCTAGCCTGTCCCGCACTCGGTCGAGGTCGATGGTCATGAGTCACCAATGCGTTGGGTCGTTGCTTGCGATCACCGCCGCCGCCATGAAATCGGTCCAGCTCGAAGATGAATTCAACTGGTGTGCCAGACGTGCATAGGACCTTGCGGCGATCGCGGCTGCTGCTTCCACGGAGCCTCTGCGAGCGACATGCAGGGGACCGGCCAGCGCCGCCTCCTCCATCCTGGGGACGTACCGCGGCCACAGCGGCACCGCGAGGGGGCCGCGATATCCGAACATGGAGAACCCGATACGGCGGGCATGAACGCCGAGCTGCTGGCCATCGCAGAACGAGCCGACGACGACCCGGTCCGCAAGAAACCAAGAAATTCTATGGACATCCAGAACGATCTTGCCGCACGCGCCGCGGAATCCGGCCCCCGGAGGCGCGACCCCATGCCCGAACAGGAACACCGGCTGTCCGGGGCGCATCTCGAGCGCATGCGCGATGGCGCCTCCGGTGGCGTGTCGCCCGCTCAGCCACGTGGTGACTTGTGTCTCGAGGCTCGCGACCAGGGTTCGCGCGTAGCCATGAAGCACACCGGTCACCGGATCTCCGTCGGTCGCGATCACGATCATCTGAACGACCCTTCCCCTCGTGAACGTCGCTTCACTGGCCTGAACGCGAGGCCACTGAAAGACCTTTCATGCCGCTGAAAGACCTTTCTCGCCCGTGCATGTTGCTTCACTTGCCGGGCGCAATGCGATGGCGCTTGAGGAGGTTGTAAACGCTTCGCTGGGTGATGCCCAGCTCACGCGCGATATCGCGGATGTTTCCACCACATCGCTGAACGATCGAGACGAGCACGTCGCGCTCGAAGCGCTGCCGCAGCTCGGACAGGGTACCCGACGGTACAGGTTGCGCGGCGGGAGCTGCCTTGATCTCGTCGAGCAAGGACGAGGTCGAACCGACCGTCTTGCGCAGCAGCACGGCGCGCTCGATCACGCCCCGGAGTTGCCGGATGTTCCCCGGCCACGCGCGGCGCGCGACCTCCGCGATGATGTCCTCGGGTGGATCCGAATCGTCTACCTGGCGCCACAGGTAGCGGACGAGCAGATCGAGATCGTCCGCGCGCTCGGCCAGCGATGGCAGCGGGACCACGACATGTGCGAGCCGGTAGTAGAGGTCCGCACGCATCGCGCCGCCCTCGATGAGCGACGCGAGCTCGCGATTGGTCGCCGAGATGATCTGCGCGTGAAACGCGATCTGCGTGGTCGAGCCGAGTGGCCGGAACGCGTGCTCGTCGAGCACGCGGAGCAGGACGGGCTGCAGCTCGAGCGGCAACTCGGAGACCTCATCGAGGAACAGCACGCCATCGGCCGCCGCCTGGAACAGGCCGGGTCGCCTGCGCGCCAGGCCGGTGTACGCACCCGCCTCGGCGCCGAACAGCTCGGCGACGATCAGCTCGCGAGGTAGCGTTGCACAGTTGATCGCGACGAACGGCTGCGACGCGCGCCGGCCGAGCCTCGCCACGGTACGTGCGACGAGATCCTTGCCCACGCCGGTCGGGCCTACCAGCAGCGCACGCACATTCGTGGTCTGCGTCATCGGGTGAGCGAGCACCTGGATCCAGCGACACACCTGGTGCATCGCGTCGGTGTAGCCGACCACGAAGCCATACGCGTTCACGAGCGCCTGTTGCAGCATGCGGTCGACGGCGCCGTGATCCGGGATGTGATCCCACGTCGCGACCAGCCCCGGATCGATCGACGGCGGCGCCGGGGTCTCATCTCCGAGCAGCCGCAGCGCCAGATCGACCGGCCCGTGCGGCGCCGCCAGATCGACCCACTGGACCTGGGTCTTCGGCTTCGAGAGCTCCAGCGAGCGCCGAGCTTCGACAAGAGCTCCCAGCAAGCCGACGGTCAACATGGCAGCACTCCAAGCCTAACACCATGGCAGCCATGGTGGCCCCGCCCGGCGAGATCGAGCAGCGTCACCGAGCCGCGTGGCGATGCTCCGCGATAGCGACATCCGCGTCGCGGTCGCGGCATCGGCGAGCCAGCCGGGTCGCGGCGATCGTGCGGACGATCGACGGCGTGTTCGACGATATCCAGCAGGCGATCGATCAGCACGCGGCCCAGATCCAGCTCAGCTTCGATCCCACCCTGGGCTATCCGACCGCGGTATTCGTCGATCACAGCCACCAGATCGTCGACGAGGAGCTCGCGCTCCAGCTCTCCGGCCTGACGACGCTCCCGGTGAAGTAACAGCAGTAGCAGCCAGCTCGGGCTCGCAGCTGCTCGGGTCGAGAAGCGGTCCACGCTCGTCCTGGCATCACCGCGACGGCCGAGGCTCGGAGGGACCTCGGGAGAGCGCCTGGATGCGTTGATCCGGAGTAAAAGCGGGGCCACGATCGTGGGAAACCGCGGGAGCTTCGCGGGGTTCTGCGGGAGCGTCGGAGGTGGCGCGTATAGTCCCGGGCCATGGTGACGCCCCGCACGGTCATCGTCGTGAATCCGCAGTCGCAAGGCGGGCGGCTCGGCAAGCGATGGACGGAGGTCGCGGAGACGATCCGGCGGGCGTTTCCGTTCGAGGAGGCGGTGACGGCGGGGCCGGGGGACGCGACGCGGTTGACCCGCGAGGCGTTGCGCTCCGGGGCCGAGCGGGTGGTGGCGATCGGCGGCGACGGGACGATCAACGAGGTGGTGAACGGGTTCTTCGACGGCGGCAAGCCGGTCGCGCCCGAGGCGAGCTTCGCGGTGATCCCGTTCGGCACCGGCGGAGATTTTCGGCGCACGGTGCAGCTGCCGACGGAGC
>VBLP01000137.1:0-997 GCA_005887925.1 Deltaproteobacteria bacterium | reverse complement strand
TCGCGAACATCGCGTCGTTCGGTGTGTCGGGGGTGGTCGATCGGCTGGTCAACGAGTCGGGCAAGAAGCTCGGGCGGCTGTCGTTTGCGATCGCGACGGCGCGGGCGACGTGGTCGTACAAGAACCAGCGGGTGCAGCTGGTGTTCGACGGCGCGGACCGGGTCGAGGCGGCGATCAACACGGTGGCGGTGGCGAACGGGCGGTACTTCGGCGGCGCGATGATGGTGGCGCCGGACGCGGAGCTCGACGACGGGCAGTTCGACGTGATCGCGATGGGCGACTTCGGTTTCGGCGACCTGCTCAAGAGCGGGCGGCGGCTGTACAAGGGCACGCACCTGACGATGGACAAGGTGACGGCGCGGCGGGCGCGGGTCGTCGAGGCCGAGCCGATCGATCGCGGGAGCGTGATCGAGCTCGACGTCGACGGTGAGAACCCCGGACGGCTGCCGGCCGAGCAGCAACTGATGCTGCGCGCGATCCACAGTAACCGCGTCGAGCAGCTCGCCGCGGCGCTGCTCGCGGCGTTGCCGCCGGCAGATCCGTTCGCGCCGTCGACGATCGTGGTCGGCAGCCAGCTGGTCGCGCGCTGGCTGGTCCGCGAGATCGCGCTGGCGCGCGGGATCGCGGCGGGCCTGGAGCTGGTGACGTTCGATGCGTTCGTCGAGGCGACCTGGGCGGGCGACGCGGCGGGGCGGGCGGCGCGGCTGGGCGCGCTGGACCGCGCGCAGGTGACGGCGGCGCTGGCGTCGGTGCTGGCCGACGACGACGTGGTGCGCGCGCTGCCGCCGGTCGCGGCGTACCTGGCGGCGGCGCCGGCGCCGGGCGATCGCGCGGGGCCGCGACGGGTGCAGCTGGCCGAGCAGCTGGCCGAGCTGGTGTGGAGCTATGCGCTGTCGCGGCCGGACTGGATGCCGGCGCTGGTGATCGGCCAGGTGCCGGGCGAGCTGGCGGGCGATGGCACGGCGCGCTGGCAGGCGGCGCTGATCGGAGCGGCGCT
>VBLP01000616.1 GCA_005887925.1 Deltaproteobacteria bacterium | reverse complement strand
TGTCGACGACGCCGACGCGCGGCGCCGCCGGCCGCTTGCGCAGCACCACCGCGCCCGCGGCATCGCCGACGAGGAAGCAGAACGCCGAGCGGTTGGACTCCGCGGTGGCGAACCGCCCGCCCTCGTCGCTGGCGACCAGGAGGCCGGCGCGGTAGTCGGGGCGGTCGAGCATCGCATCGACGAGCTCGAGCCCACGCATGAAGCCGGCGCAGTAGCCCGCCTTGAGATCGATCCCGGTGGCGTCGTCGCGGCCGAGCTCGGCGAGCACGAGCGGCGCGAGATCGGCGACCACCGGGTTGGCCGGATCGGGGTAGCTCACCATCGGGATCGTCGAGCACGACGACACCACCACGAGGTCGATCTCGTCGGCGCGGACCGCGCCGGTGGCGAGCACGCTGCGCACCGCCTCGCGCGCCATCGTCCAGGTGTTCTCGCCCGGCCCGCACCACCACCGCCGCACCATGCGGGTCTCGGCGATCAGCTGGGCGCGATCGTCGGTGATCGGGAACCGGCAGCGCGCGAAGAACCCGTCGTTGTCGATGACCAGGCGCGGATAGGCGAAGCCGGTCGCGACGATCTCGCTGACCCGGTCGCGGCTGGGGCGGGGCGCGTCGCGCCGGGTCATGCTGCGACCTCGCGCGCCAGCTCGCCGACCGTGTAGAGCGCGGCGGCCGCGTACCAGCCGCCGCCGACCGCCGCCGACAGCACGACGTCGCCGGGCCGGATCCGGCCGCGCGCGACCAAGTGATCGAGCGCCACCGGGATCGACGCCGACGACACGTTGCCGACCTCGGCGTAGTTGGTGAGGATCCGCCCGGCCGGCACGGCGAGCGCGCGCACGATCGCGGCCTGGACCCCGGCGGTGCCGGAGTGCGGGATCACCCAGGTCACATCGTCGAGCGCGCGCCGGTTGCGCGCGAGCAGCCGGCCCGACACCTCGGCGATCGAGCGCGCCGCCAGCTCGCACAGCTCGCGCTGCGCGATCCGGGTGTGGACCCAGCCGTCGTCGGTGATCTCCATGATCGCGGCGTGCTCGCCGTCGCACGCCAGCTCGTAGTCGATCAGCCGGCCGCCGGGCCCGTCGCCGGCCGCGCGCTCGAGCACGAACGCGCCGGCGCCGTCGCCGAGGATCAGCGTGCCGCGGCTGCCCGGCCGGGCGCGCCGCGAGGTCTGCTCCGACGCCACCACCAGCGCGCGCCGGTAGCGCGGGTTGCGCAGGAGCTCGCGCGCCGTCGCGACGCCGTACAGGAAGCCCGCGCACGCACAGCCCAGGTCGTGGGCGAACGCGCGCCGGGCGCCGAGCCGCTGCGCCACCGCCGGCGCGAAGTCGGGCAGGTAGCGGCGCTGCGTCCAGTTGGCGAGGATCACCGCGTCGAGGTCCGCCGCGTCCACCCCGGCGCGGGCGAGCGCGCGGCGCGCCGCGATCACGGCCATCTCGGCGATGCCCTCGCCGCTGCCGGCCCAGCCGCGGCGGTACACGCCGATCCGCGCGAGATCGCCGGGCGCGATCGGCTCGTCGAGCGCGGGCAGCGACGCGTTGTCGTGCATGCGCGCCGGCAGGTAGCTGCCCAGGCCGGTGATCCGGACGTCGTGTGCAGGGTGGGGATGCATCGATCTATCGGGCTATCCGGCCTATCCGGCGCGCTGGCGGTACGTGCCGGCGGGATCCAGGGTGTCGAGCAGGCGCGCCTCGTCGGCGGCGATCGGCGCCGCGAAGTGATCGTCCAGGTCTCGTCGCGGGGGCCGCGCCCGGCCGCCGCCGGCGCCCGCGTCAGCACGCCGTGGTCGGTGACCACCGAGCGCACCGCGCGGCCCGGGCTGGTGATGTACTCGACGTCGTCGACCAGCCGGCCGGGCGCCAGCCGGGTCAGCACCACGACCTCCTCGACCGACGCCGCGATGTCGCACGCGCCGCCCGAGCCGACCAGCAGCTTGCCGCCGAGCTGGGTGCTGTTGAGGTTGCCGTGGCGATCGATCTGCGCGGCGCCGAGCGCGGCGATGCAGGCGTTGTCGGCGCCGCACGCCAGCACGCCGAGGATGTCGTCGATCGCGCTCAGCCGCCGCGCGCGGACCACGTTGTCGTAGGCCAGCAGGTAGCCGTGGCCGCCGGCGCCGCACTCGACGTCGTACAGCCCGGTCTCGACCATCACCCGCAGCGTGTAGCCGGCGGCGGCGAGCTGGAGCTGCGCCAGGCGCGCCGCGAAGAACGCCTGGCCGATGCCGGCGATCAGGACGCGGGCGCCGATCGCGCGGGCGCGGGCGGCGAGCTGCCGCGCGCCCAGCACGATCAGCCGCTCGACGCCGTTGACGTCGGCCGGCGATTCGCCCGCGGTGATCGACGGCTCCGGCGCCTGCGCCTCGGGCTCGCACAGCTGCGCGAGCCGCGTCGGGCCGACGTAGTCGCGATACGCCGCGCCGGCGTCGGGCGCGCGCAGCACGTCGTCGACGAACGCCGCCAGCGCCGGCGGGTCGCCGGTCAGTGCGCGCCAGCGCTCGTAGTGCTCGAAGTCGTCGCGGTACGGGCTGGCGAGCTCGACCGGGCAGTACAGCGGCTGGGGATGCGCGCCGAACGGCTCCTCGCAGACCGCCAGCACGCGGTGCGGAGGCAGCGCGATCGCCGCGGGGTGCGCGCGGGTCACCGCGGCCGGCACGATGCGCTCGACCGTGACGATCACGCCGCGGCGCGCTGCGAGCGCGCTCCACAGTGGACGAACGTCACCTCGGGCCGCAGCGCCGCGCACAGCCCGATCGTGTGCGGGCCGGTCGCCTGGTCGTTGGCGGCCGCCGGGTGGCGGTGCCCGCGGCGCGGCGCGGGGATCTCGCAGTACTCGCCGCGCCCGGCCATCTCGCGCGCCATCGTCGTGCCGCGCAGCGAGCGGTTGACCACCCACTCGTCGCCCTGCGCCCCGGCGCGCAGGCTCGCCACCATCGACCACAGCGGCCAGTGCTCGAGCACCACGCCGTCGGCCGCGAGCCGGGTGTAGAGCGGGTTCGGCCGCGGCGCCGGATAGAGATCGCCGAAGAAGCACGCGGTCAGCCGGCCGGCCAGCCCGAGCATCGGCAAGAGGTGCGCCATCGAGTGGAACCCCGTGCTGCTCAGCCGGAACCCGGGGCGGGTGTCGAGGAACGCCCGCGCGACCTCGCGGATCGCCGCGTTCGACCGGCTCGGGGTCGACGCGAAGTGCAGGTGCATCCCCGGCGCGACGTGGGTCCGGATCGCATCGGCGAGCCGGGTCACCAGCCGTCCGCGGCGCAAGGTCCGGATCGGCTGACTCACGTCGCCCCCACCGCGCCGATCAGGGTCACCGTGTTGTGACCGCCGATGCCGTACGAGATCGCGAGCCCGGCGCCGGCGTGGCTGTGCATGCCGCCGCCGGCGAGGTGGTCGATCTGACCCGGCCCGGCCGCGCGATCGACGTTGAGGGTCGGCGCGAGCCAGCCGTGGTGCAGCATCAGCACCGCCGCGGCGACGTTGAGCGCGCTCGACGCGCCGAACAGGTGGCCGTACACCGGCTTGACCGACAACAGGGGGACCTCGGGCGCGCGGTCGCCGAACACGGCCTCCATGGCGAGCACATCGCCGGCGAGCCGGGCGACCCGGCTGCCCACCGGGTCGACGTGGAGCGGGTGACCGCCGTTGTTGCCCAGCTTCCAGCCGCGGATCGTCGCCAGCGGCGCCGCGCCGCGCAGCGCGGCGTGTTCGGCGGTCTCGAGCACCAGCGTGACCGCGCCCTCGCCGAACGCGTTGCCCGAGTGCGCGGCGTAGGGCCGGATCGCGCGCCGCGCATCGTCGCGCTCCTGCGATAGCAGCCCGGCGTCGCGGTACATCCGGTAGATCGGCGCCTGCAGCGACGAGTCGTGGCCGGTCGCGAACGCGACGTCGATGTCGCCCTGCGCGAGCTCGCGGCACGCCAGGCCGATCGCGACCGCGCCCGAGCAGCACGTGACGCTGCACGTCGACACCGGGCCGCGGATGCCGAGCAGGCTGGCGGCCAGATTGGCGGCCTGGCCGGGCGTGCCGATCAGCAGGTCGTGCCGGGCCTGGCGATCGTGCGCCGCCTCGCCCTGGGAGGCGCGCTGATACCAGTAATCGAAGTTTCCGCGCGACGTGCCGTCGAAGACTCGAGGCCGGCGTCGTCGAGCGCGATCACCAGCGAGGTGAGGTACAGCAGCTGCTCGCGGTGGTAGCGCTCGTAGAACCGGCGGGGGAACCGGGCGAGCCAGCGATCGGGGTCGAAGTCGTGCACGCGGCCGACCGGCCAGGGCTCGCCATCACCGCCCGGCGCAGGCTCGAACGTCAGCTGCGACGGTCCCTCGCAGAGCTGAGTCCACAGCGTACGTCGATCCGCGCAATTGGCAAGCAGTGGTCCGAGACCGGTAACTACGACTTCTGACATTTTTGCCCCTCCTCCGTACTCCCTTGTTCATGAAAGTCGCTTGTTCCTAACTGGACACACTATGGGCAGACCAATTTATTTATCAAGGGCAATATTGCGAGCGCACCACAGTGGCGATTAGCTACCAATGTGTCGTGATGACACCGTGAACGGGTATTTGCGGGCACCTACATGCCCGACGCGACCGGGCCTGTCAGAAGATTTTTCTACTCCCGATCATACGTAGTGTTCCGGGCTCCCACGCCGGCGGTGCCGGCACCACCGATTGTGGCGCGACGGTGACGAGCGAGAAGTCCTCGAGATCGCATGCGACCAGTTATCGACGAGCCGCGGGGGCCGTCGCCCCCAGCGCGACCACCAGCCGCGCTGCGTGACATACCGCGTACCCCGGAACACGCGGTACCGACTGAAAGTGTCTTCACATGCACTACCTCGCGGCGATCCCAGATCATCGCGCGCGAGACTCGATTTTTTGAGGGGCCCACAGCGGCGCTGCTGCGCCGCTCCGCGCACCGCGCGTTCAGCGCACAGCGCGACGCGGGCGGACAGCGCGCGACGCGGCCCTACACGGGAGCACGCGGTCGGTCGCATCGCGATCGCCAGTGCCCGGCGGTCGGGGCACTAGCGACGCAGCTCGATCAGATCGACGTGCTCGGGGATCCCCGCCACCAGATCCGCGTCGGGCTCGCCGCCCTCGGTGACTGCGTAGAGCTCCGCGACGAAGTCGCGCACGGTGGTCCCGGGCATCGTCGACGGCAGCGGCTGTGCCCCGGCCAGCGCGATCAGGCACAGCCCGTGATCGCGGCCCAGCCCCGGTGCCAGCGCCGGCTGGACGTAGCGCGCGTCGACCACGCGGGCGCCCCACGCCTGGTTGCGCTCGAGCCGCCGCCACATCGCCTCGAGCGGCTCGTCGACGCCGCGGCCGGCGAGCCGGGGATCGTTGACCTCGCCGAACACCGCGGGCGCGCCCGCCGCGAACAGCGCCATCGCTGCCTCGCGCTGCAGCCGCCGGCCCAGCCCGTGGCGCTGCGCCGTGGGAGCGATCACCATGTACGTGACGAGGCCACAGCCCGATCGCGGATAGCGCTCGAAGGCGATGCCGCCGGCGATCTCGCGCCGCGCCCGATCGCGCAGCGCGCGGCCGGCGATCCGGATCGTCAGCTCGTACGGCACCGCGCCGCCCCACAGTGCGCGCTTCCACACCTCCACCGGCTCCTGCTGGTCGGCGAACGCGTCCCAGTACACGCCGCCATGAAACTCGTCGAGCAGCCCCTCATCATCATGGCTGGCGATCGTGACGATCTCGAGCTCGGTGTCCACCGCCCTACGCTGCCATACCCATCCGGCCCAGGCGACCGCGCCCGCGTCACGGCGCGGGGGCCGCGATCTCGGTCTCGGCCGGCGGCTCC
>VBLP01000613.1:4762-7692 GCA_005887925.1 Deltaproteobacteria bacterium | reverse complement strand
GGGCGAGCTTGAGCGCGCCGGGTGTGACGGCCTTTCCGGACAGCGCGACCATCGCGCCGCCGCCCTGCGCGGGAGCGACGACGAGCATCGCGCTGCCGGTGCCCTCGGAGGACGGCGACATCATGGCGTCGACGGTGCAGCTCTCGCCGGGCGCGAGCGTGCGGCCGGCGCAGCCGTCGGTGCCGATCGCGAACAGCACCGCGCCGGTGCCGGTCAGCGCCGCGCGCGCGAGCTCGGGAGTCCGCGCGGTGCCGATGTTGATGAACGACAGCGTCGCCGGCGCGCTGGCCTGGCCGATCACCACGGTCCCGAAGTCGTAGCTCGTCGCCGCGGCGATGACCGCGGCGGCGTCGGGCGGCATGTCCGGCGGCCGCGTGAAGTGGGGCTCGCCGAGGCTACAGCCGGCGAGGGCGACGAGGGCGACGATCCGCGTGGTCATCAGAAACCTCCGGTGATGACGAGGCCGGCCTGGTGCGCCGAAAGCGCCGGCGCGATGGACACGTGGCGCGGCGACGCCGACTCGGGCGGGCCGGACAGCCACAGCACGCTCGCCGTGATCGCGGCGGCCGCGGCGGCGCCGAAGCTGATGTCGGCGCCGAGCGCGCGGGCGTGGCTGGTGCGCGCGAGGGCGTTGGCGCGATCGGCGTCGGCGCATGCCGTCGCCGGGTCGGGGCACAGGGCGTACGCGTCGCTGCGCCGCGACCGCGCCTGGAGGCCGAGCACGAACCCGGCGCCGAGCGCGGCGACGCTCGCGCCGGCCGCGCCGATCGCGATCATCCGCCGCGTGGTCAACCGGCCCGGCCGCGCCGGCGGCAGCTCCTCGACGGGCGTGGCGGCGACCGGGGCCGCGGAGGGGCCCTGCGGCGGCGGCTCGGCGGGAGCGACGAGCTTGATGATCTCCTTGAACTTGGGGACCTCGACGCTGATCTTGCCGCCCTCGGGCGGGACCGTGACCGTGGTGCTCCACTCCTCGTGGCCGGGCGCGCGGCCGCCGATCACGTAGGCGCCGCCGTCGATCGGCGCCGCGCGGTTCCACAGCCCGGGGTCGAGCGGCCGGCCGTTGCGCGTCAGCGCCAGACCGTCGACCCGCGCCTCGTCGGAGACCAGCACGGTGAGGTACGACAGGCGGGGCTCGAGCGCCATGACCTTGCCGCGCGCGAGGTCGCGCTTGTGGACATCGCGGACCCGGGTGAGCGCGTCCTTGTAGGCCGACCACGCCGACGCCAGCTGGTGGTTGAGCTCGCGGCACTCGCCGAGCCGGATCAGCGTGCCGGCGCGCGACTCGATCCGGTTGGAGGCCTCGAACGCCTCGCAGGCCTCGGCGATCTTGCCCTCGGCCATCAGGCGCGAGGCGTCGTTGAACAGCGCCTCGGCCTCGGCGCTCTGGGCGCGCGCGGGGGCGATGGCGAGCAAGAGGGCGGCGCTAGTCACCGCGATCGACAGGCTCGTGGGACGCAGGGTCAGTGGGTGGTGCATGTTCGACAGGTCTCCTGGTGGAAGCGCGATGCGGTCGCGCGGGACGTGCGTCGGGGATGCCGGCGTCGATCGCGACCACGTCGGTCGCGACGGGCGGCGCGGCGGGCGCGGGCGGTGCGGCAGCGTCGACAGCAGCATCCGCGGCGGCGTCGGGCGGCATGTCCGGCGGCCGCGTGAAGTGGGGCTCGCCGAGGCTACAGCCGGCGAGGGCGACGAGGGCGACGATCCGCGTGGTCATCAGAAACCTCCGGTGATGACGAGGCCGGCCTGGTGCGCCGAAAGCGCCGGCGCGATGGACACGTGGCGCGGCGACGCCGACTCGGGCGGGCCGGACAGCCACAGCACGCTCGCCGTGATCGCGGCGGCCGCGGCGGCGCCGAAGCTGATGTCGGCGCCGAGCGCGCGGGCGTGGCTGGTGCGCGCGAGGGCGTTGGCGCGATCGGCGTCGGCGCATGCCGTCGCCGGGTCGGGGCACAGGGCGTACGCGTCGCTGCGCCGCGACCGCGCCTGGAGGCCGAGCACGAACCCGGCGCCGAGCGCGGCGACGCTCGCGCCGGCCGCGCCGATCGCGATCATCCGCCGCGTGGTCAACCGGCCCGGCCGCGCCGGCGGCAGCTCCTCGACGGGCGTGGCGGCGACCGGGGCCGCGGAGGGGCCCTGCGGCGGCGGCTCGGCGGGAGCGACGAGCTTGATGATCTCCTTGAACTTGGGGACCTCGACGCTGATCTTGCCGCCCTCGGGCGGGACCGTGACCGTGGTGCTCCACTCCTCGTGGCCGGGCGCGCGGCCGCCGATCACGTAGGCGCCGCCGTCGATCGGCGCCGCGCGGTTCCACAGCCCGGGGTCGAGCGGCCGGCCGTTGCGCGTCAGCGCCAGACCGTCGACCCGCGCCTCGTCGGAGACCAGCACGGTGAGGTACGACAGGCGGGGCTCGAGCGCCATGACCTTGCCGCGCGCGAGGTCGCGCTTGTGGACATCGCGGACCCGGGTGAGCGCGTCCTTGTAGGCCGACCACGCCGACGCCAGCTGGTGGTTGAGCTCGCGGCACTCGCCGAGCCGGATCAGCGTGCCGGCGCGCGACTCGATCCGGTTGGAGGCCTCGAACGCCTCGCAGGCCTCGGCGATCTTGCCCTCGGCCATCAGGCGCGAGGCGTCGTTGAACAGCGCCTCGGCCTCGGCGCTCTGGGCGCGCGCGGGGGCGATGGCGAGCAAGAGGGCGGCGCTAGTCACCGCGATCGACAGGCTCGTGGGACGCAGGGTCAGTGGGTGGTGCATGTTCGACAGGTCTCCTGGTGGAAGCGCGATGCGGTCGCGCGGGACGTGCGTCGGGGATGCCGGCGTCGATCGCGACCACGTCGGTCGCGACGGGCGGCGCGGCGGGCGCGGGCGGTGCGGCAGCGTCGACAGCAGCATCGATCGCGGCGTCGGGCGGAAACGTCGGTGACGCGACGAGC
>VBLP01000613.1:0-4746 GCA_005887925.1 Deltaproteobacteria bacterium | reverse complement strand
CGTACGTGATGCTGACGGTGGCCGCGCCGGCGATCGCGATCGCCGCGACCAGGAGCGGCCCGATCGGACGCCGGGCCCGCGCAGGCCGGGCCAGGACGGTCTGCCCGGTCGCACCGCCGAGCGTCGTGGCCGGCGCGCGCGGCAGCAGCGCGGAGGACGCGGCCACGGGCCCCGGGCCGGTCGCCGGCGCACCGGCGCGCAGCAGCGTATCCTCGGCGGCGGTCAGCGCCGCGATGAGGTCGGCCGTCGACGCGAAGCGGTGCGCGGGCGACTTTGCGAGGCAGCGCAGGGCGATCAGCTCGACGAAGTCGGGGATGCCTGGCACGCGCGTGGCGATCCGTGGCGGTGGCTCGCGGAGGTGCGCGACGATCAGGTCGCCGGACGCCTCGGCCTCGAACGGCGGCCGTCCGGTCAGCATGGTGACCATCACGCAGCCGATCGAGTAGATGTCGGAGCGCTGATCGATGTCGCCGGCGCAGCGGCACTGCTCGGGCGACATGTAGACCGGCGTGCCCATCATCATCCCGGTCCGGGTCTTGAGCGCGCTGGGCTCGTTGCTCGACAGCTTGGCGATCCCGAAGTCGAGGATCTTGGGCCGCTCGCCGCCGGTCACCGCCGGATCGCCGACGATGAACAGGTTCTCCGGCTTGAGATCGCGGTGCACGACCCCCTTGGCATGCGCGGCACCCAGCGAGCGGCAGATCATGGTGAGCATCCGCAGCGTGTCGACCACCGAGAACCGTCCGAGCCGCGCGAGCCGGCGATCGAATGGCTCGCCCTCGAGCAGCTCCATGATGATGAACGCGCTGCCATCGGCGCTCTGCCCGAAGTCGAAGATTGAAGAACCGCTGCAGGATCTCGGCGTTCGCCGACAGCGCCGGCAGCAGCACCTTGATCGCGGCGCGCCGCCCGAGCAGCGCGTGCTCGCCGACGTACACCACGCCCATCCCGCCCTCGCCGAGCTGGTACAGGACGCGGTACGCGCCGATCGTGGTGCCTTCAGCCAGCACAGCTTCTCCCGCAGCGGTAGTCGTGCATACAGGTCCAATGTGAAGGCAATGAACGCCGTTTTTCGCTATCGCGGCGGATTCGCTATCACAGCGCGCGTGATGCGCCACACGACCGTCTCGTGCACAGCGGGAGTGTCACTAGGGAAAGAAACACCACACGTCGTAGTGAGACACGTAGTCGCCGGGGCTGGTGAACGTCAGCGCGCAGGACTGCGACGCCGTCTGGGTGATGTCGCCCGACGGCGGCGCGCAGTCTCCGGCCCCGGCCGCCATCAGTTGCTTGATGGTGGTTTCGCCGTTGATGGTCTGGTTGTGGCAACCACCCCACGTCAACGTCGGGTTGCCCGAGTAGACCAGCGTGACCGCCGCGTTGCGCGTGTAGTGGTTCACGCACGTCCCGGTCAGCGTCGTGGTGTTCGTGCAGTTGATCGAGCCGTCCGGTGACACGGCCTTCGATGTCGCGGTCACTCCGCCGCCGCCCAGGTTCATCAGGACCTGGAGCGTCGCGAACCAGTCGAACGTCGCGCTGGCCGACACCGCCGTGGCAGGCACCACGAACGTGCACTGCCGGTTGGTGCTGCCGGCGCACGGTCCGCTGTTCCATTGAATGAACCGACCATTGTCGGGATCTGCGGTTGCGTTCAGCGTGACCTGGGTGTTGTACGTGAAGTTCGCGCCGCAGGCTCCGCTGCAGCTGAACCCCATCGGGCTCGACGTGATGCTGTTCGGGCCCGGGTTGTTCGAGGTCAGGCTCACCGACACCTGGTAGTTGTTGGCCGAGAAGCCGGCGAGCACGTTGACCGGGCCGGACATCGTCGGGCTGCAGCCGCCGGTGCTGCCGCACGTGCCGCCGCTCCAGCCCGCGAAGCTGTAGCCCGTGCTCGCGGACTGCGTCACCGTGACCGGCGTGCCCGGCGGATAGGCCAGGCACTGCGAGTACCCCGAGGCCGGCGTGCACGACAGCCCGCCGCCGGCCTGCGAGCTGATCGAGCCGCCGCCGGTCGTGCCGAGGTTGAGCTGGTAGTAGAACGTCGCGGTCACCGTGCGGATCATGTCCATCGTGACGGTGCAGGTGCCGGTGCCGCTGCAGCCGGCACCGCTCCAGCCGGCGAACACCGAGCCCGCGCTCGCCGTCGCCGTCAGCGTGACCGGCGGGCCCGGCTGGTAGCTGTGCTGGCAGGTCGCGCCGCAGTCGATGAACTGATCGTTCGACCGCACCGTGCCGTTGCCGACCAGGTTGACGGTCAGCGGGAACAGCAGGCCGAAGTTGGCGACGGTCGCGTGGTTGGCGCTCATCGTGAGCGAGCAGGTCGGGCCCGCGCTCGCACAGTCGCCGCTCCAGTTGATGAAGTACGAGCCGATGGCCGGGTCCGCGGTCAGCATGACCGGCGAGCCTGACAGGTACTGCGTGCAGCTGGCGCCGCAGCTGCCGGCACCTGCGGACTGCGAGATCGGGACGTTGCCCGTGGTGGTCGCGGTCAGGTTGTAGAGCCGGGTAAATGTTGCGGTGACCGATCGCGCCGCGCTCATGCTGACGCTGCAGCTCCCCGATCCTGTGCACACACTGCCGCTCCAGCCGGTGAACACCGAGCCCAGACTCGCGGTGGCCGACAGCTGCACGCTGATCGGCGGGGTCTCCCCGGCGTAGTCGACCGCGCAGGTGCCGACCGAGCCGGAGCTGCAGTTGATCGTGCCGTTGTTGCCGCCCCGCGTGGCGCCGACCGTGCCCTGTCCGTCGCCGTTGACCGTCACGGTCAGCGTGTAGTTGGTGACGAACGTCGCGGTCTCGGTGGTGTCCGCGGTCAGGTTGACGTTGCACGTGCTCGTGCCGGTGCAGGTCGACCAGCCGGTGAACGTCGAGCCCGGATCCGCCGTTGCCGTCAGCACGATCGGCGTGCCGAACGCATAGTCCCAGCACCGCGTGCCGCATGGCGTGCCGAGGGGGTTCGGCGTGACGTTGCCGCTGCCGCCATTGGGGCTCGCGACCGCGACCTGCAGCCGCCTGGTGAGCAGCGTGAAGGTCGCCGTCGCGCTGCGCGCCTGGTCCATGGTGACGGTGCACGGATTGCCCTGGCCGGCGCACGCGCCGGACCATGACGTGAACGTCGAGCTCGCGTTGGGCCGCGCCGTGATCTGCACTGCCTGATTGAAGTGGTACGTGTACGTGTTGCCGCTCGAGGTCACCGGCGCGGGCGAGACGTCGAACGAGCCGTCGCCGCTGCCGGTCCTGGCGAGCGTCAGGACCTGATCGCCGGCGGAGAACGTCGCGGTGACCATGTGCGCCTGGTTCATCCGCACCTGGCAGGTGGCGCCGCTGCAGTCGCCCGACCAGCCGGCGAACGTCGCCGCGCCCTGCGGGGTCGCCGACAGCGTGACCATCTGGTCGAACGCGAACATCGCGCTGCACGTCGAGGGGCAGGCGATGCCGGTCGGGCTCGACGACACCGTGCCGGCGCCGTTGCCGGCGAGCGCGACCGTGAGCGTCTGCGGTCCGGCCGAGAAGGTCACCGCCACGGTGCGCGCCAACGTCATCGTGACCGAGCACGAGTTGCCGTTGACCGCATCGCAGCCGGACCAGCTCGTCGACGAGCCGGCGCCGGGCGTCGCGTTGAGCGTGACCGGCGTGCCATGATCGTAGGTGCCGGTGCACTGGTTTCCGCACGAGATGTTGCCCGGCGTCGACGCCACGCTGCCCGTGCCGGTGCCGCCCGACACGACGGTCAGGTCGTAGCGGTTGATCGCGAACACGGCGGTCGTGCTGGTCATCATCGCCGGCATCGCGAACGCGCAGCTCGCCGACATCGACGCGTCGCACGGGCCGCCGCTCCAGTGGTCGAAGTGGTAGCCGGTGCCCGGCGTCGCATCGAGCGTGACCTGCGCGTTGTAGGCGTAGTTGTGCTGGCAGCCCGCGGCGCTGCCGCACGCGAGGTTGCCGTCGCGGCTCGCGACCGCGCCGCTGCCGGTATCTGCGACGTGCAGCGTGTACAAGACGAGCGCGAACGTCGCGGTGACGTCGTGGGCCGTGGTCATCGCGACGGTGCAGGTCGCGCCGCTGGTCGACGTGCAGCCGGTCCAGCTCGTGAAGCTCGAGCCGGTCGCCGGCATCGCGGTGAGCGTGACCGTGGTGCCGTAGTCGTAGCGGTCGGAGCACTGCGAGCCGCAGTTGATCGCGCCGAGGTCGGCGCGCACGGTGCCGACGCCGGTGCCGGCCGGCGTCACGGTCAGCGCGAGGCGATCGAGCGTGAAGGTCGCGGTGACCGCGTGCGGCTGGTCGAGCAGGACGCTGCAGGTCGACATGCCGGCGCAGTCGCCCGACCAGCCGGTGAACGACGAGCCGGTCGCGGCGGTCGGCGTCAGCGTGACCTGGGTCTGGTAGGGATACGCCGTGCAGCCGGAGCCGCACGAGGTGCCGGGCGCCCCCGCCGGAGCGATCTCCGTCGCGAGCGAGCCGGTGCCGTTGCCGGCCTGCGCGACGGTGAGCGGGTAGTGGTTGATGTCGAAGCTGGCGGTCACGGTCCGCGCGCCGGTGAGATCGAGCGTGCAGGTGCCGGTCGCGGTGCAGTCGATGCCCCAGCCGGTGAACGTCGAGCCGCGGTCGGCCTGCGCGGAGAGTGTGATCGGCGTCGACGAGAAGTCGGCGTCGCAGCTCGATCCGCAGTCGATGCCGGTCTGGGTCGAGCTGACCAGCCCGCCGCCGGTGCCGGCCCGTGTGATCTTGACGTGCGCGCTGCCGGTG
>VBLP01000611.1 GCA_005887925.1 Deltaproteobacteria bacterium | reverse complement strand
GCCGCCGATCCGAAGCGCACCGATGCCTGATGCCGGTACGGGCGGGGCTTCGCCGGCCGAGCGCTGTCTCGCCTCAGTGCCGGGCGCCGCGCCGGCGCAATGTGATCGCCGGCATGTCCGAGCTCCAGCGAGACGTGCCTGATTGGGGAATACTCGGCGGGTGCGGGAGCGTCTGCGATGGATCGCGAGCCGATGGCGATCGGCGACGGGCGTCGCGGCGTGGTGGTGGGTGCCGGTGTTCTATGCGCTGGTGGTGATGTGGACGTATCGCGGCCTGTGGCACCAGCACGGGGTGGCGACGGGGCTGGGCTGGGACGTGATCGACACGCACGGGCCGGACCTGGAGGGGATGGCGCGCGAGCTGCGGGAGGGGCGGTTCTCGCTGTGGAACCCGTGGGACAAGGGCGGGTATGCCATGTACGCCGATCCGATCGTGTGCCGGTATTACCCGTTCGCGTGGCCGTTCGTGGCGTGGGGCGCGGCGTTCGGGGTGTCGTGGTGGCTGATCCAGATCGAGGTGCTGGCGCACCACGTGGCGATGGCGGTGTGCCTGCATGGCTTCCTGCGCAGCCGCGGGCTGAGCGTGCGCGCGGCGATGATCGGCGGGGTGGGGCTGGTGGTGTCGGCGCCGCTGCTGGTCCACAAGGCGTCGAACATCCTGTGGCCGATGGCGTGGGTGCCGCTGGTGTGGATGGCGATCGATGCGGCGGTGGCGCGGCCGTCGTGGCGGCGCGGGGCGGCGGTGGCGGCGGCGTTCGCGCTGTGCGCGACGGCGGGATCGCCGCCGGGGCTGTTCTATGCGTCGCTGCTCGTCGCGCCGTACGGCGTGTGGCGGGTGGCGACGGTGCGGCCGCCGTGGCGGCGGCTGGTGGGGTGCGCGGCGGTGGCGGCGGTGCTGGCGGCGCTGGTGGTGGCGGTGACGGTGATCCCGGCGCAGACGCTGGTGGCGCTGAGCTGGCGCGATCGCTGGGCGCAGGGCGATGCGTTCGCCCTGTCGCTGTCGTTCGACTGGCGCGGGGTGGTGCGCGGGGCGTTTGCCTTCGGCGCGGGGTTCCCGGAGATGTATGTCGGCGCGGCGGTGGTGATGCTGGCGGGGTGCGCGCTGGTGCAGCCGCGGCGCGACGGCGGGGCACCGCAGCTGTTCGGGCTGATCGCGGTGGTGGGGTTCGTGCTGGTGGCGGGATCGTACCTGTGGCTGCTGCCGTGGCTGGTCCACCACGTGCCGGGGTTCGCGCTGATGCGGATCCCGGGGCGCTACAAGCTGCTGGCGGTGTGGAGCCTGGCGGCGGCGGCGGGGTACGGGGCGGACGGGCTCGATGATGCGCGGCCGCGCGCGTCGATGCTCGCGGTGGTCGTGGCGCTGGGGGCGTCGATCGCGACGGTGATCGGCCATGGCGTGACCGGCGCGCGGCCGGCGTGGTGGTCGATCGCGGCGATGGCGGTGCCGTGCGCGCTCGCGGTGGTGGCGCTGTACGTGCCGCGGCTGCGCGGCGCGGCGGTGTCGGGACTGGTGATCGCGGTGCTGCTCGACGCGCCGGCGTTCGTGCATGCGCCGGCGGCGCCACCGGCGGCCGAACCGCGCCAGCGGCACGCGCGGGACGACGAGGTGCTGGCGCGGCTCGACGGGGTGCGCGATCACTGGCGGCTGTACGACGAGTTCATCCTCGGCGAGCGGGTCGGCCAGCGCCGCGGGGTGCGCGATCTGCGCGGCTATCCGGCGATCGATCCGCTGCTGCATCGCCGCTACTTCGACGTGCTCGAGTACGCCAGGCGCGATCCGGCGATCGTGACCGACGTCAACGTGCGCTGGCTGCTGCATGCGCCGCACTTCCGGTTCGGTGCGGGCGGCGACCTGGTGGCGTCGCCGGGCGATGCGTTCGCCGATCGCGGCGGTGGGCTGTTCGAGGCGCGACACCCGGCGCCGCTGGTGGCGTGGTACGGCGCGGTGACGCTGGTGACGGATGCGGGGAAGGTGCTGCCGGCGATGCGGGTGGTGCAGGACACCGACGGTGTGCGGCGGCGCGCGGTGATCGAGCCGGATGCGATCGCGGCGACGGTGGAGGCGCCGCGCGCGGGGCTGGTGGTGCTCGACGAGCTGGCGTATCCGGGCTGGACGGTCGAGGTCGATGGCGCGCCGGCGACGTCGGTCCGTGCGAACTACGTGATGCGCGCGGTGGCGGTCGGGGCGGGCCGGCATGCGATCCGCTGGCGGTTCGAGCCGCCGTGGATCCGCGCGCTGATCGCAGGCTATGTGCTCGCGCTCGCGGTCATGCTCGCCGCCGCCGTGCTGCCGCGAGGAAGGCGACGAGCGCCAGCGCCAGCGAGCCGAGCGGGCTAGCGCCGCGGCCGGCCTCGCAGCAGCCGCCGCTCGCGATGCCGGCGTCGCAGGTGCCGGGCTCGACGGCGAGCGGCTCGTGTGGCGCGGCGACGAACGCGCGGACCGATCCGTCGTACGACGCGACGACGAGCCAGTCGTCGGACACGGCGAGGCCGCCGAGGACGGGCGCGCCGAGCCGGGTGCGCCACAGCCGCTGGCCGGTGTGGAGGTCGAGCGCGGTGAGCTGGCCGGCGGTGTCGGCGGCCCACACGATGTCGCCGGTGATCACCGGCGAGGCCTCGAAGCCGGCCTCGCGCGCGCCGCGGTAGTGGGTCGGGCGGACCTGGCTCGAGGTGCCGGCGTAGCGCCACAGCTCGAAGCCGGTGGTGGCGTCGAGTGCGACGAGATCGCGGTACAGCGTCGGCACGACGAGGACGAAGCGGCCGATGGCCGGGGCGCCGACGGTGGCGTTGCCCCACTCGAAGCCGGCGGGGTCGAGCTTGAGCGACCAGCGCAGGATGCCGGTCGCGGTGTCGAGCGCGAACACCTCGTCGACGCCGTTGACGACGTAGACCAGGCCGCCGGCGACGATCGGCGTGGCGTTGATCGCGGTGGTGAGCGCGCCCTCGTAGCGCCAGAGCAGTCCGCCGGTGGCGCGGTCCCAGGCGCCCAGGCCGCCGAGCACGCGGTTGAACACGCCGAACGCGGCGCCGTCGCTGATCGCGACCGCGGACAGGGCCTGGCTGTCCCGGCCCTCGGGGACCGGATCGACCGACCACACCATGCCGCCCTCGGCGGCCGAGATCGCGGCGAGCCGGCGCTGGTTGCCGATCAGGATGTCGCCGGCGTCGGCGGCGGGCGGCGCGAAGATCGCGGCGGCGCCGGGGACCAGGCCGGCGCCGAGCTCGCTGCGCCAGCGGATCGCGCCGGTGTCGGCGTCGAGGCCGAGCACGGTGCCGTCGATCTGCGCGGCGGCAACGGTGCCCCGCGTCACGGCGACGCCGCCGCGGACCTGCATCGGGGTGGTGGTGCGCCAGCGGATCGCGCCGGTCGCGAGATCGAGCGCGACGACGCCGCCGGTGTGGCCGTCGCCCTGATCGGTCGCGGTGAGGTAGACCATGCCGCGGGCGATCACCGGCGAGGCCTGCAGGACGTGGCCGCCGACGGCGGTCGCCCAGCGCTGGGCGAGCGGCGGTGCGAGCTCGCGGTCGCGCGCACCGGCGTGATCCGGCGCGCCGCCGATCTGCGGCCAGTCCGGGCCGGCGAGCGGCGGGGCCGCGGCGGCGCAGACCTCGAAGCCGACCGACGACGTGACACCGCCGGCGTGCGCGGCGACGGTCAGCGTGTGCGGCCCGGGCGACATCGCGGGCAGCTCGGCCTGCCAGCTCCAGCCGCCGGCGTAGCGCAGCGCGATCGGCGTCGCGCAGTCGACGCGCGCGGTCACCGCCGGGTCGCCGGCGTCGTACTCGGCGGCGGCGAGGACCTGGCCGCCGGTCATCGCCACGCACTGGCCGCGGCCGGGTGACACGACCTCGAGCAGCGGGTGCTCGACGACGGTGCGATGGTACGAGCGCAGCGCGCCGCGATCGATCGTCATCACGCGATAGCCGCCGGGCGAGAAGTCCAGGCCGCCCATCAGCAGCGGCTCGGAGTTGAGCTCGATCACGCCGTCGTGATCGACCACGCGGTTGGAGTGGGTGTGGCCGGTCAGCACGTAATCGACGCCGAGCGAGCGCAGCGTGTCGGTGACGCGCTCGCTCGGCGGCGCATGGGTCAGCGCGACGATCGACATGCCCTGCGCGACGTGCGACAGCTCGGCGCCGAGGTAGTCGCGGATCTCCTGCTCGGACATCGCCATGTTCCACACCACGAAGTGCGTGGTGCCGACGTCGAAGCTGTAGTTGTCGGGGCCGTAGTGGGCGAACCACGTCGCGCCGCGGTCGTACCAGTCGTGGTTGCCGGGCACCGGCACGTACGGCGCGCTCAGGC
The DNA here is from genome assembly GCA_005887925.1 of Deltaproteobacteria bacterium. Lineage (GTDB taxonomy): Bacteria > Myxococcota_A > Polyangia > Haliangiales > Haliangiaceae > JABFXX01. The sequence goes on along the minus strand of VBLP01000611.1, from coordinate 16,309 downwards.
CGGCGAGCGAGCGATCGACGAGCTGGAACTGATCGAGCTGGTTGCCCTGGGTGATGTCGCCGAGGATGGTGAAGAACGCCGGGGGCGGATCGAGCGCGGTCGCATCGGCGGCGACCTGCGCGAGGTCCTCGGCGAACGGCTGGTCCAGGGCGAGGTGGGTGTCGGCGGCGACGACGAAGGTGACCGGCCCGCGGTGCGGCGCGGCGAGCCGGCGCAAGCCGAGATCGAGGCCGGCGTCGGTCCGGATGGCCTCGACGCGCGCCCACACCGGCCCGGGGACGAAGCCGTCGGGCACGCGGACCCACACGATGCCCTGCGCTCCCGGCGGGACGTCGAGGGTGAACTGGCCCTGCGCGTCGGTGACGGCGAACTGCTGCACGCCGAACGCGACGACGGCGCTGGCGACTCCCGGCTCGCCGGCGCTGGGCTGGCCGTCGCCGTTGATGTCGTCGTAGACCAGGCCGTGCAGCGGCGCCGCGGTCGCCGGGGCGGCGAGAGCGAGGACACACGCGGTGAGCAGGCGGCGCACACCGGCATTCTATTGCCCGCGCGAACGAAGTTCAACCACGTCGACGGTGGTGCGCGCCGTCACCCACCGCTGATGTGCTCGAGATTCCACAGCGCATGTCCAAGCGCGCCACATGATCTCGAGTATCAGATTATCGAATCGATCGAGTCGCGGCGAGCATCGAAGATCTCGTCGAGGTCGCGGCCCGAACCGAGCGCGGGAGCACGCCGCCTCGACGAGCGATCCGGAGCCGGACCGCCGCGGTGTATGCTGCGCGCCATGCAGCCTGCCGTGAAGACGCCGCCCGTTGCCCCGCGGAGCGGCCGGCACTTCCTCCAGATCCCCGGACCCACCAACGTCCCCGATCGCATCCTGCGGGCGATGGATCGACCGACGATCGACCACCGCGGCCCGGAGTTCGCGCGGCTGACCGCCGAGATCTTCGCGGGCATCGGCCAGGTGTTCGGCACGCCGGGGCCGGTGATCATCTTTCCGTCGTCGGGCACCGGCGCGTGGGAAGCGGCGATCGTCAACACGCTCAAGCCGGGCGACCGCGTGCTGATGTTCGAGACCGGCCACTTCGCCATGCTGTGGAAGAAGCTCGCCGAGCGCTTCGGGCTGGCGGTCGACTTCGTCGCCGGCGACTGGCGGCACGGCGTCGATCCCGAGGTCGTCGAGTCCCGCCTCGCCGAGGACCGTCGATCATCGCCAGGCGCATCGGCCGACGGCGCGATCAAGGCGGTGATGGTGGTCCACAACGAGACCTCGACGGGCGTCACCAGCCGCATCCCGCTGATCCGGCGGGCGATCGATCGCGCGCAGCACGGCGCGCTGCTCATGGTCGACGTGATCTCGTCGCTCGCGTCGATCGATTACCGCCACGCCGAGTGGGGGGTCGACGTCTCGGTCGGCTGCTCGCAGAAGGGCCTGATGCTGCCGCCGGGCCTCGGCCTGAACGCGATCAGCGACAAGGCGCTCGCCGCGGCCAAGCAGGGCGGCATGCCGCGCTCGTACTGGGACTGGGAGGACATGCGCCGGAACAACGCGAGCGGGTTCTTCCCCTACACGCCCGCGACCAATCTCCTGTACTGACTGCGCGAGTCGCTCGCCATGCTGCGCGAGCAGGGACTGGCCGCGGTGTTCGCCCGCCACGCCCGCCACGCCGAGGCGACCCGCCGGGCAGTGCGCGCCTGGGGACTCGAGATCCTGTGTGCCGATCCGGCGGAGTACTCCAACGTATTGACCGCGGTGGTGATGCCGGCCGGCCACGACGCCGACACGTTCCGCGCCGCCGTGCTGTCGCGGTTCGACATGTCGCTCGGCGTCGGGCTGGCCAAGCTCGCCGGAAAGGCGTTTCGCATCGGTCACGTCGGCGACCTCAACGACCTGACGCTGGTCGGGACGCTCGCCGGCGTCGAGATGGGGCTGACCGTCGCGGGAGTACCGCACCGGCCGGGGGGAACGCAGGAGGCGTTGACATTTCTCTCGGGGAATAGCCAGCTGTGATTGACCGCCAAAATGCGACGCGAAACGGGTTCAGATCAGGTGAGCTCTGGGGGTAAGGTGCCGGCATGCGGATCCGGAAGCCGACTGCGCCCCAGATCGTGCTGTTGCTGCTCTGTCTGATGTACTTTCTGACCTACGTCGACCGGGTGAATATCGCCACGGCGGCCAAGGATATCCAGAAGGAGTTCGGGCTGAGCAAGGGCCAGTACGGACTCGCATTTTCGGCCTTCGGATATCCCTATCTGGTCTTTCAGGTGATCGGGGGGCGGATCGGCGATCGGTTTGGACCGCGCAAGACGCTGCTCGTGTGCGGCGCGATCTGGGCGGTGGCGACGGCGCTCACCGGGCTCGCGGTCGGCCTGGTGTCGCTGATCGCATTCCGCGTCGCGCTCGGTTTCGGCGAGGGCGCGACGTTCCCCACCGCGACCCGCGCGATGCAGAACTGGACGCCGCCGAGCAAGCGCGGCTTCGCCCAGGGCGTGACGCACTCGTTCGCGCGGCTCGGCAACGCGGTGACGCCGCCGGTCGTCGCGGCGCTCATGGTGTGGGGCACCTGGCGCGGCGCGTTCGCGGTGCTCGGCGTGGTGAGCCTGGTCTGGGTCGTCGTGTGGTGGCTGTACTTCCGCGACGACCCGCGCGACCACCGCGGGGTCACCCCCGATGATCTGGCCCGGCTTCCCGCTTCCGGCGCGGTGAAGCCACCGGCGCCGGTCGTGCCGTGGCGGCGGCTGATCCGGCGCATCCTGCCGGTGACGCTCACCTACTTCTGCTACGGCTAGTCCTTGTGGCTGTTCCTGAGCTGGATACCGCAGTTCTTCCAGGAGAACGGCAATCTCGATATCAAGAAGTCCGGAGTGTTCGCGGGCGGCGTGTTCCTCGCGGGCGTGGTCGGTGATGCCCTGGGCGGGATCATCAGCGACTTCCTGCTGCACAAGACGGGGCGGGTCACGTTCTCGCGGCTCGTGGTGATCATCGTCGGCATGCTCGGCGGGGCCGCGTGCTTGATCCCGGTACTGTTCACGCGCGATGTCGTCAACCTGGCGCTGTGCCTGTCCGGCGGGTTCTTCTTCCTCGAGCTCGTCATCGGGCCGATCTGGTCGGTCCCGATGGACATCGCGCCGCAGTACTCCGGTACGGCCAGCGGGCTCATGAACACGGGCTCGGCGCTCGCGGCGATCGTGTCTCCTCCGGTTTTCGGCTACATCGTGGATGCGACCGGTGACTGGCACCTGCCGTTCATCGGCTCGATCGTGCTGCTCCTGGCCGGCACCGCGCTGTCGTTCACGATGCACCCGGATCGCAAGTTCGTCGACGAGCCCGATGCCGCGCTGCCGGTCGCCAGGGCGGTCGAGCCGAAGGCCCCGTAGTCGATGGCACGGCGAATCGGCGACCCCGCGCTGGCCTCGCGGCTGGGCGAGGTGCTGCGCGGCGAGGTGCTGTTCGACGCGTTCACGCGCGGCCGGTACTCGACCGACGCCTCGATCTACCAGATCGAGCCGATCGGGGTGGCGCTGCCGCGGGATGCCGACGATGTCGTCGCGGCGATCGCGCTCGCCCGCGAGGACGGCTTTCCGGTCATCCCGCGCGGCGGCGGCAGCTCGCAGAACGGCCAGCCGCTGGGCGAGGCGGTGGTGCTCGACACCAGCCGCCACATGAACCGCGTGGTCGCGGTCGACGCGGCGGCGGGTACCGCGGTCGTGCAGCCGGGCATCGTGCTCGACGAGCTCAACCGCCAGCTCCGGCCGACCGGCTGGCAGTTCCCGGTCGACGTCTCGACCTCGGCGCACGCGACGATCGGTGGGATGACCGGCAACAACTCGGCGGGCACGCGCTCGATCCAGTACGGCCTGATGGTGCATAACGTGCTCGAGGTCGAGGCGGTGCTCGCCGACGGCACGCGCGCGGTGTTCGGCGAGATCGATCCCGCGGCCGTCTCGCCGGGGCGCCTCGCCGAGCTGACGCGGACCCTGCGCGCGCTGTACGCCGACAACGCCGGCGAGATCGCGCGCCGCACGCCGCAGGTGCTGCGCCGGGTGGGGGGCTACAACCTCGACGCGCTCGGCGAGCCGCGCCCCAACCTGGCGCGCCTGCTGGTCGGCTCGGAGGGCACGCTCGGGTTCTTCACGCAGATCAAACTCAAGCTCAGCCGGATCCCGAAGCACCGGGTCGGCGCGGTCTGCCACTTCGACCGGTTCTTCGACGCGATGGACATGACGCGGTTCCTGGTCGAGCTGTCGCCGAGCGCGGTCGAGCTGGTCGACCGCAAGATGATCGAGCTCGCGCGCCGGCTGGCGGTGTTTCGCGCCGCGCTCGAGCGCCACGTCCGCGGCGCGCCCGACGCGATCCTCCTGGTCGAGTTCGCCGGCGACGAGCTGGCGCCGCTGGTCGCGTCGCTCGACCGGCTCGAGGCGCTGCTCGCCGACCACGGCTACCCGGGCTCGGTCGTCAGGCTTCCGGACGCCGCGTCCCAGGCCGAGATGACCGCGGTGCGCAAGGCCGGCCTCAACATCATGATGTCGATGAAGGGCGACGGAAAGCCGGTGTCGTTCATCGAGGACTGCGCGGTGCCGCTGCCGCACCTGGCGGAGTTCACCGACCGGCTGACCCGGCTGTTCGCGCGGTACGGCACCGAGGGCACGTGGTACGCGCACGCCTCGGTCGGCTGCCTCCACGTCCGGCCGATCCTCAACATGAAGGATCCGTCCGGTGCGCGGACGATGCGCGCGATCGCCGAGGAGGCGTTCGCGATCGTCAAGGAGTACCGCGGCTCGCACTCGGGCGAGCACGGCGACGGCCTGAGCCGCTCGGAGTTCCACGCGACGATGTTCGGCGACCGCATGGTGCGCGCGTTCGAGGCGGTCAAGGACGCCTTCGATCCGAGGGGCCTGTTCAACCCGGGCAAGATCGTGCGCGCGCCGCGGATGGACCTCGCCGCGACCGAGATGTGCAACAACAACGGCAGCTGCCGCAAGTTCGACGCGGTGATGTGTCCGAGCTACCAGGCCACCGGCGAGGAGCGCGACGCGACGCGCGGCCGTGCCAACAGCCTGCGGCTCGCGCTGACCGGCCAGCTCGGCCCCGACGCGCTGGTGTCCGAGGCGATGAAGGAGACCATGGAGCTGTGCGTCGGCTGCAAGGCGTGCCGGCGCGAGTGTCCGACCGGCGTCGACATGTCGCGCATGAAGATCGAGTTTCTGCATCACTGGAATCGGCGACACGGCATCTCGGCCAAGGCCGCGGTGACTGCGTATCTGCCGCGCTACGCGCCGATCGCCCGGCGGCTCGCGCCGCTGGTCAACGCGCGCAACCGGGTGCGCGCGCTCGCGGTGCTGGGCGAGAAGCTCTTCGGGATGAGCCGCCACCGCTCGCTGCCGGCGTGGCGCAGCGACATCTACACAGCGCCGTCCAGCGCGTCGCTGTCGCCCGCGCCCGCGCCCGCGCCCGCTGCCGCCGGCCGCGAGGCCGTGCTGTTCGTCGACTGCTTCTCGCGCTACTTCGAGCCCGAGAACGCCCGCGCCACGCGCAAGGTGCTCGAGGCCGGCGGCTACACTGCCGTCGAGGACACCTCGCCGCGCCCGCTGTGCTGCGGTCGCACCTTTCTCAGCGCCGGCCTCGTCGACGAGGCGCGCGTCGAGCTCGAGCGGCTGGTCGAGGCGCTCGGCCCGCACGCCGCGCGCGGCGTCCCGATCGTCGGCATCGAGCCATCGTGCCTCTTGACCCTGCGCGACGAGCTGGAGGTGGTGGTCAAGGCCGATGCGGTCGCCGCCATCGCGCGGCAGGCGGTGCTGCTCGAGGAGCTACTCGCCGGCGAGCACCGGCGCGGCACGCTCGCCTTGCCGCTGCGCGACACCGGCCCGCGCGCGGCGTTCCTCCATGGCCACTGCCATCAGAAGGCGCTGGGCGCGATGCCCGACGTCATCGCCGCCCTTCGCCTCGTGCCCGGCCTCACGGTCTCGGTGATCGAGTCGAGCTGCTGCGGTATGGCGGGCAGCTTCGGCTACGAGGCCGAGCACCACGACATCTCGATGCGGATGGCCGAGCGCAGCCTGCTGCCCGCCGTGCGCGCCGCCCCCGCCGGCGCGCTGATCGTCGCCGACGGCACGAGCTGCCGCCACCAGATCGCCGACGGCGCCGGCCGCTCCGCGGTGCACGTCGCGCGCGTCCTCGAATCGGCGCTGTGATGCGCGCGAGCTCGGTGGTCAGCTGCATCTGGTTCGCCGGCTATCCTGCGCGCCCTGCTGTGTCACGCAGGATCCGCCGTTCGTCCGAGGAGACCGACGCAATCCGCGATCGCGGGCTGCAGAGCAATCCGCGCTGACATGCTCGGCTCAACTCAGACCTCGATGTTCAGGCTGGCCACTTGTGTGGTTCGCTCTCCGTGACCTCGGGCTCGCTCTCCGTGATCTCCACCTGTCCGAACTGATCGTCGATGCGGAGAGCAGCCGCGTATTTGAAGGCGATCTCCAGATCAAAGTCCTTGGGACTATTCGGCTGCACAGAGGGGAATGCGACCTCCGACGACCTCGGCGCGGAATAGCTCTGCGTCGCGCTCGACGGTTGGTCGTCATCGATGAAGCCCTTGAGGAAGTCGCTGAGCTTGGACCTCACCATGGTCGTCTGGTAGACCGGTTTGTCCTTCCTCGGATCGAGATGCTCAGCGTCGAAGACATACACCGTGACTTCTTGGTCGCCAGCGTGCGTTGTAACAAGCGCGATCAGGCGATGAGGCGTCGAGTTCAAACGCCGGACCGACAACGTTGCAACGACTTGCACGGATCGTGTGTTTGTCGAAACAGACTCGGGACCAAGACGAGCGCGCCGCCGTGCGAGAATGCGATCCGCGGTGGCGAGGCCCGCGTCGACGTTGTTCAGAGCCTCCTCCAGGCCATCCGAGGCCGACGCCAGATCCGTTTCGGTTGCGCGATCAATACCTTCGCCGTAGACCTGCTTGCGGCGCTCGGACATCCCGAGCTTCGCCAGCAGCTCCTTGGCACGCGCGCGTTCTGACATCGACCTCTAGCATGCCACGGTGCCTAGGCGCCCGCTATCATGTCGTTCACTTCCAAGGCCAATGATTTCAAGGTGGTGTCTACTTCCGCAGCCCATGCGGGGCCACGAGGTCTCGCGGTCGCGGCCGTGCGCAACCTGAGCGTCAAGTGCTCGAGCGCGATCCGCAACTCCTCGAGGACGGACCGCCGCGTGTGATCGCGGCACCGAGCTCCCGACAGCTTCGCAGCCAACGCCTCGCGAGCGCTGATCGCCGCTTGCAGAGCGCCTTGTGGATCGCGCAGCAGGTCCAGGATCGTCTCACCGCGAGCGTCGAGGAACAGGATCCGCGCCAGCGAGAGGCCACGTTTCAGCGCTTTCACCGGATCTTTGCGGGAGTAGATGTTGATCTGAGCACGTAAGAAATTGATGTAGCGCCCGAGTGACAGCGGGTCGCACAGCGGTCGCGGCAAGATCGCATCCGCTTCGCCGACCGGGACCTCTTGCCCTGCAAAGCTCTTCGCGAGCGTGGCCGCGCGACCGTCATCGAGCAGGAGCACGACGTTCGTCGCCTCGACGACCCCGATCGTGGCGCTGCGAACGACGAAGTCGAGCTTCAGATACCGGCTCCCGCTCCCGATGCCCTGCTCGACGGCCGACCGGGCACTGTCGTCCCAGTGGTCGTGGCAGGAGACCTCGAGCGGTGAACTACCGGCGAGCTTCACGCGCTGGCAGACCGGCATAATCGAACGACGCGCATGTGCGTCGACCGCGGCCGTGATCTCGATAGCGCCATCCGGGACCCGGTACTCGGCGTACTCGCAGAAGTCGAGATCACCGACATGCTCAAGCGCGCTCAGCAGTGCGGCGCTTCCAGACAGGCACAGCGTGTCGCTGGCGGTAATGCGCACCGCACGGCCGATCTCAACCAGCTCTGCCAGCTCGTCCGGCCCCGGCGCGTCCTCGGCGAGGTGGACCGGTACCAGCACCCCACCGCACGAGATGTACCCAGGTTCGGCTGCCATCGCGCCGTAGCGCGGGGCGAGATAGACTGCGTGGGCGCGCCAGACCTGCTCGAGCGCCCGCTGCAACTGGTCGCGCTCGTCGGCGCCGATATCATCGAGATCGCCGGACCCTGCAATCGCTGCGATCTTGCCGACCAGTCGACGGATGCCGTCGATTGTTGCCATACCGAACCTCGTCCACCGTATCACCCAGCTGAACGGACCGCGCCTCGGAAGACGGGTCAAATGTGGAGCTCCGAAGTCGGCACAAACTTTGTCGTCGCGAGCCTGCAGCAGCGCCGCCCCGGGCGACGTGGTGATCTTCGCCGACGGCGAGGTGGGAAGACCACGTTGCTCTTGGAGATTCTCGAGCGCCTCGGCAGCATCGCGATCTATGCAGCCGCCGTAGGCAAGCCCGGCAAGCATTCAGGGACAGACTGTATTCGAATAATTATTCGAGTACGATCGACATCACCTGGGCTGGACCTTGAACGCGTCGAGCGCCTTGGTCGTGATCACCGTGGCCGGGGTGTTGTAGGTGCAGAGGATCACCGTGCGCGGCAGGTTGTGGGCCTCGAGCTCGGCGGCGATGGTCGCGATGGCGACGTCGGCGGCCTCGCGCAGCGGGTAGCCGTAGACGCCGGTCGAGATCGCGGGGAATGCGACGGTCTCGAGCTGGTGTTCGCGGGCGAGCTGGAGGCTCCGGCGGTAGCACGACGCGAGCTTGGCGCGCTCGCCGCTGCCGCCGCCGGCCCAGCGCGGGCCGACGGTGTGGATCACGTGCTTCGCAGGCAGCTTGTAGCCTCGGGTGATCTTGGCGTCGCCGGTGTCGCAGCCGCCGAGCGCGCGGCACTCGGCGAGCAGCTCCTTGCCGGCGCGCCGGTGGATCGCGCCGTCGACACCGCCGCCGCCGAGCAGCGACGAGTTGGCGGCGTTGACGATCGCGTCGACCTCGAGCGTGGTGATGTCTGCTTCGACGATGGTGATCCGGTCGACCGCGGGCATGTGGCGGCAAGCATGCATCATGGCCGGCGCGGTGCAACCGACGGTCCCCGCTGCCGGCCCCGCTCCATGGCTCCTGCCTGGCTCGCCGGTGGAGTGGCCACGCGTGGGGCCGGTGGTGCATTGTTGGCGCTCGATGCTGCCCTCGCTGTCGATCGTGATCCCGGCCTACAACGAGGCCGCGTCGATCGAGGCCAGCGTGCGCGAGGCGCTCGAGGTCGGGGCGGCGCATGCCGGGGCGCTCGAGGTCATCGTGTGCGACGACGCGTCGCGTGACGAGACGCGGGCGATCGCGGCGGCGATCGCGGCGCGCGATCCGCGCGTGGTGGTGGTGCACCGCGGGCAGAACCGCGGGATCGAGGCGTCGATGCGCGCGCTGTATGCGCAGGCGCGGCACGCCTGGGTGTTTCTCAACAGCGCGGATCGGCAGTGGCCGATGACGGTGCTCGCGCCGATGGCCACCGCGGCGGAGGCGGGGGCGGACTTCGTGATCGGTGTGCGGTCGAACAAGCGCGAGGTGTACACGCCGTACCGCCGGTTGATCTCGTGGAGCTACGAGCGCGTGGTGCGGGCGCTGGGCGCGCCGGGCGGCGATCCGGGGTCGGTCAAGCTGGCGCGCCGCGAGCTCTTGCACCGCGCGGTGGTGGCGCGCGGCGTGTTCGCCGAGGGTGAGCGGGTGATCCGGGCGGCGCGCGGCGGGGCGCGCGTGGTGGAGGTGCCGGTGGAGTTCCATCGCCGGGGCGCAGGCAAGGCGACCGGGGCGCGCCGCGACGTCGTGGTGCGCGCGATCGTCGATGTCGCGCGGGTCGGGGCCTCGCTCGCGCTCGGCGCGCCGGCACCGCAGCTGCCTGTTCCGGATGTGGAGCGATGACAGCGACCGGGGCATCTCCGGGTGGATCGGGCGCGCCGCCTGGCCCAGGCGCCGGGCCTCCGGCGAGGTCCGCCGACGGACTGACCGGCAGGACACCGCCGCTGCCCCTGACGGTGCGATGGGTCCGCCGGTTGCAGGCGCGACTCCAAGGCGGGGCGCGCCGGCTGTGGGCGTCCGACGGGCGGCGGCCGCGGCTGATGATGCTCGCGGCGTTCGCGGTGATCGTCGGGATGTACTGCACCAACCAGGACATGGGCGGGCAGCCGGATGTGCCGCGCGGCGATGGCGTGTACCGGCCGGTGCTGGCGCGCGGCGACGGCCACCTGATGTACCTGATGGCGCGGTCGACGGCGCTCGACGGCGACTGGCGGTTCGACAACGACCTGGCGCGGTTCGGCGATCCGTGGCGTGCGCGCGTGACCGCGACGGGCCGCAAGGGCGTGCCCAACCCGATCGGACCGGCGCTGGTGTGGACGCCGCTGATCTGGATCGCCGAGGCCGGCGCGGTGGTGGCCAACGCGCTCGGCGCCGACATCGCGCTGCACGGCTACACGCTGTGGCACCAGCGCTTCGTGTTCCTGTCGAGCGCGCTGTTCGCGTGCGCGGCGGTGCTGCTCGGGGCGCGCCTGGCGCGGCGCCTGCTCGGGGGAGCGTGGGCGCCGGCGTACGCCGGGGTGGCGGTGCTGCTCGGATCGTCGCTCACCTACTACGCGACGTACATGCCGAGCTACTCGCACGCGATGGACGCGCTGGCCTGCGCGGCGTTCCTGTTCTACTGGGCGGTCACGCTCGGGCGGAGCGACGCGCGGCGCTGGATCGCGCTCGGCCTCTTGCTCGGGCTCGCGATGCTGGTGCGGGTGCAGGAGCTGGCGATGGGCGTGGTGATCGCGCTCGAGGTCGCGACCGAGACGGTGCGGCGGCGCGGGCGGTGGCGCGAGGCGGCGCGGTGGTGGCTCGGCGGCGCGGCGACCGTGGCGGTGACGCTGGTGGTGTTCGCGCCGCAGCTCGCCGAGTGGTACGTGGTGTTCGGCAAGGCGACCGGGCTGCCGCAGGGCGCGCGGTTCACGCGGCTCGACGCGCCGATGATCGGCGAGGTGCTGTTCGCGCCGCGCAACGGCTGGTTCTCGACGACGCCGATCGCGTATGCGGCGGTGATCGGCCTGGCGACGCTGCCCGGGCGCGCGCGCCTGGTCGCCGCGGGCCTCTGCGCGGCGGTGGTGATCCAGGTCTATCTCAACAGCACGGTGTTCGACTGGTGGGCCGGCGCGGCGTTCGGCCAGCGCCGGATGTGCAACGTCACGCTGCCGCTCGTGGTCGGGCTCGCGAGCCTTCTGTGGCGGTGTGGCCGGCTGGCGCGGCGGCTGCCGGTCGCGGCGCGCCACGCGATCGCGCTGGCGGTTCTCGGGCCGATGGTGGCGTGGAACCTGATGCGCGTCGGCGAGCTGCGCGGCGGGGTGGCGGCGCCCGACGCGATGGCGCCGAGCTGCTGCGATCGCGTGCCGCGGCCGCTGCGCGGCGTGTTCGCGCGGATCTACGGCGCGATCGGCGATCCGTTCGAGCTACCGGCGAGCGCGTGGTTCGCGTGGCGCCACGGCGTGCCGCTCGATCGCTGGGACCGCACGGTCGGCAACTACCCGCTGGTGCCGCCGCTCGATGCGCTGCAGGATGATCAGCTGTGGGCGCAGCGCGGCGCGTGGCGCATCGCCAGCGGCGGCATCGAGCCGTACCTGGTCACCGGCTGGTCGCGCGCGGTGACGGCCGACCGGCCGCTGCGCTGGACCACCGCGCCGGCGGCGACGGTGCTGGTGCCCAACCTGATGCCGGAGGGCCAGCGCATGACGCTGTGGCTGGCGCCGGCAGGGGCGCAGCGCGCGACGGTGCGCTGGAACGGCGAGGTCGTCGCCGACGTCGAGCTCGCGGGCTGGACCGCGGTGCGCTTCGATCTGCCCGGCATCGCGGTGCACACCAACGAGCTGACGGTCGAGGCGACGCCGGCGCCGTACGCCCCGCCGGGGCCGCGGCCCGATGGGCCGGTCGGAGTCGCGGTCGGCGATCTCGAGGTCGGCCTGCTGCGGCCGTGAGGCGTCAGGCGCCCTCGCGCGCCGGCGCGACGGCCGGCGGCGATGCGTGCAGCGTCCCGAGGTTGATGATCGCGTGCCGCCACGCCGCGCTCTCGTGCTCGCGCTCGATCACGACGGAGCCGACGGGCGCGAGCTGGAAGCCGTCGCAGATCTGCTCGCCGACGCCCTGATCGGTCTCGGTCCATGCGGTGCCGGTGACCCAGTCGAGCGTCAGCGAGCGCAGGTCGTCCTCGCCCAGGATGTCGCGCAGGTGCATCGCCACGGTGGGGAAGTCGGGGGCCCAGGGCGTGTCGCGATCGAGCTGGTTGTGGACGTTGCCCATCAGCGCGAGCACGCGCCGCGTTCGATCGCGGGCGTGCTCGGCGATCGCCCTCGCCATCCGCAGGTCGCGATCCTCGTCGGCGCGTTCGCCGTGCGCCGGCGCATCGAACGCGAACACCTCGATCGGCGTGCCCTTCCTGCGATAGCGGCCGAGCCGATCGAGCAAGCCCTGCATCGCGCGGCTGGTGTGGCCATCCTGGTGCCGTGTCGTGAACAGCGGCCGGGCGAGCCAGCGAGCGCGCCGCGCGTCGTCGTCGGGGTCGACCAGGAAGTGATCGAGCTCGGCCTGCTCGCTCGCCGGCAGATCGAGCCCGACGCTGACCGGGCCGCGCTGCGCCGCGGCGAACACCAGATCGCCGAACACCGCGGGGCACTCGACGGTGCCGTGCAGCTCGCCCACGAGCAGCACCCGCGCTGCCTCCAGCCCGCCCGCGATCTCGAGCAGCGGGACCTCCGTCACTCGTCCAGCGCCACGGGCGGTCCCGGCCAGCATGGCGCCATGGTCAGCGAAATCCGGCGGGCGGTCAAACTGGGTTTTCCGACGACGAATCGCACATGCCGCGGCCGGCGGCAGGGCTCGACGAGCGCGCTCTCTTGACCACACGGGCGCGGCGTGTGACGGTCGGTCGCCGTGACCGCGGCACAGCTTCGCATCGGCGTGATCGGCTACGGCTACTGGGGGCCGAACCTGGTCCGCAACTTCGCGGCGGGGCCGCGCACCCGGGTGGTCGCGATCGCCGAGTCGGTGCCGGCGCGCCGCCAGGCCGCCGCCGTGGCCGTGCCGCACATCCGGTGTGTCGCCGACGCGGCGGCCGTGATCGCCGATCCCGAGGTCGACGCGGTCGTGATCGCGACGCCGCTGTTCACGCACCACGGCCTCGCCCGCGCCGCGCTCGAGGCCGGCAAGCACGTGCTGGTCGAGAAGCCGCTCGCGCCGAGCGTCGCCGAGGCCGAGGAGCTCGCGGGGCTCGCGGCGCGCGCCGGCCGCGTGCTCATGATCGATCACACATTCGTCTACACCGGCGCGGTCCGCAAGATCGCGAGCCTGATCGCCGGTGGCGAGCTCGGCCGCGTGCTCTACCTCGACTCGGTGCGGATCAACCTCGGCCTGTTCCAGCCCGATTACAACGTGATCTGGGACCTCGCGCCGCACGATCTGACGATCATCGACTTCGTGCTCGGCAAGACCGTCGGCGCCACCGCGCGCTGGATCTCGGCGATCGGCGTCTCGCACTACGGCCGCCACGAGAACCTCGCCTACCTCACCGTCGGGTTCGACGGCGACCTGCTCGCCCACATCCACGTCAACTGGGTCGCGCCGGTCAAGACCCGGCGGATGATCATCGCCGGCAGCAAGAAGATGCTGGTGTGGGACGACACCTCGCCCGTCGAGCCGGTCAAGATCTACGAGAGCTCGGTCGACGTGAAGGCGATCGACAAGGAGTCGGCCTACGCGCTCAACGTCCAGTACCGCTCGGGCGACATCACCTCGCCCAAGCTCGACGGCCGCGAGGCGCTGTCGGTGATGGCGCAGGCGTTCGCCGCCGAGTGCCTCGACGGCAAGGCCTCGGACTCGGGCGCCGCGGTCGGCGTGCGCATCGTGCGCTTGCTGGCCGCCGCGCAGCGCTCGCTCGAGCAGCAGGGCGCCCGGGTGGCGCTGTGACCGCGCCGCGCGACCCGGCCGGCGCCGCGCCCGTCCCGTTCGTCGATCTCCCCGCGCTGATCCGCCCGAGCAAGGCCGACTACCTCGCCGCGTTCGAGCGCCTGCTCGATACCGGCGGCTTCGTCGGCGGCCCCGCCGTCGCCGACTTCGAGGCCGGCTTCGCGCGCTACTGCGGCGCGCCGCACGCGATCGCCGTCCGCACCGGCACCGACGCGCTCGTTCAGCCACGCCGGCGCGACCCCGGTGCTCGCCGACGTCGACGACGCGACCCTGCTGCTCGACGCCGCCGACGCCGCGCGCCGGATCACCCCGCGCACCCGCTGCATCATCCCCGTGCACCTGTTCGGCCAGATCGCCGACATGGCCGCGGTCTCCGCGCTCGCCGCCGCGCATCGGCTGCACGTCCTCGAGGACGCTGCCCAGGCGCACGGCGCGACCCGCAGCGGCCCCGGCGGCGAGCACTGGCGCGCCGGCGCGATCGCTCCCGTCGCCGCATTCAGCTTCTACCCGACCAAGAACCTCGGCGCGCTCGGCGAGGGCGGGGCCGTCACCACGCGCCACGGCGCGCTCGCCGACCGCGTCCGCCGGCTCCGCGATCACGGCCAGGCCGGCCGCCACGACCACGTCGACATCGGCTACAACGCGCGGCTCGACGCTGTTTCGTGCGCGTGCCTCTCGATCAGCCTCGCGCGCCTCGACGCCGGCAACGCGGCCCGCCGCCGCCTCGCCGCGCACTACCGCACCCGGCTCGCCGAGCTCCCCGGCGTTCGCCTGGTCGCCGAGCCCACCGGCTCCGCGCCGGTCCATCACCTCCTGGTGATCCGCGTCGCCGCCGCGCGCCGCGACGCCATCCGCGATCGCCTCGCCGCCGCCGGCATCGCGACCGCGATCCACTACCCGCGGCCGATCCACCTCCAGCGCGCCTACGCGCACCTCGGCCAGGGCCCCGGCAGCTGCCCCATCGCCGAGCGCGCCGCGGGCGAGATGATCTCCTTGCCGATGTACCCCGATCTCACCGTCGCGCAGGTCGACCGCGTCGTCGCCGCGCTCGCCGCCGCGCTCGCCTGACGGCCGGCTATGCATGACAAGGACATGTGCGCCTGCGGCTGACCTCGCGGCTGCGCACGGCTGCCACGCTGCCACGTCATGGGCTCCACGTCACGCGTGCACATCGACAACGAATTCTCGAGTGACCAGCACGACGCAGCGATGGCCGCGACGGCGCTTTCCTTGGTGCGCCTCGGTGGCCGCTGGTATGGTGTCCCGGTGCGACTCACCACCTCGCGTCATCGGCGGTCACTCGCGATAGCGGCGACGCTTTGCGCGTTGCCGCTCGGGCTCATCCTTTGCCTCGGGCTCGGGGCGTGCAGCTCGAACAACCCCGACGATACGTCGTTCAACTGCATGGCTCCTCCCGTGGACATGGCCGCGTGCACTACCGTCGATGACTGCACCGCATACGCGATCGGCTGCTACTGCGGTGCACAGCCCATCAACGGTGTGGCTCGCGAGTTCGCTCCAGACATGCAGTCATGCGAAAACAAGGCCGCCAGCATGTGCGCCCTCGGCTGTCCCACCGAGCCCGGGCTGCGGACCCAGGATGGCAAGATGGTCTCGAGCGGCACCATGATCTCCGTGCGCTGCGTGCATCAGGGCAACACCGGCACCTGCCAGACCTACGTCCCGTAGCGGTCATCTCCGGCGTGCCGCCGGGATGCCGGTCCCCCGCAAGAGGTCGCTCGCGAGCGGCTCCGCACCAGCGCGTTCCACCAGATCCGCCCAGTCGCGCACCGTTCCGGCCGCGAGCGGCAAGCGCCACACCCGCGCGGTGTAATCCCAGCTGGCGGTGAGGATGCGCGTGCCATCAGGGCTGAACACCGCGCCAGTCACGTCGGCACAGTGCTGGAGCAGCGGAACGATCGGCCGACCAGACGCGACGTCCCAGATGGCCGCAGTATGGTCCTTGCTGGCGGTGACGATACACGACCCGTCGGGGCTGAATGCCGCACTCCACACGACATCGTCGTGGAGGGCCTGAGAGAGCAGCTGACCGGAAAGCGCGTTCCAGATCCGCGCCGCGTGATCCGCGATGGCGGTGACGATACGGGTGCCATCCGGGCTGAACGCACCATCATTCACAGCGCCCTCGTGCTGGAGCGGTGGTGACAGCGGCATGCCCCCAATGGCGCTCCAGATGCGTGCGGTATGGTCCGCGCTGGTGGTGAGTACGCGCGTGCCATCCGGACTGAATGCGGCGCTGGTGACAGCGCCGCGATGAATGAGCGGTGGCGCCAGCCGCGCGCCGCTCGCCGCGTCCCAGATCTGCGCGGTGCGATCCGCGCTAGTCCCAAAAGAAGCGATCAAAGG
>VBLP01000612.1 GCA_005887925.1 Deltaproteobacteria bacterium | reverse complement strand
CCTGGTTGGCAAAGCTCGCCTCGTCGCGCAGCACCGGATCGAGGACGAGCCTCGGCGTCCACCCATGCGTCATGTTCGTGTCTCCCTCGCTGACATCGTCGCACGCCGGAGCCACCGGCGTGAGCGTCATCCTCGTAGTAGCAACGGTGGCAGGCTGTGGCGTGATCTCTGCGCGCTGGTGACGGTCGCCCTCGGGCGGGGCACGGCACCCTGACGGACGCCGTCGATCGTGGGTCGCCTTACAGGTTGCCGCCGATCGCATGTGCGCCAGCGCGCAGTTCCGGGCAGCGAACGCTGCATCCAGATCGCCGGGCGCGGCGAATAGCTGATCGGGCCATGCAGATGTCGCCGACGCGACATCGCGGGCCCGCTATCGCCCAAAGGAGCCTCGATGACAATCTCGCAGCCGGGCACCCGGCGCCAAGGTACTCTTGGTGACCGCGTATGCCTCCAAGGAGGCCGTCGAGCGCGCCTTCCGCGAAGGGGCATACGATTACCTCGAGAAGACTGCGATCCTCGAGGCCATGCTGCGCGTCAAGGTGCGTAATGCGATGGAGGTGGTCTCGGAGCGATGGCTCGCGACACTGGATCTCGACGGCACCGAGCTGGCGATACGGGAGACGTGGTCCGCGGTGCAAGCCGAGAAGGACCCCCACAGGAAGGGCCTCCTGCTCGAGCGTCTCGTTGCGTTGGTCCTCAAGACGATCCCGGGATTCGACCGGCTGGACACGCGGCTCCGAAACTTGGTCGAGGAGATCGACGTGCTGGTCCAGAATGGATCCGCCGATCCGTTCTGGCAGAAGGAATCGCCGTACATCCTTGTCGAGTGCAAGCACTGGTCGAAGCGTGTCGGCACGAAGGAGCTTCGCGATCTCTGGGGCAAGATGGAAGGTCGCTACAATCGCTGTCGGCTCGCCCTGCTGATCGCCCCCGGGGGGATCTCGGACACCGTTCGTAACCTTCAGCTCCAGAAATCCGAAAAGGACATGCTTGTCGTGCTGGTCGGTGCCAATGAGCTCGACGATCTGGTCCGCCGCAAGGACCGCAACGAGGCGCTCAAGGAGATGCATCGACGCGCCGTCGCGGCGGCTTTCGATCGTCGAAACAAGGAGGAGACTTCAGAAGAGCGATAAGGAGATCACGAATTCCGCGGCGAGCCGCGATCGGTGTCCGCTCGCAGAGCTGCCGATCGCCCCGCACGCGCGGTTCAGCGCCGACCCAGGACGACGAGCATCGGGCCGAGCGCGTGGCCGGCGTCGCGGCGCCCGGTTGCGGGCAGCCACAGGCTCGAGATGGCGCCATCGAGGTAGAGCGCGCTGGCGCAGTGCAGGTCATCGCGGAACAGACGCGCGAGCTTTCCAAATGACACCGGCTCCTCGCTGATCGCGAACAGTGCGGTGTGCGCACCGCATGCGCCGACGCCGTTGCGGATCGTGCGTGACAGTCCATCGTTTGCGATCGCCGGATGAAGCGCGCCATCGATCACCAGCAGGGGGCCTGACTGCGTTGCCGAGACCGACGCTGCGTCGCGCTTGGCGTACGCATCGCAGCGCTCGACGTGCACGGCGCGCTCTCGATCGATCGAGAACACGCCGTTGGGCTTGAGATAGAAGTTGCCCATTCCGTCGTTCGTGTCGAGTGGATGTAGCACGGCGCTGCCGGCGATTAGCAGCCCGATCGGGGCACCGGCATCGTCGAACATGCCGGCGTTCATCGCGAAGCGGACCTGCTGTGCGTCGCTGCCCAGATCGCCGGCGAGCGCGGCGAAACCCCGCAGCGCGTGTCCGTCCTTGCTCCGCCAGACCAGCCGCAACTCGTCCCGCTCGGCGTCGAACGAGCACACCGTGAAGCGCGAGCCCTCGAAGGTGCGCCGCTCGCAGACAGGCTTGGCGCTCGCCTGGCTGTGCATGCTCAGCAGCACCATGACCAAGACGGCGAGCGCGGCGACCGCCAGCACCACGCGCTGCTTCGCTCGGAGCAGCTGGAACACCCGACCGGGCACGGCGGTCATGCGGGTGACTATGCCATCCCGATCGCCCCGGTCCATCCCTGCCACGGTTGCTCGCCGGGCGCGGACGGACACTGGTGACGTGGCGCGCCGGATTTCGGTATCGTGGTGCCATGGCGCGACCTCGCTCGATCCTCGGCCTGCTGTTCCACCTCGCGGCGCTGCACGTCCGCCGGTCGCCGGTGCGATCTGTCGCCGCCGCGGGGGCCGTGCTCGCCGCGGCGCTGTGGCTGACGCGCGGTGATCGCGCGGCGGCACCGGCCGCGCTGCAGGTCGGCGTGCTGCGGGATGGCTTCGTGTCGACCCAGCGCGACGGCGCCGGCCGGCGGGTGATCGAGCTCGAGCGCGACGGCCGCGCGCGCCGCACGATGACGGTGCGGCACGGCGATGACCAGCGCGTGGTCGGAACCAGCACAGGCACGGCGGTTGCGTGGCAGCAGGGCAAGAAGATCCGGCTGGTCCGTGTCGAGGACGACCGGGAGATCGGGACGTGGGGCAAGGCGGCGCGCCAGCTGTGCGACGGCGTCGCGAGCAACGACGCGCGCTTCGCGGTCGGCTGGCTCGAGGCCGACGACAGCGTGTGGATCGTCCACGGTCCGGTCGCGGGGAGCGGCGCGGCAACGGCCGAGCTGACCGCGACGGCCGTCGGGATCGCGCGCAACCAGTGGTGCGGCGTGGCGTCGGCGGAGCAGAACGTCACGCTGTTCTGGCGCGACGCCGACCGGCTGCAGTTCACGTTCTGCACCAGGCGGCGCTGCTCGGCGCTTCACGCGACGTTCCGGCTCGATCGCCGGCTGCCGATCCTCGGCTTCGGCTGCGTCAGCAATGCCTGCCTGATCGCCGTGCGCGATGAGGCCGGCACGGCGCGCCTGGCATTCCTGACCGAGACCGGCAAGACGAAGTGGGTCGTGCCGCTGGACACGGCGTCGTCGGAGATCTCGATCATCGGCATCGGCGATGCCGCGTTCGCGGTCGGCCATGCCACGAAGGCCGGCGCCGAGGTGATCCGGATCGACCGCAGCGGCGCGACGGCGGTGGTCTGGCGCGACGCCGCATCGACGGGGAGCCCTGCCCTCGCCTGGTCGTCGGGCCGGCTGCTCGTCGCGCACCATCACGGCGCGGCGCTGGTTCACGACACGATCCCGCTGCCGGAGTGATCCAATCGACCGCTCGCGGCCTGTGTCGCGAGCGACAAGGAGACGCCGTGCCCATCTCACGTTGCGGAGCAGCCCTCGTCCTCGCCGGTGTCCTCGCGGCGTCGCCCGGATGTGGAGGACCGTGCGCCGGTCAGTCCGATGCCTGCCCGGCGCGTCCGGCCGGCGGACGGGCGTCTCCCGACGACATGGTCTGCATCCAGGAGCCGCAGACCGGCAGCCACATCGTCGAGACGCGCTGCTATCGGCGGGACGCGCTCGACGAGCGCCGCGAGGCCGACCGCGCCATCCTCGAGAAGGCGCTGATCCGCGGCAACCAGCCGCGCCGGGGCACGCGCGACCAGTGATCGCCGGTCACGCCGCGCGGCGCAGCCCGAGCTGGACCAGCGGCGGCTCGGGCTCGGCGAGCGCGAGCACCGCAACTCGCCTGCCGCGGTTAACCCTGCGGTACCACGCAGCCCGTGGTGACGCAGAGTGTCGAATCGTGTCAGATAGCCCACGCCATCGCGTAGTGGAATCCTCGGCGCGTAACACATCGTTTCCCTCGCGCAAGACAGGGCGGAATCACCGTCGCCGTGCACCGGGATCACCTCGAACGTAGCAGGTGGTCCAGTTGGACCGGCAGGCGACCAGGGCCGGCACCGCCGCGACCTCGCTCGCGTGGTCGATGACGCCGCGCTTGTGGGCGGAACACAAGCAGTTGCCAGCCGCGCGGCGGCCGCACCGGCGATCCGTGCGAACGCCGCGGCGCGATCGATCGCTCGGCACGGGACATGCTCGAGCGAGCGCTCGTCGTCATCCGCCATTTCGCATCGCGAAGGAGCATGTCGTGAGCGTCATCGAAGCCTTCCGTCGCACACCCGGTCTCGCTCCCCTGCCGGACCACGGCGAATCCATCGAGCACCAGCTCGCAGCGCTTCACGCGCTCCAGCACGAGCACCCGATGTGGAGCTGCCGGCTATTGACCGCGTTTGCGCAGGGCGCACTGTCGCGCGACGACATCCGCCATGTGTTCTCGCAATATCATTGCTACACATCGAGCTTCACGCGGTTCATCGCCGCAGTGATGGCGAGCTGCGACAACGACCTGTTCCGCGCCCAGCTGGCGCAGAACCTGTGGGAGGAGGGCGGCGGCTGCGAGCCGGCACGCCGCCACGCCCAGATCTTTCGCAACTTCCTGCGCGACTCGCTCGGCATCGCCGACGTCGCGCAGATCGCGTACGCGCCCCACACGCGGCACTTCGTGCGCGAGTATCTCGCGCAGTCCCAGTCCGCCGACCCGGTCGCGAGCGCCGCGTTCCTGGCGATCGGGACCGAGGGCATCGTGTCGCGGATGTACACGATGATGCGGACCGGCCTCGTCCGCGCCGGGATCGCCGAGTCGGAGCTCGAGTTCTTCGATATCCACATCGCGTGCGACGACGACCACGCCGTCACGCTCGAGAACATGATGATGTCGTACGCCGGCCAGCCCGGCTGGTTCGACACCTGCGCGGCGGCGATGCGGCGTGCGCTCGACCTGCGGATGGAGTTCTTCGATAGCGTGTTCGAGGATCTGCAGCGCGCCCGGATCCATCCGATCGTGCTGCGGATGCAGGCCCGCGAGTCGCTGGCGCACGGCCGCAGGGACGCCGAGCTGTGCCACCGCCCGGGCGGCGCGACGATCGCGATGTACGACAACGAGGTCGCCCGGCTCAACATCAAGTTCACGGTCGAGCGCCTGCCGCTCGCCGCCGAGGTGCTCGACCCGCGAATGGTGCGGATCCCGCCCGGCAAGTTCAACGAGAAGCACAAGCACGCGCACGAGACGCTGATCCACATCCTCGAGGGCAGCGGCCAGGTGCTGATCGACGACCGCGTGCTGCCGGTCGGCCCCGGCGACTCGATCCTGGTCCCGCGCTGGGCGATGCACCAGACCCAGAACCTGGGCAGCACCGCGATGCGGTTCCTCGCCGTGACCGACTTCCGGCTCAGCCAGCGCGCGCTGGTCGGCGATGCCACGGACTACCGGATGAATGCCGACATCGACGCCTCGCGCAGGCACTGAGCGATCAGCGGGCGGCGGGGGCGACCCGGGCGGCCGGGGCGGCCAGAGCGGGATAGACGCCCGGGCGCTTCTCGAGGAACGCGCGCATCGACTCGCGGCCGTCGGCCGTGGTCGCGCTGTGCGCCATGACCTCGACCGCCTCGGCGTACGCCGCCTCGACGTCGAGCTCGACCTGCCGGTAGAACGTCCGCTTGCCGGACGCCTTGGACGCGAGGCTGCCGCGGCTGGCGGCGCGGGCGAGCTTGTGGGTCTCGGCGTGCGCGCGTCGATCGGGTCGCCGGTCATGCCGAGCTCGAGCGCGCGGCGGGCCCCGATGGCGCGCGCGACCGCGACCAGCGGCGTGTGGCAGAACCAGCCGCCCTTGCCGCCGGGCGTGGCGAAGCTGGCCTCCTCGACGGCGACGGCGAGGTCACAGCTCGCGACGAGCTGACAGCCGGCCGCGGTCGCGATGCCCTGCACGCACGCGACGACCGGCACCGGCAGGCGCGCGAGGCCGAGCATGACGTCGGTGCACACGGTGAGCAGGCGGCGCATGCCGTCGAGGTCGCGCTCGATCATGTCGCTGAAGTCGTGGCCCGCCGAGAACACCGGCCCGGCCGCGGCCAGGATCACGGCGCGCACGCCGGGCGCCTCGGCCGCCCGCGCCGTCGCCGCGCCGATGTCGCGCAGCATCGACTCCGACAGCGAGTTCCGGCGATCGGGCCGGTTGAGCGTGACGGTTGCGAGATCGCCGGTGACTTCGACGAGAACCTGCTCGGTGGTCATGGCCACGATCTAGCACAGGACGCCGCCCGTGCGGCGAGCTACGGCGCGCACGCGGTGTCGGCGACCGCCTCGATCGCGATCGCGGTGAGCGCGGCGCAGTAGTCGAGATCGATGTTGGCCATGGTGTCGAGCGTGTCGTGGTATCCGGTGCGGCTGATGTCGTAGTTCTCCATGAACAGCACGACCGGCACGCCGACGTCCGAGAACACCTGCCCGTCGGTGTTGTACAGCGCCGAGCGCGGCTCCCACTCGACGCGGACCTCGCCGTGCAGCGCGAGGTGGGCGAACGGCGGCGGCGGCCGCACGCCGTCGGGCATGCGCTGCGCGCGGCCCTTGCCGTGGCGGTCGGGCGCGGCATTCCACGCCGCCGCCGCGTGGTTCCAGCGCTGGTTTGCGCGCTGGGCGCACCACGCCAGCCGGTGCGCCGCCGCGCCCTCGCCCGGCGCGATCTGGAACACGTCGAGGTCGCGATGCGTGTTGTGGCCGATCATGTCGAGGATGAACGCGCCGGCGATGCGGACCTGCGAGACATCGCGCGGCGCGCCGTCCTCGGCGGTGAACACCAGGTGCTGCTCGACCAGCCCCTGGCACAGCGCGCGCGCCCCGAGCGAGTCGGCAGGGAACTCCTCGCCGGTGAGGTGGACCAGCCAGACGTCGCGCTCGAGCCTGCCGGCCCGCGCCAGCGGCAGGAGGTGCTCGGCCGCGAGCAAGAGCGCCGTGGTCGCCGAGTGGTTGTCGTCGGCGCCCTGCGCCGGCGCGCGCAGCGTATCGCCGCCGCGATCGGCGTCGTAGACGTCCTCCATGTACGCCGTGTCGTAGTGATCGGCCATGATCACGGCCTCGTCGCGCCGGCGGCCCGGGATCCGCATCACGATGTTGCGCTCGCTCGCCACGCGCCGGTTCCTGGCCCAGCCCTCCATCCACGGCAGGTCGAAGTCGGTGTCCCAGCGGAACACGTGGTCGACCACCTCGGCGCCGGCCACGCCGTGCGCCGCGATCAGCCCGCGATAGCGCGCGTGGAGGTGATCGCCGAGCGCCTCGAGGTCGCGGCGTTCCGCGACGTGGACGTGCGCGGCCTTCGCCGCCGGGCCGCCGGTCTTGCCGCGGTTGACCGCGATGCCGTCGGAGTTGGACTTCTGGCGGAACGTACCCTCGGCGAGATCGGCGATGCAGCGCCAGATCTGGTCCTCGACCGCGCGGTCGCCCAGCCGGTCGAGCACCAGCGCCGGCCCGGGGTCGTCCGGCGTCCCGATCGTCGCCCGCGCCTGCGCGATCGCGGTCGCCAGGTAGTCGTCGAGCGTCTCGGTCTTGGCCAGCCGCAGCAGCGAGCGCGCGAACGACGGCGTCAGCGGCTCGCCGAGCAGCGCGCGGGCGTCGAGCAGCTTGCGCGCGTTGTGGCTCGCCGTCGGGCGGCCGTGCTGCACCGGCAGCGCCGCCGCGGCGACGTGACCGGCCCGGGCGAGCCGCTCGGGAGCCAGCCGGACCGGCGCGGCGCCGGCGCGCTCGGCGGTGAGATAGCCCAGCGGGGCGCCCGGCCAGCGCTCGCCCGGCCGCGCGATCAGCGGCACGTGCCAGAACAGCTCGCGCACCCCCGCGCGCATCGGCGGAAAGTACATGCGATAGCCGAACCGGCCACCGGCCCCGACCTCGCGCGCCGCGCGGGCGATCGCCTCGCGATCCGCGACCGGCCCGTCGAGCACCAGCCGGTAGTCCTCGGTCCAGATCTGGACGTTGCGCGCCAGCGGCTTGTCGTACAGCCCGATCGCGTCGGGCTCGGTCGAGAACAGCGCGGTCGACACGCGGTCGTGGAACGCGTCCGCCGGGACGCCGGCGTCGCGCGCCACGCGCTGCCAGCGATGGGTCCGCGCGATCCGGTCGACCACCCGGTGCCTGGCGTGGCCGCCCTCGTCGAGCCAGCCCGACTGCGGGATCCGGATCGCATAGCGGTCCTCGCAGCGCGGGAACAGATGCAACAGCGGGATCTGCGTCGCGCGCGGCAGCAGCTTCGCCAGCTCGCGGTAGCGCGGGTGGTACGCGAACACCAGGCTCGCCGGCGACGGCACGAGCCGCAGCGTCCGCGCCAGGTATCGCGCGCGCACGCGCTCGGGGAGCTCGGCGAACGGCCGCACCGTCACCAGCGTGTCGATGCCGTCGATCGTCGCCCCCGGCACCGCATCACCGTCGCCCAGCCGCGCCCACCGCGTCCCGCCGGCCCAGCGCACCAGCGCGTCGATGCCGCCCGGCCCCGCGTCGTCGAGCCCGGCCAGGACCGCCTCGGGCCCGTCGTGACTCGTCCCGAACAGCGTGAAGCGATCGTTGCCCTTGTCGTCGTGCGTGCGCGACAGCGCGAGCGGCATCGCGATCACCAGCGGCTCGTCGGCCAGCTTGCCCGCGTGCGCCGCGTCCGCGAGCTCGCGCGGCCACGCCGGGCTGCCGTCGAGCAGCGTCCGCGACAGCGCGTGCGGCTGCCCGCGCACCAGCTTGCCGAGCTCGTGCAGGATGTGCTCGGCGATCCGATCGAGCCCCGGCGCGATCTCGTGCGCCCACTCGTACTCGTCGATCTCGCACGCCCCGAGCGTGGCCACCTCGCCGCCGGTGCCGCGCGCGCACGGCTTCCAGCCGACGAACTGCGCCGGCATGAACTCCGAGTACGCCCGCAGCGGGAACCGCCCGCGGCCCCGGAATGCCTCGCGCGCCTCTGCCTCGATGGTTGCCCAGTCCATGGCCCGAGCGTAGGCCAGGCGGCCCGAGGAGACACGCCCCTTGCGTTAACACCGCGTTATCGAGAACCGGATACGACAGCAGCGGATCTACCTCGGCCCGCTCGAGACCGCGAAGGCCGCGCCGGACGCGGCGCTGATCGCCAGCGACACGCAGAGCGCCTCGGTCCGCGCGTTCCTCGGCAACGGGCTCCGCGCGCACCGCCGTCCGTTCCAGGTCGGCGGCGATGCCGTGTACACGCTGCCGCCTGCGCTCGACGGCGTGCAGTGGACCATCACCGACGGCTTGCCGTCGCTGCACTGGGCGACCTTGCCCGAGCTCACGATCTTCAGCGCGTTCGTCGGCGGCAGTGCGCTGTTCCCGCTGCCGCCGCCCAGCTACCTCGTCGATCTGAGCCCGGGGTTCATCGCCGCGACCGGGATCCACGACTTCACGATCGATACCAACATCCCGGGCTTCCAGCCCGACTGGACGATCGACTTCACGGACTTCGGTCGGGCCGCGCGTCGCTGCCCGGTGTCTCGCGTCAGCCGGTGCTGCCCGGCTTGGCGCCCGAGCCGGGCAACGTCGGCGGTCGGGGACGCGGCGGCGGGGCCGGCGGGGGCAGGCTGCCGCTGGTGGTGCGCTGGCCGGCGAGGTTCTGGATCGCCGCGGCGACGTCGACGCCGAGGATCTGCTTGAGCTGCTCCGCGGTCACCGCGGTCTTGACGGCGAAGTTCGAGCCGTTGGCGGCGAGCTCGCGATCGATCACGGTGAGCTTGTCGATCGGCATCTCGCCGACCGTGCTCATCATGGTCTCGACCAGCCGCGACAGCTTCTGGGCCACGAAGATCTGCCGCGCGCTGTCGCCGGCGGCGGCCCACGTCACGCCGAGCGAGCGGATCGCGGTCGCCGTGGCCTTGCCCTCCTCGATGATCTTGGAGGCCACGCCGCGCGCCGTCGCGATCAGCTTGGCCTTGTCGGCCTCGGCCGGCTTGACCTTGTCGGCGATCTGCTGGAAGCGGACCTGGGCGAGCCGCGCGTGCTGGACGTCGAGCTCGGCCCGGGCCTTGGCGACCAGCGCCTGGACCTGACCCTTCGATTCGGCGATCAGCGCGCCCTTGCGGGTCTGCGCCTCGGCGACCCGCCGGGCGCCCTCCGCGCGCGCCATCGAGATCTCGGCGTCGAGCTTGGCGAGCTCCTGGGTCTGGTAGTTCGAGGCCGCGTTCTCCGCCGCCAGCGCGCGGTTCTCGGCCTCGGCGATCCGCGACCGCTTCAGCAGGTCGGCGGTCTGGGTCCGGCCGATCGAGTTGAGGTAGCCCTTGTCGTCGGAGACGTGCTGGATCTTCAGGGTGTCGAGCTCGAGGCCGAGCCGCGCGAGATCGTGATCGGCCTCGTGGAGCAGCTCGCCCGCGAACTTCTCGCGGTCCTGGTTGACCTCCTCGGGCGTCAGCGTCGACAGCACGCCGCGCAGGTTGCCCTCGAGCGTCTCGCGCGCGATCGCCATGATCTGCTCTTGCGTGGCACCGAGGAAGCGCTCGATCGCGTTGGCGAGCTGTGCCGCCTTGCTCGACACCTTGACGTTGGCGACGCCCTGAACGTTGAGCGGGATGCCGCCGCGCGAATACGCGCCCTGCACCCGCAGCTCGATGATCATGTTGGTCAGGTCCATGCGATCGACGACCTCGATCAGCGGGATCCGGATGCCGCGGCCGCCCTGGACCACGCGGTAGCCGATCGCGCGCTCGTCGCCTACGATCTTGCGGTGGGCGCCGGAGAAGATCAGCACCGCGTTCGGCGGGCAGATGTAGATGATGCGCGACACGACGATCACGATGACGAGCGCCGCGGCGGCGAGGCCGATCACGGCGACGAGCAGCAGGTTCTGCATGGCGGCTCCTAGCTCCGTCCCGGGGTGGTGGATGCGCCGGTGATGACCTTCGCGATGTCGATGCCGAGCGTCCGCGTGACCTGCTCGAGCAGCGCGGCCATCGTCGCCGGGTAGGCCGCCGCGTACGCCGGGAGCGTCTTGCCGTCGCCGCCGTCGATCAGGTTGACCTGCTCGACCTTGAGCCGGCTCGCGGCGCGCGCGACGTCGCCGAAGATCTGGTCGAGGTGCTGGAGCACGAACATGTCCATCGCCCGCCCGCCGCTGTCGCGCCACGCCGACGCGACCTCGGCGAGCGATGCCGCCATCGCTTCACCATCGGCCGCGATCGACGCGGCCTGTCCGGCGGCGGCCAGCTCGCGGACCTGGGCATCGATCTCGGCCGGGATCGTGACCTCGGCCTGCAGCCGCAGCTGCTCGAGCTCGCCGCGGGTCTGCTGCAGCGCGAGCTCGGCCTCTGCGCGGGCTTGCTGGCCGGCGGCCTCGGCGCGGACCTCTTCGCCGCGCGCCTCGGCGTCGACCTCGGCCTTGATCTGGCGCAGCTCGTTGCCCTTGCGCTGGACCACCGCCTTGGCGTTCGTCATCGCGACCTCTCCGCGGGCGCGTGCGGCGGCCTCCGACTGCTCGGCCGCGCGCGCCGCGTCGCTCTCCGAGACCTCGGCATTGCGCAGGATCTCGGCGATGCGCTGGCGGCCGATG
>VBLP01000610.1 GCA_005887925.1 Deltaproteobacteria bacterium | reverse complement strand
CGGGCCCGCCCTGTTCGCCTTCGCGGGTGTCGCCCTCGCGCTGCTGTACCTCGACTACGCCACCGCCGACCGGGCTCCGTCGTAGCGATCCACCCGGCGGCGCATCGAGGCCATGTCTGCGGCGGTTGCATCGCGGACCTGGCCCGGATCCCAGCGATCGGCCGTCGATCACGCTTGCCGTTGGTCGCGGTGTCCACTAGAACGGACGCAACACCACGATCACGGAGGATGTCATGGCATTGCAACTCGGAGACGATGCACCGGACTTCACCGCGGAGACGACGGAGGGTCCGATCAGCTTCCACAAGTTCCTCGGCAATGGCTGGGGCGTTCTGTTCTCGCACCCCAAGGACTTCACGCCGGTCTGCACCACCGAGCTCGGCCGGGTCTCGGCGCTCAAGCCGGAGTTCGAGAAGCGCAACGTCAAGGTGATCGGCCTGTCGGTCGATCCGCTCGACTCGCACAAGAACTGGGCCAACGACATCAAGGAGACCCAGGGCCACGCGCTCAACTTCCCGCTGATCGCCGACCACGACCGGAAGGTCTCCAATCTCTACGGGATGATCCATCCCAACGCGAGCGACACCTTCACCGTGCGCTCGGTGTTCATCATCGGCCCCGACAAGAAGCTCAAGCTGACGTTGACCTACCCGGCGAGCACCGGCCGCAACTTCGACGAGATCCTGCGCGTGATCGACTCGCTGCAGCTGACCGCCAAGCACAAGGTCGCGACCCCGTCGGACTGGAAGCAAGGCGAGGACGTGATCATCGTCCCCTCGGTGTCCGACGCCGACGCCAAGGCTCAGTTCCCGGGCGGCTGGAAGACGCTGCGGCCGTACCTGCGCGTCGTCCCGCAGCCCAAGTAACGCAGCGCGTCCGCGGCCGTTCGCGGCGGGTCCACGAGCGCATCTTCGAGCGGTGTGGATCGCGCCGAGGTTTTGCGCCTTCTGATACAGGCGCGCTCTCGGCGCTCGCGACTTACCTGCTGCGCTCAGAGGAACAACGTGGGCCACGGCTGCATCAAAGCGAGCGTGACGACCGCCCGTGCGTTGCGATCGGGGCCACGATGGGAGTCACGGCTTGCCTGGGCTGGCGTCCTGGCGCTGCATGCGATGGCCTCGCACACCGGCTGTCTGCACGAGGCATCGCAGCACTGCAATAACGGTGGCGTGTGCCCGCCGGGGTCGCAGTGCACGGACACCGGGGTGGCCCAGCTCTGTATTCGGCTGACCTGCGGCAATGGCATCGTCGACCCAGGCGAGGTGTGCGACGACGGTAACAACGAGTCGGGCGATGGCTGCCCCGCCGATTGCTCCGAACCGTGCGGCGATGGCGTGCTCGACCCCGGCGAGGTCTGCGACGACGGCAACCGGATCGACGGCGACGGTTGCTCGGCCGATTGCCGCGCGATCGACGGCATCGCGCTGGTCTCGCCGCCCGCCGTGGCGTTCACAGCGAACGAAGGCGATGTGCCCCCCGCGAGCGTGACTGTGAGCTTGCGGCTCCCGTACCGCGGTCTAGCGCATGTCGAGGGCGTTCCCCCGAGCTGGCTCGCGGTCACCGAGGGCCCTGCTACTTCATACACCGCTGCGTTCACGCTGCAGGTCATCGACACCTCGGTCGCCGGGCGGCAGTCGGCGAATGTGCGATTCGCGACGCATCGCGAGAACAGCACGGCGGTCGATATCTATGACTTGCCCGTGGCGTACCGCGTCGAGCCGTCTGACCTCACGCTGCAGCCGACCGTGACGGCCATGGAGTTCGCTGCGACGAGTGGTGGCCCACTGCCTCCACCCCAGGTTGTGGAGCTGGCGTTCAACGGTGCAGCGGTCACGATGGTCTCCGCGCCATCCTGGATCGCCGTCTCTGCACCGCCTCAGGTGGGGAGTCCTGCGTTGTTCTCGATCGCGGTCAACACCACGGTGTTCTCCGGTGGGAGTACCCTCGAAGGAGATGTGGTCTTCACGACGATGCGCGGCAGCGTCCAGCGCAGGGCCACGATCCACGTCCGCTACCAGGTCGCGGTGAGTCTCACCGACATCGACTTCGTCGCCCCGTACGTGGGCGTCGCGGGTCGCGGCGGCACGTTGCGCGTGCGCGGCGCCGGCTTCCGGAGCGCCGGGGCCTTGGTCACCGTCGGTGTCGGAGATGTTGTCGTGGGGCAGGTGCTCCCGGACAGCGATACGCAGATCACCGTGAGCTACCCACCGCTGCCGGAAGGCCGCTACCCGGTGACGCTCAACGGCTCGGGGCTCGCGGCGGCGCGGCCCGAGCTCGTGATCGTCGCGCCGACGCCGGCCGTCTACCAGGCGATCGACGCGCATGGACGATTGGGGCGGATGGTGTACGACGCGGAGCGACAAACGATCTACGGCGCGAACACGCTCGATCATCAGATCGAGCGCGTCGCATACGCCGATGGTGCCTGGTCGAAGCTTCCTCCGCTTGCGATTCCACATTTGACGGACATCACGATGGCACCGGACGGCCGATCGTTGATCGTCCTCGACGAAGCTGCGGTCAGCTCGATATCGCTGACCGACGGCATGTTCACGCGAGTCGTGCTCGCCACGCTGACCGATGATCCCTTTGGCTCTTGCGGCCTGTTCTGGTACCAGATCGCGCCCGCGAACAACGGCAAGATGTTCGTGATCTCCGGGCTCCAGAACTGCTCGGGAGTTTCTCCCGCGTACATCTTTGACCTGCGGGATCACTCGCTGGACCAGCTCGGTACCAGGTACTGGACCGACAATGGCACAGTGGGGTGCAGCGCCGATGGCAGCCGGATCTATGTCGGTGATCCATCTTACTGGCCTGGGCCGATGATAGTCTTTGAATCATTGTCCAACACGACAGTCCGGGGCTTCCCAAACATCAGCGGGTACTCGATCTCCGTCAGCGGTGACGCATCTCGCGTGATCATAGATGGATATATCTATAGCCGTTCCCTTACGCAGCTCGGCGGTGTACCGTATTTGCGAAACGGTGCATTGATGTCGCAAGACTCGACGCGCGCCTACATATATCTCTTCGATAGTACCGGCGACCACCTCCAGATCTTCGTCGCGTCCCGGCTGACGACATGCTCGGGAGACACGCTATCACATCTCTATGACACACTGGATCACTCGGTCCAAGCTCTGAGCTACTTCAGCTATTTCACAGGCAGCGCCGATGGCAGTCGCATTTATGCCTCCGGCAATGGCCGGCTCGCGGTGTTCGACTCGCTGTCCAGCACGCCCGTTTCCAGCAATCTCTCCATGTGGTACCTGACCGTGAGCGGGGATGCATCGCGCTTGATCGGAGATTACAACGGCTCGCTCCACGTGTTCGACCGCTCGCTCGGCTTGCTCGGCAAGGTCCCGATCCATGGGGTTGCGCTGGCGTCGCGCGGCTCGCGCCGTGCGTTCCTGTACGTGCCTGATAGCGCCGGAGCCCATCTCGAGATCTACGACCTGACTGCTGCCCTGGACGAGAGCGGGTTCTACCCGCTGATCAAGACCGTGATACTACCCGACACCGCCAACAGCCCAGGCGATTCGATCTACGCACCCGTCGCGATGACGAGCAGCCTGGACGATGCGGCGGTGTTCATCTCGGGCGATAGCAAGCTGCTCGTGGTTCCGGTAAACTGAGGCCGGTCGGCCATCCGGATCGTTTATCCTGCGGAAGCGAAAGGACGCCAAGTGACCAGCATGTGGAAGCCATGAACGCCGAACGCTGGCATCGCATCGAGGCGCTGTTCGAGCAGGCCCTGGAGCTGCAGGAACCCGATCGCAGCGACTTCATCGCCGGCGCGTGCGGCAGCGATCTGCAGCTGCGAAGTGAGCTGAGCGCGCTGCTCGCAAACGCCACCACCGCGGGTGTCTCGCTCCGCGATGCCGTCGTTGCCGAAGCCAAACGGCTCGCCGACGATTCCGTCACCTCGCACCTCGGACGCCGCATCGGCCCGTTTCGCCTGACCAAGAAGATCGGTGAGGGCGGCATGGGCGCCGTGTACCTGGCCGAGCGCGACGATGCGCAGTTCGCGCACCGGGTCGCGATCAAGATCTTGACCCACGCGATCGGCTCGACCGAGGCGGTCGCACGGTTCCGCGACGAGCGGCAGATCCTCGCCGCGCTCGAACATCCCAACATCGTGCGCTTGCTCGATGGCGGCAGCACCGAAGATGACCTGCCGTATCTGGTGATGGAGTACATCGAGGGCCAGACCATCAAAGACTATGCCGAGCAGCAGGGGCTGCCGGTGCGCGCGCGGGTCAAGCTCATTCGCCAGGTCTGCAGCGCACTCCAGTATGCGCATCAGAACCTGGTTGTTCACCGCGACATCAAGCCGAGCAACGTCCTGGTGGACGCGGCCGGTACGCCGAAGATCCTCGACTTCGGTATCGCCAAGGCGCTCTCGACGTCGAGCCCCAACTTCCGTCGCGAAGCCAGGACGCGCACCGGATACGGCCTGTTCACGCTGGAGTACGGCAGTCCCGAGCAAGCGCGCGGTGATGCGGTATCCACCGCGACGGATGTCTACTCCGTCGGCGCGGTGCTCTACGAGCTGGTCACCGGCCGGCGCGCGCACAGCACCGAGGCCGGCGGGCTCGAGATCCTGCGCGTGATCTGCGAGGTCGATCCGCCGCGACCCAGTAGCATCGCACCGGTGGTGCGTCGCCGCGAGCTGTCCGGCGACCTCGACAACATCATCCTCAAGGCCCTGCACAAGGAACCCGCGCGGAGGTACGCCTCGGTGGAGCAGCTGGCCGACGACCTCGGGCGCTGGCTCGACGGGCTGCCGGTCACCGCCCGGACCGCGACGGTTAGCTATCGCGCCGGCAAGTTCGTCCGCCGCAACAAGGGCACGGTGGTTGCGATCAGCCTCGTCGCAGCCACGCTGATCGCCGCGACGTTCGTGTCGGTGCGCCAGGCACGCCGCGCCGACGAACAGGCGACCGAGGCCGAGGTCGAGCGCGCCCGGGCAGTCCGGTCAGCCGACCACGCACAGAGCGAGTCCGACCGCGCGCGGAAGGCCGAGGTCCAGCTCCAGAAGCGCGTCGACGAGCTGACCGCCGAGAAGGCGCTGCGCGCCAGCGCCGAAGGCGAAGCGGAGCGGCGCCGGGTACAGGCGGAGTCAGCGCTCGCCGAGGCCAAGCAGGGCCGCGAGCTCGCCGAGCAGGAGTCAGTGCGGGCGCGCGAAGCGGAGGAGCACGCCAAGCAGGAGTCGGCCCGGGCGCGCGAAGCGGAGGAGCGCGCCAAGGAAGCGGCCGCGGCCGAGACCGCTGCCCGCAAGCGCGCCCAGGAGCTCGCCGAGAAGGAGCGCCAGCGCGCCGACCGCGCCGAGCAAGCGATGCGAACCATCACCCGCAGCTTGCCGTGACCGACCGCCTGGATCGGCTTCGATGTGCGCGGCTTCGCGAGCAAGCAGCCGGGTGGCGGCCGGCGATCAGAACGTCCAGCTCAGCGTCACCGTGGCGCCACCCGGCACCACCATGACCGCCGGGACCGCCCGGTTCGAGTCCGGCCGGACCCGCGGCTGATCCAGAATGAGCCCGACCACCCCGACGACGATCGCCGCTCCGCCGACGCCGAACAGGGAGAACGCGACGGTTTGCTTGGTCCTGGCCCGAGCCAGCTGTTTGTTCAGATCGCCGAAGCCGCGGCTCTCCTCGGCGCTGCAACCCCGCGGCGCGCAGCGCACCGCAACCTGGTCGTCGTAGTCCTTGAACGAGTAATACGACCAGAGATAGCTCAGGCCACCGACGCTGACCAGCACGGCACCGCCACCGAACACATGCTTCCAGTACCGCCAGTGCGGCGGCCTCATCTCGGGAGCCGGTCGCAGATCGAAGGCCGTCAACCTGCCAGCGACACCGGTGACCGTCATGACCTCGGTCCTCAAGCCGCTCTTGGTTGCCGCGAGCTGATGTTCGCCGGGGAGCAGGAACTGTTCCATGGTGCCGGGCGCGGTGAACAGGTATTTTCCGTCGAGGGTAACCACCGCACCGGGCTCCGAGCACGTGATCTGGAGATGAGCGAGCTGCGCGTCGAGCAGCTTGCGAATCGTCATGGCCTGCGTGTACGCATCGCCACCGAGCGCTGCGGCGCGATATGTGAGGCTGCGCTCGAGGTTGTCCTTCGCCTCGACGGGCTGGTCGAGGTTGATCAAGCTCACCGCAATGTTGAAGCGGATCGCCGGGTGGTCCCAGTGGCGGAGCGCTTCTTTGTACTTCGCGAGCGCCTGCGCGAATCGCAATTCGGCAAATTCTGCATTGCCTTCTGCATGAAGGCTCCGTGCAACTTCCTGTTCGTCTTCGGAGACGCCCTTGGCCCACGGTCGAGCCTTGTCGTCCCGTGGCGCCTTCGGAATCGTCGCCGGGTCTGCGGAGGCACGCGGCGCCAGCATGGCGACCGCGCACGCGAAGAGCCACACCGGCACCGCGTGCAAGCGGCGAACGAACGAATGTTCCCGAGGCATGCGCCCCACGTCAGTCCTCCCCTGGCGAGAGTAGAGACTTTCCTGCATCCCTGCAACGCATGTCGTGGTATGCGCAAAATGGCGGCGATCCACACACTCGTGCCGCGATTTCTGACCGCCCGAAGGGACCCCGTGGAAGATCGCGCCCCGCACTGCGTCACGTCGATGGCTTGACAGCGCGGGCGCGACCCGGTTCCATTGCTTCGTGACGGGAGTTGAGGGGAACCTGACGAGCTTGCTGCGGGCGTGGCAGCGCGGCGACCGCACCGCGTTCGATGCGATCGTCCCGATGGTGTACGACGAGCTGCGCCGCCTGTCCGCGTTCCACCTGCGCGGTGAGCGGCCGGACCATACGTTCACGCCCACCGACCTGATCTCCGAGGCCTACCTCCGGCTGGCCGGAGGCACGCAGCTCGAATTCAACGATCGCGCGCACTTCTTCGCGATCGCCTCGCGCTGCATGCGGCAGATCCTCGTCGACCACGCCCGCAAGCGCGGCGCCCACAAGCGAGGCGCCGGCGAGCGCCCTACAGAATTCGATGAGACGCGCGTCGCCATCGACCGACCGGCGGAGCTGGTCGCGCTCGACGAGGCCCTCGACGAGCTCGCCGAGTTCGACGAGCGCAAGGCCCGCATCATCGAGCTGCACTACTTCGGCGGTCTGACCCAGGACCAGATCGCCGCGGTCTGCAGCCTCCACGTCAACACCGTGGCCCGCGATCTCCGGCTCGCAGCGGCGTGGCTGCGCAGCCGGCTTCGCGAGCAGGCCTGAATCGAGCCATCCGCGCTCGTGATCACAGGCGGGTGGCGCGCTGTCGATCGCGTTGTTGATTGTGCCCGCAAAGCACGCATTGCCCGGCGTTCGACCTACGATCTCGCCGGCTCGCAGACAGCGGGATCGCCGCTGGCGATTAGACTACACAAGATGTTTCCACTGGTCTTTCCGCTGCACTCCCATCCGGCCGCGACGCTGGTCAGCTCGGGGCCTTGAAGTGTACGGACAGTCTCTCTACAGATCGCCAAGCGGCGAACATGCGCTTTGCTTTTTCTCATTGGAATTCCGATCGTTGATAGTGGCAATTGGCGTCATCAAATAACGCATCCACTCAGCAACGCGGTATCCCTCCGCGATGTCCACAGTCCTTTATCGATCCTTAACAGATCGAGACCCGCATGGTCTGTCGTCGACCAGCGCGCCCGTCTTCTCGTCCAGCTGCAGCGGCAAGCAGCTGACAAGCTCGGCAAGGTCCGGCGGCGGAATCAACGGCAGCGACCATCGTGCAATATCTCCATCGTATCCGCGCGAGATCACGTCGCTCCCTGCGAAATGCACACCGTTGACGAACGAATGATGGGCGTGGAGCACCCAGAGCAACCTACCGGACGCGATATCCCAGAATCGAACGGCACCGTCTCCGGCGGCCGTCGC
Source organism: Deltaproteobacteria bacterium (assembly GCA_005887925.1). Classification (GTDB taxonomy): domain Bacteria; phylum Myxococcota_A; class Polyangia; order Haliangiales; family Haliangiaceae; genus JABFXX01. The sequence continues at coordinate 11,341 of VBLP01000610.1, read as the reverse complement.
GAGGATCGTCGCATCAGAATTCACGGCGGCATCGAACAACACGACCGAGTTGCCCAGGAACGCGCGCTCGAGCTCACCGGTCGTGGCATCCCACAGTCGCGCGGCTCCATCGCGGCTCGCCGTCACGACCCGGTGGTTGTCGACGAAGCGCGCCGCGAGCACGATGTCCTTGCCGCGGCTCAGCGTGGCGAGTCGGCGCCGGCCGGCGAGATCCCACAGCACCGGCACCACGGTGCTCTTGTCCATCGCCAGGGCGATCAACCGCCGCCCGTCAGGCGAGATCCGCAGCGCCCGGACGTCGGCGATCTGCTGCGAATCGTCGAGCTCGAAGGCGACCTGGCCGCGCTCGAGGTCATAGCTCCGGATGCGATGGTCGGCGGCGGACGCCGCGATGGCATGACCATCGGATGTGAACGCGACCGCCGTGACCGCCCCGGCGGGCGATGGCAGCGCCACCGGCTCGCGTCCATCGCGGACGACGAACAGCGTGCCGTCCGCGCTCGCGGTCACCAGGTCATGGCCCGCGGGAGCGAACGCGAGCGCTCTCACCAGCGCCGGATGCTCGATCGTTCGAATCCGCGCGCCGCCCGGCAGCGCGAATACCGCGACGGTGTTGCCCAGCGCGACGGCCGCGCGATCACCGAGCGCGGTCACCGCCGGATAAGGGTCCGGGATCGACGGCAACGGTTGCGGTGCCGGCAGCTCTGCGAGCAGCTTGTCGCTCGCGGTGTCCCAGATCTGTGCGCCGGTCTCGCAGCTCACCGCGAGGAAGCGACCGTCCTCGCGCGGAACGACATCGGTGCCGCATCCCTTGCCGCGCGGAGGTGAGCCGAAGCGTCGGTAGCTGTCGTGCACGGTCCACACGTGGGCGATGCCGTCGACCGAGGCTGCGATCAGCTCGTGCGTGTCGGGCGAGAAGCGGACCATCTTGGCTTCGCGGTGCGCGCGCTCGAACGTCGCGACGCGCGCGCCGGTCGCGCGATCCGAGACCGTGACGGCACCGTCGACTCCCGCCGAGGCGATCTGGGTCGAGGTCGGATCGAACTCCACCCACAAGATCTTACCGTGATGGTCTCGCAGCATGGCTGCGGGCGAACCGCTGGATGCATCCCATACCCGCACGACTCCGTCGCGACTGGCGCTTGCGATCCATGCACCATCGGGTGAATACGCGACGTGATACGCCGGAGCGTGACACCGTGGCGATCCGCGGCCGCGCGGGATCGAACGCGATGCTCGGGACGTCCTTCGCCGGCAGACTGGCCACACGCGTCCAGCCGGTCGTATCCCAGACCTGGACCTCGGGCCCCTGTCCGGCAATCGCGAGCCAGCGGCCATCCGGGCTGACGGCGATATCGACGTCGGGGCCGCGCGCCGCGGCGTTATCGATCGTGGTCACGCGGACTCCCGATCTGGCATCCCAGACGTCTGCCAGCGACCCGTCCCACCGGACTGCTGCGATCATGTCCCCACGGCCGAACACGGCCTTTCGATAGTGTATGCGCCCGTCCTGTGCTGGTCCGGTCAGCGACACGACACGATGTCCGGTGGCGGTATCCCAGACTCGCACCGAACCGTCGTAGCTCGCCGTCGCGACGCGCCGACCGTCGGCGCTGAACACCGCGCTGGCCACCATGTCGTCGTGCGGAAGCGTGAACAAGAGCTCCCCGGTTCCGGCGTTCCATAGCCGCGCACATCGATCATCGGCAGTGGCGATCTGCTTGCCGCTCGGAGAGAATTCCGCCCACCACACCGTGCCATCATGACCGGCAAGCCGGAGCCGCTCGGGACGCAGTGCTTCGACGGCACGAGCGAGCATGAACGCCACCGCCGGCGATCGATCATCCCGTCGCCACGCCGCGGTCAAGTAGGCGGCCGCCTCGAGATGCTTGTCGTCGAGGAGAGCTTGCCGCCCCTGATCCACGTAGCCGGCCGTGAGCCTGACCTCCGCGAGCTCCCGGGCGGCACGCGTGTTACACATCGCGAGAACGATCCCGACCGCGAGGATCGCTGCGATGACCGGTACCTTGTTGCGGCGCACGAACTTGCGAACACGGTAAGCGACCGTCGAGGGGCGAGCCGCCACCGGCATGCCGTCGAGCCAGCGCCCGAAGTCGTCGGCCAGATGCTCCATCGACGCGTAGCGGCGCGCAGGCTCCTTGTGCAACGCCTTGAGGATGATGTTGTCGAGATCGCCGGCGAGCTCCCGGCGCGGTGCTCTGGGCCCGACCGCGCTCGGGCGCGGCGGATCAACCTCGCAGATCACCTGGAGGCTCTCCAGCGCGCTAGCGGTCGTGGGGTGCGCCGGCTGCCCGGTGACCAGCTCGTACAGCACCATACCCAGCGAGTAGACATCGGTCGCGGTCGACACCACAGCGCCGCGCGCTTGCTCGGGGCTCGCATACGCCAGGGTGAACATCGGGAATCCGGTGCGCGTCCTGGCCTCGGGCTCGAAGCTGGCGATCGGCGCGAGCAGCTTGGCGATACCGAAGTCGAGGATCTTCGGCGCGCCGCCTGCGTCCACCAGGATATTGCTGGGCTTGATGTCACGATGGATGACAAGGTTCTGGTGCGCATACTGGAGTGCGGCGCAGACCTGACGGATCAGTCCGATCCGCGCACGCACGGACAGCTGATGCTGCTCGGCATACGCGGTGATCGTCGGCCCGTCGATGTACTCCATGACCAGATATGGCAGGCCATCATCGGTGCTGCCGCCATCGAGCAGGCGCACGATGTTGGGATGCTCGAGCGCCGCGAGGATCTGACGCTCGTCGCGCAGCCGCGCGATCGCTTCGGACGAGCCGATCGCGTAGGACAGCATCTTGATCGCGACGCGCTGCGAGAACTGCGCATCGTCGCGCTCGGCCAGGTACACCGCGCCCATCCCGCCCCGGCCGAGCAGCCTGACCAGCCGGAACGGGCCGATCCGGCGCCCGATCTGCGCCCGGGCGGCGTCGCTGGCGAGCTGCTGGACCTCGGCGCCGATCGCATCGCGAAGCCAGGCCCCGGTAGCAGGCGCGTTCGCGAGCAGCGCCTGCAGCTCGCGGTGCATCTCGGCGTCGCCCGCGCAGGCGCTGTCGACGAAGCCGGCTCGCTCGGCCTCCGGCAGCTCCAGCGCCTGCTCGAACAGCTCCACGACGCGATGCCAGCGCTCGGTGCTCATCGCGGGCATCACGATACTCCAACCGAGCCCGCGGTGGCGTGGTACCCCGCGGCAGCGATTGCCTTGCGGTTGCCGGCCACCGTCGAACGGCGCATCCGGCGTCAGCCAGCCAGGTGACGGCGCAGCCAGGCTTCACTGAAATGCAGATCGCGCGCAACGGTGTTGACGTGGACGTCGCACACCGCGGCGATCTCCTCCTGGGTCAACCCGCCGAAATAGTACAGCTCGACCACGCGCGCCTTGCGCTCGCTGTGCTTTGCGAGCTCTTCGAGTGCATCATCGAGCGCAACGAGATCCCAGGACCGACCGATCGCAATGCAGTTCTCGTCGAGGGCTATCGGGCGATCCCCGGATCCGCGCTTGTCGGCTCGCCGCCGCCGGGGCTGCGATCGCGAAGAAATGCGCCCGGTCCTTGAATTCGAGCTGCATGCCATCGGCGAGGCGCAGATAGGCCTCGTGGATGAGGTCGGTCGGAGCGAGCGTATGACCAGATCGCTCGCGTCGCAGCAGGCGGACTGCAAGGCGTTGCAGCTCGTCGTAGATCAGCGGCCAGATCTTGTCGAACGCCGCGTGATCTCCTTGCTGGCCCCAGGCGCGGAGCAAGGTCGTCACGTTGCGTGCGGCAATATCCACGTGGTCGAGTGGAGCGGCATCACGGAGAGCCGTCAAGGCGGCCGGCGACACATCGATGGCCTGCGTACACCGGAGAGGAGATGCAATGCCGATACCATGCGGCCCCCTGCGATCCATCGCGGCGGCGATGGTGGATTCTGCCACCGCACTGCATGGCCCGCGGTGGATGCGATCTGCGCTCGTCGGCCGATCAGCTCTCGGCGCGCAGGTAGCTGCGGAGCCACGCCTTGCTGAACCGCAGGTCGCGCGCGACGGTGTTGGGGTGGATGCCGCAGACCTCGGCGATCTCCTTCTGGGTCAGCCCGCCGAAGTAGTGCAGCTCGATGATCCGGGCGCCGCGGCCGTTGCGCCGCGCGAGCTCGTCGATCGCATCGTCGACCGCGGCCAGCTCCGATGGCCGATCGGCCGCGATCCGCGCGGGGTCGATCTCGACCGGGCCCTCGCCGGCGCCGCGCTTCTCCGCGCGCCGCTGGCGCGCATGGTCGACGAGGATCTGGCGCATGATCCGCGACACCACGGCGAAGAAGTGCGCGCGGTCGTTGAAGTCGAGATCCGCGCCCTTGACGAGCTTCAGGTACATCGCCGAGATCAGCGCGGTCGGGCTGAACGTGTGGCTCGTCCGCTCGCCGCGCAGGTGACGGGCGGCCCGCCGGCGAAGCTCGTCGTAGATCAGCGGGATGATCCGATCGAATGCCGCGCGATCTCCGCGCCGCCAGGCACGCAGCTGCCTGGTCAGGTTGTCGCGGTTGGCGCAAGCCCCGTCATGGGACGCCTCGTCATCGACATCGCAGTCGTCGTCGGACAGCTCCTCGCCGGACGGTTCCTCGTCGGACGGTTCCTCGTCGACATCGCGGTTGTCGTCGTCATCGCGGTCGTCGTCGTCATCCCCCACGCCGCGTATCGAAGCCGACAGCGGCCGGAGCTGTCAAGACACAGAAATCCGACGTCATCAGAATTGGCTCACCAACAGCTCATTGTGGATCTCGGCGGCGCACTACGCTTCCCCCAGTGCCGAGCGATCGCTCACCACGCTGACTGGTTGGTGGGGTTCGTCGCCGGTCCATGCCATGAACATCGGGGGTGAGCTTCGACGCGCCGGCGCTGCTCGACGAGCGGCCGGCGGTGTGGCGGGGTCCATGCGCATGGCACCGGCGATGAACCGGGCGTGGCGTCATGGCTGCTCGCCGGCATGCTCGCACTGCCCGGCCGTGCGCATGGCGACTCCGCTGTGGACCCGCAGCAATTCGCCGCACGGCCGTGGGCGAACGGTGTGTCCGACAGCGAACTAGCGATCGCCATGGATCTCCACGTCTCCGGCAATCGCGAGTTTGCCGACTCGCACTTCGAACAGGCACTCGCGAAGTACCGCGATGCAATCCAGCACTGGGATCACCCGGCGATTCGCTACAACATGGCGATCTGCCTGTTGAAGCTGGACCGGATCGTGGAGGCGCGAGACCACCTCGAGCGCAGCCTGAGCTACGGCGCGGCCGCGCTCGGCGCGGGCCCCTATCAGCAGGCGCTGCTGTATCGCAAGCTGCTCGACGCGCAGCTCGCGCACGTGACGATCACGGTGCAGGAGCCGGCCGCCGGGGTGACGCTCGATGGCAGCTGGCTGTTCACCGGCCCCGGCTCCCGGGAGATCTACCTGCAGCCCGGCAAGCACGAGGTCACCGCGACGAAGGCCCGGTTCTTGCCGGCGACCATGGCCATCCTCGTGACCGGCGGAGAGCAGCTCACCTACGAGCTCGAGCCCGCGCCGTCCGCCCCTGCTCGGCCCCGGCCGTCCTGGCGGCCGTGGGCGGTGTTTGCCGGTGGTGCCGCGGCGATCGGCCTCGGCGCGGTGAGCTACACCGCCGGACAGAGAGGCTTCGCCGACTACGATCGCGCAGTCGTGGTCCACTGTCCGCGGGGATGCGATCGCGCGGCGCTGGCGGCCGCGCCGGAGATCCTGCGCACGAAGAACCGCGCGCGGACCGAGCAGATGGTCGGAGTCTCGCTGTTCGCGGTCGGCGGGGCGGCCCTCGTGGCGGGAGCGATCAGTCTGTTCCTGGAGGCATCGACTGCGGAGCCCGAGCCCAGGCGCGCCGGTCCGGTGGTCGTGCCGACGCGCGGTGGTGGGACGGCCGCGATGAGCTGGCGGTTCTGACACAGATCCGCTGTGCAGCCTCGTCAACGTGCCGAACCTCCGATCCGAGGAGCGCAGCGAGAGACATACGGAGATCGGTAGTGGAATGCGAATGATATCCCGCACTCAGCGGAGTATCACCGGAGCTCGGTGATGATGATCGAGTCGTGATCCGCAGACGCAGGCGGTGCGAGCGCTGCGGGCGGTCCCACCGGCCATGATTCGCGTGGCTCGGATTCGTCGCGCGGCTGCGGCACGATCCCGGCTGTCTCTCGTTCGGCGGCGGGCGAGGACTGTGCGGAGTCCGCATCGCGGCCCCGATCCGGAGTGGTCGAGTCCCCGGGTGACGCATGCGTTGCAAGACGCGGTCCGTGGACGGCTGGCTCCTCGGCTCGGCCGGTGGGGCCGATCGGGCCCGGCTGGGCAGTGCAGCGCCCTGCCTGGGCCTCGAGCTCGTCGATGCGGGTCCTCAAGTGCATCTCGAGCTGACGGCTGCGCGCCATCTCCTTCTCGTTCCATATCGCCTGTTCATCGGCGCGCCGCGCCTGGCGCAGCGACACGAACGTCGCACCGAGCAGGGTTGCGGCGATCACCGCCGCGGCGACGACCATCCCCTTGTTGCGGCGCACGAACTTGCGGGCGCGGTAGCCGAAGGTCGAGGTCCGCGCGGCGACCGGCAGCCCGTCGCGCCAGCGGCCGAGATCGTCGGACAGCTGTGCCATCGACGCATAGCGGTGCGCCGGATCCATGTGGAGCGCCTTGAGGATGATGTTGTCGAGATCGCCGGCGAGCTCGCGGCGCCGCGCGATCGGCCCCGCCAGGCTCGGTGGATCCGGATCGATCTCGCAGATCGTGTGGGCGATCTCGAACCGGGTGTCGCCGAGGCAGTGCGGTGACCGGCCGGTCACCAGCTCGTACAGCACGGCGCCGAGCGAGTAGATATCGGTCGCGGTCGATATCAGATCACCGCGCACCTGCTCGGGAGCTGCGTACTCCGGCGTGAACATCGCGAAGCCGCGCCGGGTATTGGCCCTGCGATCGAGGCTCGCGGCCGGCACGAGCAGCTTGGCGATGCCGAAGTCGAGGATCTTCGGCGCGCCATCGATATCGACCAGGACGTTGCTCGGCTTGATGTCGCGATGGACGATCAGGTTCTGGTGCGCGTACTGGAGCGCGCCGCAGACCTGGCGGACCAGCTCGACGCGCGCGCCCACCGACAGCTGATGCTGATCGGCATATCTGGTGATGGTCGTACCCTCGATGTACTCCAGCACCAGGTAGGGCAGATTGCCGGTGCTCCCGCCATCGAGCAGGCGCACGATGTTGGGATGCCTGAGCGTCGCGAGGATCTGGCGCTCGTCGTGGAAGCGCGCCACCGCCTCGGACTGCAGGACCTCGGGCCGCAGGACCTTGATCGCGACGCGCTGAGAGAACTGGGCATCGTCGCGCTCCGCGAGGTACACGCGGCCCATGCCGCCCTCGCCGATCGGCTCGACGAGGCGGAACGGACCGAGCCGCAGGCCGATCAGCGACGCGGCGGTCTCCTCGGCGAGCAGCTCGACCTCGGCGACGACCGCCTCGCGCACCGGATCGCCGGTGACACCGACGTCGGCGATCATCTGCTCGAGCTGCGCGCGCAGCGCGAGATCGCCGGCGCAGGCCCGATCGAGAAATCCGTCTCGCTCGGACTCCGGACGCTCCAGCGCCTGCTCGAACAGTACCTCCATCCGATACCAGCGCTCCGTGTTCATGCCGCCGCGACGATACCGCGGCTGGTCCTGCGACGTCAGCGCTGCTCGGCAATACCGTGTTGTCCGGTCGTCGCGACCGCAGTGTGTCCCGGTCGACGACAGCTGGCTCAGAACGTGCCGCTCAGGGCCAGCCCGGCGCCGTCGCGCGTCACCACCGGTATGACCACCTGGCCGGGCCGCTCCGTCGTGGCCCGCGCGTAGTACCAGACCAGTCCGCCGGCCAGCGTCACGGCACCGACGGCACCGACGGCGATCCCGACGTCCGCCAGCTGCATTCCGGACCTGGCCTGATCGAACACCCCATCATTCGGAGCGGCCGCGCAGTGGTGGGTCGAGATCGAGCAGCTGGATGGCACCGCGTGCACCCCGAGCACCCCGAGCACCCCGCCGGTCAGCGTGGCGGCCGCGCCGGCGACGATCAGGTAGCGCGACGCCCGGGGATGGCTGACCTCCGGCTCGCGGGGCGTCGGCGCGGCCGCGGCGCGCATGGCGGCCGGCGGCGCTGGGTTGATCGCCGAGAACACCACGGTGACCACCCGGCCCTTCTCGCCGGCGCCGACGACCAGGGTCACGAGCTGGTCCTTGCCGCCGCTGCTGAACCGGACGGTGTGCCGGCCCGGGTCGACGTCGTGCGGCCTGCCGTCGTCGAGCCGGGTCGCGATCAGGCTGTCATCGACATAGACCGCGGTGTCGGGGAGGTCGGCGCCCTGGGCGTCGCGCGCCACGAAGGTCAGCGACGGTTGCTCGCGCGTCAGGTCATCGGTGAAGCGCGCGCAATCCGACTGTACGAGGGCCGGACAGGCTGGCTGTGCGCAGGTCAAGAACAGCTTGCGCGCGAGCGACAGCTTGCCCTCGTCCCGGGCGTCCTGGCCGCGACTGTGCGCGTCGAGGCACTGCTCCCTGGTCAGCGGATCCGCGGACGCGGTCGGACCGGATGCGAGCCCCGCGAGCGCACAGGCGATCGCGGGCGCGTGGCGTGGGGAGATCATGTCATCACCGCTCCTTGCCGTCGTCGGACTCGAGGCAGTCGGGTTTGAACCGCTTCTTGGTCCCGTCGTAGTAATAAGGAGTACTGCAATCGGGCTTCGCCGCCGCGGCGGGAATGACGGGTGGATGCTGGACCGTGGTGGAACCGCCGGGGGGCGGCGGCGGCGGCGGCGGCGGCTTCCGGGGCGGGGTGCCCTGTCCGCTCGGCGGACGAGGCGGATGCGCGGGCGGTGTGCGCAGGATCGTGGCGGGCGCTGCCGCCGTGGCGGGCGGCGTGGCCGGCGGCGCCGGATCCGGAACCGCCCCCTTGGCGAGTGGCGCGGCGACCGTCGGCATCGCCGTCCCGGCGGCCGCGGCGGCAGGCTCCGCCCGCGCGGCTGGCTCCGCCGGCGCGGCTGGCTCCGCCGGCGCGGCTGGCTCGATCCGCAGCGTGACCGCCTCGGCCGGCGGTGATGGTGGTGACGCCGCGGCCGATCGGGCCGACGAGCTGCGAACGACCAGCGCGATGCCGACCGCGAGCGTGGCGGCGAAGCCGCACGCGATGGCGATCCGCGACGTCGCGCGCCGGGGCGATCGGGGCAGGTCGGGGGCGGGCGCCGGAGCGCTCGATTCGGCCGGCGCCGTAGCCGGCGCTGCGTCCGCCGGTGCCGCGGCCGTCTGCGCCTCGGTGGCCATCTGCGCGATCCGGCAGCGCACGGTCGTGCCGATCCGCCGCCAGCTCAGCTCCTCGGCCGCGACGACGCGATCATGGTTGTCGATGAACTCCTTGCCCAGCGACCGCAGCCACTCCGCGACATCGCCGAGCGAGGCCGGCCGCATCGTGTCGATCAGCGCTTGCTCCATGTCGGCCGCGCTCCCCCAGCGATCGCCGACCTCGAGCGCGAGGCCGATCTTGAGGATCGGTTCGAGGGTCTTCATCGCCCGCCACTGCTCCGGTGCGATCGCTTCGCGCTCGCCGGCGAGCGCCTCGAGGACCGTCGGCAGCTTGCCGCTCATCACCGCCGCGATCAGCTCGACCTCGGTCTGCAGGCTCTGGTGCATGTGGTGCCCGACGATGAGCTCCCACAGGAGCACCGAGAGCGAGTACAGGTCGCTCTGCCGCGTGGCGCGGCCGCGCAGCTGCTCGGGTGCCGCGTACGCGAGCTTGCCCTTGAACTGGCCGTCGCGCGTGACGTGCGCGGCCCGCGTCGCCTTGGCGATGCCGAAGTCGAGCAGCCGCGCGGTGCCATCGACGGCGATCATGACGTTCTGCGGCGACACGTCGCGATGCACGATGTCGAGCGGCGTGCCGAGCTCGTCGAGCGTCCCGTGCGCCGCGTGCAGGCCCGCGAGCACCTGGCACGCGATCGACACCGCGATGTCGAGCGGCACGCGCGTGCGGTTGCGGCGCGCCGACCGCAGCAGCCAGTGCAGCGGCGCGCCGTGGACGTACTCCTGCACGAGGATGACCTCGCTGCCGGCGGTCACGACGTCGAGGACGGGCACGACGTTGCGGTGGTGGATCCGGGATGCGACGCGCGCCTCGTCGAGGAACATCGCGACGAACTCGGTATCGGCGGCGAGCTCGGGGAACAGCCGCTTGGCGACGACGAGCCGGCTGAAGCCCTCGCTGCCGATCAGGCGCGCGAGGTGGATCGTCGCCATGCCGCCGCGCGCGATCGGGCGGTGCAGGAGATATCTACCGACCGAGATCGGCTGCGGGTCTGGCTCGGGGGCCGCCACTACCGGGTGCTGCTGGCTCATGTGATGCGGCCTCATTCAAAGAACTGAATTGCAGTCCCTGCGCTCCAGAAATACAGATTCTTGAACGAGCCGTCCGGCTGGAGGATCGTGCCCCACACCGAGTTGGAGTACTGGTGGTTCGTCGCGGAGAACCCCGTCGTCGCGCCGAGCCCGAGCCCGGGGTCGGGCATGGTCTCGAACGCGTCGACGAGCGACTCGGCGGTGAACGGCCCCCTGTGCGCCTTGAGGCCCGCGATGAACACCTGAGCCGCGATGTAGCCCTCGAGCGACGTGAACGAGGGCGCCGCACCGCTCTGCTTGATCTGGGCGTTGTACGCGGTCACCGCCTTGCTCAGGTCGCCCTGGTAGTTCGGCACGACCTGCGAGATCACGACGCTGTCGACGAAGTTCGCGGTCGCGCTGCCCGGGACCTTGCCGAGATCGCGCAGCCGCTCCGCCAGGGTGTTGGGGCCGACGAACGACACGTTGCTGAAGTACAGCTTGAGCCGGGTCGCCTTTCCGGCAGGTGCGGCCTGGCCGTCGTACTGCCAGGTGCGCAGCGCCTTGATGTACTCGGTGCCCGCGCCGTACGTGTCGGTCATCATGATGCCGACCGCGATCGGGTTTCCCGTCGTGTCGTTGGCGAGCAGCTGCCCCAGGTAGCCCTCGGTCGTGACCGCCTGTGCCGGCACGCTGCTGTCGTCGTTGCGCACGTACCGGACCCGGTAGATCGGTGTGACCGAATCGATGCCGGTGGGGAACGGCCCCATGGTGTTGCGTGTTGCGGTGACCAGGCCGTCGTAGCCGGCCTGGCCAAACGAGTCGGCCTGATCGAAGGAGATCAGCCGCTGGTAGCCGGTGATGCCCACCTTCTTGAAATACTCGACGGTGGCCTGCGCCTCCTGGGCGTAGCTCGCACGCACGTTGAAGATGTAGCGCGCGCAGTCTCCAGCG
>VBLP01000609.1 GCA_005887925.1 Deltaproteobacteria bacterium | reverse complement strand
GGTCAGAGGCAACCAGCTCGCGATCGTGCACGGGGTTCGCGAACCCGGCACCGGCAAGGTGCAGCAGCAGATCCTGTTCACGATCTACTCGAAGCCCGAGGCACTCGCGATCCGCGGCAGCGCCACCGACAGCAACCACCGCTTCCGCGCGTTCTGGACCCACAAGTACCCCGACATCAAGCTCGACTGGAAGAAGATCAGCCGCGCCATCGCCGACAACGCCGGCGTGCTGCCCGATCACTACGACTACGGCCCCGAGCGGCTTCGCCAGCGCTTTCACAGCGATCTGTGCACCTTCGCGCGCCAGCTCATGCTCACTGATCCGCAGGGCCTCGCGACCTCCGCCAAGGTCGTCCAGGACCACCGCCGCGAGCTCGCATTCCTCGCCGACCTCATCTCCTGGCGACTCAAGCTATGCGACACCGAGCAGAACGAGTGGACCGCCGACGACGAGTTCTGCTGGAAGTTCGCGTTGCGCGGCTGGGGTCGCCACGTCCCGTCCGAGATCGAGGAGCAGGCCGCCGAGCTCTACGATCGCCACGACTACGATCAGGCCGCGGCGCTCTTCCAGCTGCTCATCGATTGCTTCGACGGCTACGCCGAGGGCTACAACTACCTCGGCCTGATCGCCCTCGCCCGCAACGACCACCGCACCGCGATCGCCCACTTCGAGAAGACCATCGAGCTCGGCCGCAAGCTGTTCCCCACCAAGATCGCGAAGAAGCGCTACTGGAGCGATCACGACACGCGGTCGTACATGCGCGGCCTGCGCAACCTGGCCCTCGCCCTCGTCGAAGACGGGCGATTCGATGCCGCCCTGCGGACATGCGATCGACTCGAACACGAATGCGGGGATGTCGATCACGCAGTCTGGCACCGCAGCACGATCGGCCTCAACACCCGCGACTGGGCCGCCGTCTCCCCGAGCGAGCGATTCCTCGAGATCGACCCCTCGTCGGGTTTCCTCGTCGCGTTCGCCGAGTACGAGCGCGGCCGCTTCGACCGCGTCCTACCCGCGTTCCTGCGCGCAGCGCTCAGCGCCCCGCGCGCCGCCCGGATGCTCGTCGACAAGGCCATGCCGATCCGATCCCCGGCGTCCTACGACGATGCGAGCGACCACAACACCGGCATTTCCCTCGCGCGCGCGCTTCGCACCTACCGCGCCAAACAATCGGCGCGGGCCAAGCGGTTCTTCCGCACCGTCGTTCGTGACCCCCGGGTCGCTCATCTCCTCGATGAAGTCATCGCGCTCCGCCACGCGCACGCCAACGAGCGCGGTCGCGAAGCGTTCGACAAGCTTCACGAGCTGCAGTCATCGCGGTTTGCCGCCCTCCAGGCGACCGAGCTGGCCGATCTCATCGCCGTGCCTCGCCCACCCTCCCAGTTGTCCCAACACCTCAACTGACGGCCGGCCCAGTCACCGCCGGCGCCCTCTGCTCTCCCCGATGCGCTCGGCGCCAATCATCTCCGCCGGCTACTTGCCCATCACCATCCGGGGACCTTCGGATCCCGGAGCTCATCTCCCCAGCCGACCCCGCTCGGTGAGCAGTTCCAAGAGCTTGCAGCGGATCCATCAACCCAGCCGGATGCCCCCCTCCCCTCCGAAAGCGAACCTTGGCGGGGAGCGACCCCGAAACCGCGTTCGGGGATTGATCGGCCCCAAAAATCGTGTAGCGTTACGCAGACCTGCGGGATTAACTCAGCGGTAGAGTGTCAGCTTCCCAAGCTGGAGGTCGAGGGTTCGAATCCCTTATCCCGCTCCACGTCGTTCGGCCCCAGCCACCGAGCGGCGGTTGCACCTTCGGCTCTAGCGAATGTTCGTTTGTGACACTACCCCCGATGCCGCTGCCGTCAAGACCGCTGCCTACCGTCGGATGACGCCGGACCAGCGTACGAGAGCGGCGGCCCAGATGTCTGCGATGGCACGCTCGATCACGCTCGAGAACATCCGAGCCCGACACCCCGAGTACGGCGAGCACCAGGCACGGATGGCGCTGTATCGCTTGCTTGTCGGCGACGAGCTGTTTCACCGCGCATGGCCGGCCGAGCCGCTGCTCGCGCCATGATGGACGACGAGCCCGGCGGCCTGCTCCGGATGATCGTCACGGCGCTGGAGACCGCTGCTATCCCGCACATGGTCGTGGGATCGTTTGCGAGTACAGCGCACGGAGAGCCGCGGACCACGCGTGATCTCGATCTTGTCATCGACCCGCGTCCCGACCAGCTGAACGAGCTCCTCGGGGCGCTCGACGCCGAGCAGTTCTATGTCGACCCCGATGTCGCGCGCGACGCGCTTCGACGCAGGTCGATGTTCAACGTCATCGAGATCGCGACGGGCTGGAAGCTCGATCTGGTGATTCGCAAGGCCCGCCCGTTCTCCATCGAGGAGATGCAGCGCCGCACAATCACGAGGATCCTCGGAATGAACGTGCCAACCGCCACTGCCGAGGACACCATCATTGCGAAGCTCGAGTGGGCCAAGCTGGGAGCATCCGACCGCCAGCTCGAGGATGTGATGGGTATCTTGCGGGTCCGCGGGGCCGATCTGGACTTCGACTACATCGAGCGCTGGGTCACCGACCTGGGGCTTGCTGAGCTGTGGCGGCGTGCCCGTGCCGCAGCGCCCGCCTGACCTGCGGCCTGATCCATGCGCGCGATCGCGCAGGCCGAATCGCACTGACGGAGGCGCCGGGTGACACCGCCATGCTGGCTACCTTGCGTATCCGGACGGGAACATGGCGGGAGCCGGCTGACGCGAGCGGCTCCGCCGTGATGGCCGATCGAGGTCACGAGCGTGCTCGGTGGGCTTCACATCGACTACCGCAGGGCAGCGTGACCCGAGGCGATCTTGCCCGACGACATCGGTAGCCAGCACGACACCGGGCACACCGGATGCCGGGCAGCGTGGGTTCGTCGTGTCGTCGGGATCGGCAACGGGGATCAGCGCGCGGAGCTTGCTACGTGCCTTGCTGGCCGGGGCCGAACTCACCCGCGTAGCGAACGAGGTGACGCCGGGGCGGCGGGATGATCCCGACCAATCGGCGCAGGAACGCGACAGGTTCGAGCACCAGGTGGGTGCGACGATCCGGCCAAGGCCGCTTGAGCCACAACTTGCAGCCTCGAAGTGACCGCGAACACGGAGATTGTGATAAGCCTCTGAATGTGCCGCAATCACATACGGGCATTCCAAGTATAGCCGCCGCGGACCCACCGGAGTTGTCGGCGTAGGGACGATGATCGGCAGAAGACAAGACGCCGACGTCGTTCGGGCCCTGTCGCCGGCACACAACCGGCGGCGGGTGCAGACGTTCCTGACAAGTCGTGACGTTGTCTTCAGCGCGCAACACTGCCGCAGGATATGAGATGGCGAAGCGACTTCGCGTATACCTGTCGTCCACCTATGAAGACCTGGCGACGTACCGGGAGAGGGTGTTCGCGGCACTCGCCAGGGCGGGCCTGGACGTGGCTCGCATGGAGGACTATTCCTCTTCCGATGAGCGACCGGTGGACCGTTGCCTGCGCGATGTCGCGCAGTCGGATATCTACGTCGGAGTGTTTGCGTGGCGCTACGGCTACGTCCCTCCGCCCGAACATGGCAACCCCGAAGGCAAGTCCATCACCGAGCTCGAGTACCGCGAGGCCGAACGATGTAAGCTGCGCAAGCTGCTCTTCTTCGTTCATCCCGATACCCGTGAGCACTGGCCCGATCGCTTCGACGATGAAAAGATCGGTCCAAGCGAACATCGCGGAAGGCTCATCACTTTCCGGAACGAGCTTGCGACGGAGAAAACCGCCAGCTTTTTCCGCACGCCGGACGATCTTGCCACGCTGGTCCTCGCAGCCCTCCTGCGCAGCGGAGTGGTCGATCGGCCCTACTACGTACCCTCCCGCCCGTCGGGTTTCGTCGCGCGTCCAAGTCGCACCGGCCCGCTGATCGCCGCTCTGATCGGTAACGATCCCGGTGCGGCCGCGAATACGATCGTTCAGGGTCCAGGGGGATTCGGAAAGACATTCCTCGCGGTCGATGCATGCCACAGCCCTGAAGTCGTCGGCGCCTTTCCGGACGGGATTCTCTGGACAACGCTCGGGAGAGCACCCAACCTGGCGACCGCCCTTGCGGACCTTCACGTTCAGGCCACCGGAACCATGCCCGACGTAGCGAGCATCGAGGCGATCGCAAAGGCCACAGCCAGGGCGCTCGAGGCGCGCCGCTGCCTGGTCGTGCTCGATGACGTTTGGCAGCCCGAGGATCTGCAGTGCCTTCTCCAGCTGACGTTCCCACGGTTCCTGGTCACGTCCCGCGTGACGAATCTACTCGACCAGGCCAGAGAAAGAGGCTGGGCCGAGGTGCTGGTTGGCGAGATGCAGCCGACTGAAGCGGCAACCCTTCTCGCGCGCGGGCTGCACGTCGATGACACGAATCGGCGTGCCATCCTGGAGCTGTCGGATCGTCTGGGCTGCTGGCCGCTCCTCATCGACCTTGTTGGTGCGCGCCTCATGGAGGAGTACAGAACACGACACGAGAACCTGACCTCCAGCATCGAACGCGTTGTCACGTTGTTCGACCAAAGGGGTGTTCTCGGTTTCGATCGTCGTAACTCCACGGCTCGGAACTCCGCTGTGACCAATTCAATCAAGGAAGGATTGACGTTCGCGAACGATACGTCTCCAGGCGTCGCGGACAAGGCCACCGAGCTCGCGATCTTCCCCGAGGGTGCGGCGATACCGGTTCTGGTTCTGGCCGACCTCTGGCACATGCCGGCACTGGATGTCGAAGAAGACGTGCT
>VBLP01000139.1 GCA_005887925.1 Deltaproteobacteria bacterium | reverse complement strand
CTGCGCGTGAGGTGGCGCGCCAGCGGCTCCCACGCCTCGGCCTTGCGGTAGAGGTCGGCGAGCAGGGTGCGCAGCTCGATCGCGGGCTCCTTGTCGTCGAGGTTGACCTCGATCGCGGCGATCGCGCGGTCGGGCTGGTTCGCCGACAGGTGGGCCTTGGCGAGCTGCGACACCACGAGCAGGCGCTCGCCGGCCGGCACGGTGCCGAGCAGGCTCTCGAGCCACGGCACCGCCTGCGCGGGCTGGCTGCGCTCGAGGTTGAGCCGCGCGAGCGCGCGCAGCGACTCGCTCGTCGGCGCGAGCGCGACCACGCGGCGGTGGCCGACGATCGCGCGCTCGACCTCGCGGGTGTCGTTCTCGGCGACGTGGGCGTAGCGCGCCCACAGCTTGGCCGCGCGCGCCAGGTCGCCGGCGGTCTCGAGCCGCTGGGCCTGCTGCTCCAGCAGATCGGCGAGCGCGCGGTGCGCGCCCTTGCCGGCGAGCAGCTCGGCGACCGCGTCGATCGACGGCTCGTGGCCCGGGCGGTCCTCGAGGTTGGCCTTGAGCGCGTCGAGCCGGCCGCCACGCTCCTCGACGATGCCGACCAGGCGGGCGAGCTCGAGCCGCAGCGCGAGCTTCTTGTCGGCGTCGCCCTCGAGGCCGAGCTGGATCTGGCGCAGCGTGAGCAGCTCGGGGACGCGGTCCTCGAGCGCCAGGAGGTGGGCGAGCCGCTCGATCACCTCGAGGTCGTTGGGCGACTGCGCCACCACGCTGCGATACATGTCGATCGCGGCGGCGTTGTCGCCGAGCTCGACCGTCGCCAGCTGCGCGGCGCGCAGCCGCATGTCGCGCCGGGTGTTCTGGTCGAACGGCAGCCGCGCGGCCTCGATCAGCGTGTCGACCGCGGCGCGGGCGCGCCCGCCGGTGCGATACAGATCGACCAGCGCGTCGATCGCCCACTTGGCGACCGCGTCGACCGAGCGCGCCGAGCGGATCGCCGCGGTCCCGCGCCACGCCGCGGTGGCGCGGCCGAGCACCGACGACAGGATCGCGAGGGCCTGCTCGCGCTCGCCGAGCCGCGACGCGACATCGGCGGCGCCGACCAGCGCGTCGAGGTCGCGGCCGTCGGCGTCGGCCAGCCGGCGCAGCGCATCGAGCAGCGCCGGCGACACGCCCTGGTCGCGCTCGAGCGCGACCAGATCGGTGAGCCAGGCGGCGCGCTCGCCGCCGAGCTCGAGCGCCCGGCGCAGCGCGCGGATCGCGGCGGGCCGATCGCCCGCGCGGTCGCGCTGCAGGACCGCCAGGCGGTGGGTGAACAGCGCGCCGACCGCGGCCGGCAGCTTGTGCTTGTGACCGAGGGCAAGGGATGGATCGCGGGGTAGGGGCCCCGCGACTCCTTGGCCCGAGGAAATCCCCGCGGGATGACCGAGGGCAAGGGATGGATCGCGGGGTAGGGGCCCCGCGACACCTTGGCCCGAGGGAATTCCCGAAGGGTCGAGCGCGGCGGTCAGCGCCGCCGCCAGCTGCGGGTTGGCGCCGGGGCCGCCGGCGTTGCCCGCCATCTCGAGCGTCGACAGCAGCTCGTCGTCGAACGTCTCGCGGACGCCGCAGTAGCGCACGACCGCGCCCGCGGCGTCGTCCCACCGGCCGAGCTGCGTGCCGAGGCTGGCGAACGCCTGGACGGCCTTGCGGTTGCCGGGCTCGACCGCCGCGACCTGCGCGTACGCCTCCGCCGCGCGCGCCCGGTCGCCGAGGTGGTCGACGACGATGTCGGCGTAGGCCATCCGCAGCCGCGCGGCCTCGCGGCCATCGCCGTCGTCGAGCGCGCCGATCGCGGCCTCGTACGCCGTTGCCGCGGTCGCGTGATCGCCGGTGGTCTTGGCGAGCGAGACCAGCTGGTTCTCGATCAGCTGATCGCGCGGCGCGAGCGGGAACGCGTGCGCGAGCTCGGCGAGCGCGCCGGGCGCATCGTGGCGGTGCTCGAGCCGGAGCTGGGCTGCCTCGCGGTGGAGCGCGAGCCGGGTGCGGTCGTCGCGCGCCTCGGACAGCCGCGCCGGCAACAGGTCGAGCACGCCGCCGAGGTCGCCGTTGCTGCGGAACGACTGGGCCAGCGCGTCGGCGGCGCCCAGCCGGGTCGCGTCGACGTCGAGCAGCGCGGTCAGCCCGGCGCGCGCTTCCTTGCTCGCCGGATCGATCGCGATCGCGTTGCGGTACGCGGCGAGCGCGCGGACCGGCTGATCGAGGTGCGCGCGCAGCGCCTCGCCGAGCCGGACCAGCCGCGCGATCGTGCGCTGGGTGGCGCGGCCCGACGAGTGCTCGAGCAGATCGGCCATCTCCTGCCAGCGCCCGGTCTCGGCGAGCAGATCGGCGAGCGCGGAGATCCCCTCCTCGTCGTCGCGGTGATCGGCGACCACGCGCTGCCACGCCGCGATCGCAGCCGGCAGATCGCGGCGCTCGCGATGGTGGACCAGCGCGATCCGCACCAGATCGGCGCGCTTCTGGTTGGGCGCGGCGACCTTGGCCGCGCGGCTCTCGAGCGCGGCGACCAGATCGTCCCAGCGCTGCTGGCTGTCGAGGATGCCGATCCGCGCGTCGAGGCCCGACAGATCGCTCGGATCGCTGTCGATGCGGCGCTCCCAGAGCAGGAGCGCGCGCTCGGTATCGCCCAGCGACTCGGCGAGCTTGGCGGCCTCGGACAGGATCGAGCTCCTGGCGACCTCGCTGGCCTCGAGCTGGGCCTGGCGCTCGAGCATGCCGAGGCGCTCGAGCGGCCGGCTGGTCTGCGCGTACAGCTCGGCGAGCCGGCGGGAGACCGACAGCTGCTCGTGCTCCGCCGCGCCGGCCGCGTGGCTGGCCTCGACGAGCAGCGCGACCGCGGTTTCGGTGTCGGACAGCCGCTCGATCCGCGTGCGTGCGGCCTCGCGCAGGAGCTCGACCTGCCGGGTCGCGTCGTGCGACGCGCGCGCGCAGCGCCGCGTAGTGCCCCATCGCCGCCGGCACGTCGTCGAGCTCGGCGAGCCGGGTGCCCGCTTCCTCGCGCAGCGCGCGCGAGCCAGCGGGATCGAGCTCGATCACGCGCTCGAGCACGCGGATCACCTCGCGCGGCCGCGACGTCGCGTCGTAGTGCGAGCGCAACAGGTCGAGCGCGGCCTCGCGCACCGTCTTGCTCGCGTTGCCCGACGCCAGGATGCGCTCGAGCAGCTGGCTCGGCTCGCGATCGTCGTCGGCCTCGGCGAGCAGCGGCTTGGCCGCGGCGAGCGCGCGCTGCGGATCGCCGAGGTTGTCGAGCCACACCGACGCGATCCGCGACCGGCTGCGCTCGCGGTCCTTCTTGCCCTGGCCATCGAGCCGGCTCTCCCACAGCGCGATCAGATCCGGCCAGCGCTCGTTGCGCTCGAGCAGGCGCTCGAGGCTCTGGCTGACCTGGCCGTCCTCGGGCGTCAGCGGCAAGAGGCGCTGGTAGTAGCCGATCGCCTTGTCGGGCTGGTTGGCGACGTCCTTGGCCAGCTGCGCCGCCTCGCGCAACAGGCGCACCCGGCGCGCCTTGTCGCGGGTCACCTCGACCGCGCGATCGTAGAGCCCGAGCGCATCGCTCCAGCGCTCGGCGACGGTGTAGATCACGCTCAGCCGCGAAAGCGCCGCGTCCGACGCCGGCGCCAGCCGCGTCACGCGCACCAGGATGCGCTCGAGCGTCGACGGGTCGTCGCCGAACCACTCGTCGCAGAACCCGCCGGCGCGCTCGCCGATCATCTCGGCGACCTCGGGCTCGAGGTCACCCGCGAGGGTCTCGTTGTACAGGGCCACGATGTCGTCGGGTCGATCGAGCTCGGCCGCGAGCGCCTCGGCGTCTTCCCACGCGCTCACGGCGTGCGGCGAATGTCGGACAGCGGCGGCGGCTTCCTGAAACTGAGACAGATCGGCCATGAATTCCCCGGGTGAACGCGGCGACGCACTCCGCGAACCGCGCGGCAGCGAGCGCAAATTCTAACACGCACGCCGCCGCGCACGGCTTGCGGAACCCCCGGGTCTGGATTGCGAAAATATCTCGGCGAACCAATCAGAACGCCTTGTGAACACCGAGTGCGGCCGACAGCGGCGCCTGGTAGGCGAGCGGCAGCTGGAACGCCGTGCGGCGATGTGCCGCGGAGCCGTCCTCGCTCTTGAGGAACACCAGGTCGCTCGCGCTGCCGCCCGAGATCGGCCGGACCAGGTCGTCGCTGTAGATCTCGTCGAGGTTGGTCACGTCGCGGCGATCGAACAGGTTGAACACGTCGAGCGTGACGTCGACGCCGCGCCAGCGCGCCGCGACCCGCAGGTTGATCTGGGTCACGACCGGGTTATCGCCCGCCGAGCCGCGCGGCAGGAGCTCGACGATGCCGTCGATGCCGTTGGCGAGCGCGTTGCGCGGGCGGCCGCTCGCCGCGGTCAGCCGGGTGGCGACCGCGAGCTCGACCTCGCCGAGCGTGGCGCGGCGCTCGGCCTCGGCGAACACCCGGCCGCCGAGGTTGGTCGGCAGCGGGCCGTACAGGTTGCTCGCGTCGGCATCCCAGTCCGCGCCCTGAAGGAAGTTGGCGCCCTGCCGCGGATCGAACGGCCCCGCCCAGCTGCCGACCGTCCGGCCCCACATCACGCCGGCGCGCAGCACGGTGGCCGGCCGCCGTACCTCGACCTCGAGCGCCACCACCTCGGTCTCGCGGGTCGCCGCGATGTCGCCGTGGCCGCCGGGGTTTTCGAACGCCTCGGCCGTGGTCTCGAGCCCGTGCCGCAGCCACCGGCCCTGGCCCCACAAGGTCGCGCGCAGCGCGCTGGTGAACACGACCTGCGCGCCGAGCGTGACCTCGTCCTGCGTGATCGGCCGGACGCGGGGCTCGACGAGGAACGCCGAGCCGGCGTCGTGGACCCGGCCGCTGGCGGGCCCGAGCTCGAAGTCCTCGACGGTGGCATCGCGCTGGATCACGGTCGTGCCGAGCCCGGCGGGCAGCATCGCGAACGACCGGCCGTAGCTGGCCCACAGCCGCGAGCGGCCGCCGCCGAGCACGTCCCACACCACGCCGGCGCGCGGCGCGAGCTCGCTCGAGAAGTGCAGCCGCGTCCCGACCCACATCAGCTCGCCGCGCAGGCCGGCGTCGATCGACAGGCCGGGCATGAGCGTGAAGGTGTCCTCGGCGTAGATCGCCGCGTAGACCGTGCGATAGGTCAGCTGCGATGCGGTCGTCACATCGCACGGCATCGCGACGTCGTCGATGCACGTGCCGGTATAGAACCGGCGGTGCGACCGCTCGCCGGGGAACAGCGAGCGCTGTTGCTCGTTGCCGGTGAACGACGTCGTGGTCACCAGCCGGGTGTCCTCGAGCGCCCCGCCGGCGCGCACCACGTGGTCGCCGAGCCGCACCGTCACGTCGCCGGTCGCCGTCGGGCGATCGCCGGTGAGGTCGATCAGCGGGCCCGCGCCGCCGNNNCGAGCGGCGAGGTGTCATCACACGCCGCGGCCAGCGCCGGGTCCTCGGGCAGCATGATCGGAACGTACGCGGACAGGAGCTGCGGGATGTCCGCCGCCGCGGGGTCGCGCGCCGACTCGACCTGCGAGCCGCGGTGCCAGCTCAGCTGGAGCCGCGCGCGGACGTCGGGCCAGCTGCCGCGCCACGTGGCGATCGCGTCGCCGGTCGCGGTCCGCCGGTCGATGCCCGCGGCCTGCATCGTCGCGTTGCCGAGGAACAGCGAGTCACGCGCGTCGTGGCCGATCAGCGACAGCGCGAGCTGGTGCGGGCCGCGATCGAGCCCGACGCGGGCCATCACCGGCACGGTGTAGTCGAGCTCGCGCGTCTCGGTGTCCTCGATCGATGCCGCGGCGACGTCGCCCGGCAGGCCGTCGGGGATGCCGTCTCCGTCGGCGTCGACCGTGCGCACTGCGTGCCAGCGGACGCTGGTCGCCGCCAGCCGGGGCGCGATGCCGGCCGCGTACCACGCGGTGCCGCCGACGAGCGGCGCGAGCGGCGTCAGCGGGCCGGTCGCGACCACCGCGGCGCTGACCGACGGCCCCGGCTCGGCGGTCAGCTTGCGCACCGTGAAGCTGCCCGAGGCGCTCGGCCGCAGCGTCGCCGCGCGCGACAGGGAGGTCCACGCCTCGGCAGAGACCTCGTGATCGGCCGTGCCGCGCCGCAGCCGGGCGTCGATCGCGCCGCCGGTGCTCGCGCGATCGCGCGCCGAGAACCCGCCGGCCGACACCATGATCCCGTCGAGGAA
>VBLP01000608.1 GCA_005887925.1 Deltaproteobacteria bacterium | reverse complement strand
CGGACCTGTAAGGACGTCGAAGTTTCGCGCCTCGCGACATCCCGCAACGCTGCCGATATCGCAGGTATTCAGCAAGCCTCGCCGACGATCACGCTACAGCTATCGCGCAAGCGATCGAGATTCCTAGGCATCCTCCACCGCCGCCGGGATCTCTACGCGGCTGCACCCAAGTGATATCGTTAGAATCCCAAGGTATGCCGATGAAGCGGGACGAGCTGCTGACGCGGCTTGAGAGGTTATTGCCTGCGCAATTCGAGGA
This sequence comes from Deltaproteobacteria bacterium, assembly GCA_005887925.1. Lineage (GTDB taxonomy): Bacteria > Myxococcota_A > Polyangia > Haliangiales > Haliangiaceae > JABFXX01. The sequence continues at coordinate 5,021 of VBLP01000608.1, read as the reverse complement.
AGTACTGTTTCACTTACGGATCCCTCCCTCCCAGTTCTCGGGTGCAAGCGCGCCTCAGCTTACACGTGCCATCGAGGTGTTGCGCCATCTTGAGAACATCGGTGAGCACCTACGGCTCGAACGACTTCTCTCGTCCGATGGCGCCGCAGGCGTGAGCATGCCCTCCGGGCAGGCGTCCGCAGCGGCGCCGCCGGCCCCAGCCTACGCCGACGCCGAGGTCGAGGCGCTGAGCAAGCGGCTCCAGGACGCCGGGGCGCGGCGAGACAAGCTGCGCGACGAGGGGATCGCCACCGACCAGGTCGATCATGAGATCCTCGAGCTCCGCAGACATTTGCGTGAGGGAGGGCAACTCCGCGCCGGCGATGCTTTGAGTGACGGCCGTTACCTGCTTGTGACAATCGTGGGTCGAGGCGGCTTCGCCGTCGTCTGGGAGGCATATGACCGCACCGAGGAGCAGCGTGTCGCGATCAAGGTGCTGCACGCCAGTCTCGCCAGCGATCCACAGCGCCGAGAGCGCTTCTTCAGGGGAGCGCAGGCGATGGCGAAGTTGTTGCATCCCGCGATCGTGCGAGTCCTCGATCCTCAGTGTGACGACGGAGGCTTCTACTACTTCGTCATGGAATTCGTGCGCGGCGGCAACCTGCGGGAGGCCGTGCTGGCGCAACGTGTGAAACGGAATGATGTATTACCGCTTATTCTCCACGTCGGCGAAGCGCTCGCACTTGCACACTCAAGGGGCATGATCCATCGCGATGTCAAGCCCGCGAACATCCTGCTTGACGAGCAAGGCAATGCCAAGCTCACTGACTTCGATCTCGTTGGTGCGCAAGATACGACCGGTGGCACTCGCACAGGAGCGCTCGGCACCGTCGTGTATGCGGCGCCGGAGTGCCTCGAGAAGCCACAGGAAGCCACTGTGCGAGCGGACGTGTATGGATTGGGGATGACAGCGATCTTCTGTCTCGCGGGGCGAGAGCTCTCGATGGATACGTTTCGCGACGCGGAAAGGACGATCGGTAAGCTCGACTGCTTGCGTGCGGTTCGGCGAGTGCTCGAGCGATCGGTCCAATGGAAACCAGATGACCGCTTCCCGAATACAAGCGCAATGCTTGATGCGCTTCGCGCAGCGTTGAATCCCGCAATGCAGACTGCAAATCACTCCGCGCGGCGCTGGCCATGGTCGCGGCATGCCATCGGATCGACGCTCCTCGCCGCAGCGGCGGCTGCGGTCATATACTTTGTGCTCCACGGGTCCAGCCATTCTCCCGTACTGGAGGTCAAGCTTGGAGACCGCATTAAGCTGCTTGGAGAAGACATCCAAGCCCCGGCCGGCCAGGTCGCCCACATCCGGCTGTCTGGTGGCGAGCGTAGCGCGCTGTGGATCTATCGCGGAGAGCAGTCTGTAGGGCGATGCCCAGGCGATCAGGCGTGCCAGGTTTATGACGATTCCATCGCAGTGGACCTCGCACTGCGCAAGACTGGCAGATACTCAGTGGTCGCGCTGACCTCAGTCGCCGCGCAGTTGCAGTCGGCGGGAACTTGGGACGCTGACATCGCGGCCGCTGTTGCCGCCGGCGCCCACGTCCAGCAGCGGCAGGTTTTGGACGTACAGTGAGTGGGGAAGCCAGCTCCCACGGAGTAGGGCGGGGTTGGCGTCCCGGGTGGTCACTGCCTGTGTCGATAGGTCTGTCGCAATCACTGATGATCAACTCGTCGCCCGTCGACGGTGGATCGACACCCATCGACACCCGATCTACGGCGCGCGCCCGGGGCCCGCATCGAGCTCAATCGAGCTCGAGCAGGTCGGCGCGCGTGACCTCCGTGCCGGGCTCAGGCTCGTCGAGCTGCGCCGGATAGGCGGCGAGCCGGGCCGCCATCGCGGCGCCGGCACGACGTCGGGCCGGCGACGACAGCCTAGAGCTCGCGGCGCACCGCGCTCCAGCGCCGCTCGACGTCGTCGCGCTGGCGAGCGCATGCGCGGGACGATCGACCTCCAGCACGGTCGGCTCGGCAGGCATGCGAATCAGCGCGCGCACGCCGTCACGCGGCCCCGCACCGGCGGTCGAGGACCGCCCGGCCACATCGATCGTTCGAGCGACCTCTGGCGCGGGCGTCGGGCCATCCAATGCCTGGACCGAAATCGACCTCTTCTCGGTGCGGCGTTACCACGGCCGCATGGGCCTCGGGGTGTCACACATCGGGCTCGGCATCAGCGCCGCCTACTGCGCAAAGACCCTCCAGCATCACGGCCTCTGGGCCGAGGTCTGGCCGACGCAGAGCGCCGAGAAGCTGCGCGAGCGGATCCGGACGGCCCACGCTGCCGTCAACCAGCGCGGCGAGCTGCGACCGACGCACGTCATCCTCGCTGCGCCATGGATCACGACCCAGGACCTCGCGGGGATGGCCGCCGAGTTCCCCGAGGTCCGCTTCGTCGTCGTGAGCCACTCGAGCGTGGGGTTCCTCGCGGCCGACCCTCACGCGATCCGGCTCCTGCGCGAGACAGCTGATCTGCAGCTCGCGACCCACAACGTCTTCGTCGGCGGGAACTCGCGCAAGTTCACGGACTGGGCGACCGAGGCCTGGGGCGTCCACGCGGTCTGCCTGCCAAACCTGTACTGCCTGGCCGAGACCTTCCCCCAGCACGACCGGCAATGGCAGGGCGGCGCGCTGCGCCTGGGACTGTTCGGCGCGAATCGGCCGCTGAAGAACTTCCTGTCTGGGGCGGCAGCCGCGGTTGAACTGGCACGCCGGCTCCATGTTCCAGTCGAGCTGCTCCTGTCGAGCGGTCGCAACGAAGGCGGCGATGCGCGCGCACTCGAGGAGATGACCGAGAACATCGCCAACCTGCGGGTCACGCGCACCGGATGGTTGTCCTGGCCGAGCTTCCGCCGGCTGCTCCGGACCGTCGACCTCGTGTTCCAGGTCAGCTACACCGAGACCTTCAACGTCGTCACGGCGGACGCGATCGCCGAGGGCGTTCCGGTCGTCGCGAGCGACGCGATCGACTGGGTTCCCCGGTGGTGGCAAGCCGGCGCGGACGAGCCGCTCGATGTGGCGCGGGTCGCGGAGCGCCTGCTTCGCGACCCGGACGCGCCGCGGCACGGACGAGCGGCGCTCCAGGCCTACGTCGAACGCGGCTTGGTCGACTGGATGCGGTTCCTTTGCCCGGACGTCCCCCAGGTCGCGGGGGCCGCGGTGCCGGCGCGGATCGCACGGGGCGACGCATGACCCAGAGCCGGCCAGGCGCTCCGTGCTCAGCGGCAGACGCGGCTGCGCTGCGGGCGACGCGCGACGGCTGTGCAGAGAAGTCGCGCGGTCATCGTGCCGTTGCTAGATCCGGCGTCGCTGTGAACGACGCGTTGAATCGCTCCGAGCTTCGGTCTCGTCGCAGGGCGACCGCTGAAGTGTCCCGCCGAGTGTCGATAACGGAAGCCCCGGTCGCATGTGGACGGTCCATCGCAAGGAAGCGCCGAACCGACTTCCTCACGCAGTCCCTGCGGGTGAAGGTCGTCTACTTCCTTCGTGGCGCCGATGCCCTCAAGATCGGTTGGGCCAGTGACATCGTGAAGCGCTTCGAGGGCGTCCAGGCCCAATCGCCGGTGAAGCTCGAGCTCGTCGGCTTGATCCACGGTGGCGTGAATGTCGAGCGCTGGTGTCACTTTCACTGCATCGATCACCGTTTGCACTACGAGTGGTTTCGCTGGAACACTTGGACCGACTCGTTCGTTCGGTGGGTCTTGGCACACGGTGACGACGCGGCAGTGAAGCTCTGCGAGCGCCACCTGTGCGCAGATGGCCTGTTGCGGCAGACGCCGGTTTACTCGGGTTTTGTTCATCCGCTCCCGCAGATGAAGTTTCGTGGAGACGTCAAGCGTCTCGAAATGTACAAGCGCCTCACTGAGCGAAACGTCGTACCGCTCGGTGCCTGCAGCTGCACGCTGTGCGGCTCGCGGCCGTGGGAGGGGTGGCAGTGACGGCGGCGACCGAACTCTATCTCGAAAAGAAGGTGGCACAGCTCTGCACCTACCATCGCTGCAAGTGCGCGCCGGCGGAAGGTGCTCAGCTCTGTCCCCGCCACCTCAGGAAGCAGCGCAAGCGCGATGCGAGGTACAAGGCGAGGCTCCGAGCACGACGTCGCCACGCTGGACAGTGCGCGTTCTGCCCGGCGAAGTCGAAGACGTATCGATGCATGGCCTGCGTCATCAAGGCAGGCTTCGCCCCGAGGAAAAGTGTCCAATCGAGTGTCGATAAGTCGGCACGGATCGCGGCTCGCACGGTCATGCACGGGGACGGCCGCACGCGCTACCACGGGCAGGCTCGCCGCGGCCAACAGAGTCGCGCGCAGCTCGACGAGCAGGACCTGGCCGACGCGATCGCGCGGCTACAGCGTGCGAAGGATGGGCTCGCGGCCGCTCGCAGCCCGGAGGCGCAGCTGCTGCCGCGGATCCAGCGCGAGGATGCCGAGCGGGCTGCGCTGGCGCAGCTCGAGCTCGCGGGTCGGTTCCTCGACGACGTAGGCGAGCGTAACTCACGGCTGAACGGGCCGGTACGCATCCCGGCATCAGGGAGGCGGTGACGTCATGCCCAAGCACGGACAGCTCGGCGCCCTGATCCAGACCCCGAAGGGCAATCTGATCTCGCGCGATCCGGCGCGGGTGGTGTTCGCCGCCGACCAGCTGCGGACCAAGACGTACAGCCTGGCGCGCAGGGCGATCATGGCGCAGTGGGGCGTGTCCAGGGCCACGGCCGAGCGGGACATCGCGGCCGCGAAGCAGCTGATCGCCCTCGAGCTCGACGGGATGGAGGTGCGCGCGGGCGAGACCCGGCGCAACGAGCGGATCGCGGACCGAGCGGAGCGGCTGGCGGCGAAGGCGGCGAAGGTCCAGGACTGGACCGCGGCGGCGGCGCTGCAGCGATCGGCGATCGCGGCGAGTCGTGAGGTCTCGCGGCTGACCGGGGCGTACGCGCCGAAGGAGATCAAGCTCAGCACTGGCCAGGCGCCGGAGCTGCCGCTGCAGCTC
>VBLP01000607.1 GCA_005887925.1 Deltaproteobacteria bacterium | reverse complement strand
ACCCCGGCACCGCGGGCGCGGCGACGCTGCTGGACCTGGGGACCGCGCCGGGGGCGGCGACGCTGCTGGACCTGGGGACCACGCCGGGCATGCCGACGCTGCTGGGCCCGGGCGCCGGACCGGCCGCGACGAGCACCCTGATCGGCCCCGCCGGGCCCGCGGGTGCGCCGCTCGCTGGGCTGCCCGATGGCTCGCCCCCGGGCCGGCCATTCTCGGCGTCGCCGCCGCTCGGCCTCCCGCCCATCCTCGGCGCCGGCCGGCCTCGGTCGACCCCGTTCTCGGCGCCGCCCTGGCAGTCGGGGCGCGCGCCCTCCGAGCGGCCCGCGCGGCCGTGGTCGATCGTCGAGCTGCCCGCGATCGATCCCGAGCTGTTCGCGCGCCAGCGCCGCATCGTCGTGCGGGTCGCCGCCGCGCTGGGCGCGCTCGTGATCCTGCTCGCACTGCTCGCCGGCCACTGCTGACGCCTCGGACCTCGGCCGCCGCCCGATGCGGCTCCGGCCTAGGTAGTCCGCGCCGCGCATGTCAGGATCCGCGCGATGGCTCGTTCCAAGGTCGCCGTTCTGCGGGTCCGCCCCGATCACATCCTCGATGACATCGATCGGCTGTACGCGCTCGCCGAGGTCGAGCGCGTGTTCGCCGCCGGCGCGACCACGATCCTCAAGGACAACATCTCGTGGCACTTCCCGTTCCCGGGCGCCAACACCACGCCCTGGCAGCTCGAGGGCACCGTGCGCAGCCTCCGGGCGCGCGGCTTCTCCGACCTGGTGTGCGTCCAGAACAAGACCGTGGTGACCGACGCGTTCCGCTACAACTTCAAGCCCGAGGACATGACCTGGTCGGTGTACCGGCCGCGCGCCAAGCTGAACGTCCTCGATCAGATCTATCCGGAAGGGATCCAGATTCCGGACGCGTTCCACGGCGCGAACATCGTCCACTTGCCATCGTTAAAAACGCACATCTATACAACCACCACCGGCGCGATGAAGAATGCGTTCGGCGGGCTGCTCAACACGCGGCGGCACTACACGCACAGCTGGATCCACGAGACGCTGGTCGATCTGCTGGCGATCCAGCAGGAGATCCACGCCGGGCTGTTCGCGGTGATGGACGGCACGACCGCGGGCGACGGCCCGGGGCCGCGCACGATGCGGCCGGTGATCAAGGACGTCATGCTCGCCTCCGCCGATCAGGTCGCGATCGATGCGGTCGCGGCGTCGATGATGGGGTTCGACCCGCTGACCATCCCGTTCCTGCGGCTCGCCGACGAGGCCGGCCTGGGCAATGCGCGGCGCGAGGCGATCGACATCGCCGGCGATGCCGCGCTCGCCGATCAGCGCTGGGGGTTCTCGGTCGGCGACAACGGTGCCTCGCTGGTCGGCGACGTGATGTGGTTCGGACCGCTCAAGCGGTTCCAGAACCTGTTCTTCCGGACCCCGCTGGTCAACCTGTTCGTGCTGGGCTCGGAGGCCTATCACGACTACTACCGCTGGCCGCTGCGCGATCGCCGCGTGTTCGAGCACTGGCGCACGGCCACGCACTGGGGCCGGCTGTTCGATCGCTACCAGGCCGACGGCACGCTGGCCTCGCTGGCGGCGGCGACCCAGGCCGGCTGAGCGGCGCGTCTCGGCTCACCCGTCGTCGAACAGCGCGCGCAGCCGCTCGATCGCCTGTGCGTGCATCCGGCTCGCCCACGACTTGGACATCCCGAGCTCGGCGCCGGCCTCGAGCAGCGTCTTGCCCTCGAAGTAGTGCTTGGTCACGACCGCGCGCTCCTTGTCGGGTAGCTGCGCGACCGCCTCGCGCAGCCGGGCCGCCGCGCGGGCGCGGTCGATGCCGTCGGGCAGCGCCGGCGCCTCGCCGGCGGCATCGAAGCCGAGGTCGCGCAGCGCCTCGAGCGACAGCACGTACATCGTCCGGATCGCGGACATCGCGCGCGCCACCGCCGGCAGCGCCGCGTCGTCCGGCGCGGCGGCGTCGCCCGGCGCGCGCTCGCCGCAGTGCTCGAGGTACTCGCTCGCCGCGCGCAGCGCGACCAGCCGGGCCCAGGTCCGGCGCGGCAGCTGGGCCTGGGCGCGCAGCCCGTCGAGGATCGCGCCCTGCACGCGGTACCAGGCGAACGTCGCGAACGACGCGCCGCGCTCCGGATCGAAGCGCTCGGCGGCCTCGGCCAGCCCGGCGTTGGCCAGCGCGACCAGGTCCTCGAGCGCGACGTGGTCGCGGACCCGCGGATGGATCAACGCGGCCGCCCGGCGCGCGATCTCGAGGTGGCGCTGCACGAGCTGCGCCTTGCGACCATCCACCGCGCGAACGTACCGCAACGCCGCCGCTCCTGATACGTTGCAGGCGTGGCGCTGTTCACGCGGCCAGGCGACGGAGAGCTCGCCGACATCGCCCGCGCGTTCGGCCTCGGCGCGATCCGCGGCGCCCAGCCGATCGCCGCCGGCACGATCAACTCGAACTTCGCCGTCGCGACCGATCGCGGCCGGTGGTTCCTGCGGATCAACGAGGGCAAGTCCGAGGCCGACGTCGCCTGGGAGGCGCAGCTGGTCGCGGCACTCGCCGACGGTGGCGTCGCCACGCCGCCGCCGGTCGTCGCCCACGATGGCCGGCCCTATGCCCAGCTGCCCGGCACGGACAAGTGGGTCAGCGTGTTCCCGTGGCGCGCCGGCCGCCACCTCGGCCCCACCGAGGTCACCGCCGACGCCGCCGCGCAGTTCGGCGCCGCGCTCGCGCAGCTGCACGTGGTCGGCCTCGGCCTTCCGGCCGCGTGGCGCCGCCGCAGCATCTACGATCACGACCACCTCGTCGCCCGCTATGCCCGGTTCGCCGGCACCGGCGATCCCGCCCTCGGTCACGCCGTCCGGGTCATCGGCGAGGGCCTGGCCGCCGCCGCCGGCGCCGCCGCCGTGCGCGCGCGCGCGAGCCACGGCCTCATCCATGGCGACCTGTTTCGCGACAACGTCCTCTGGGACGCCGGCCGCCTCGTGGCGATCCTCGACTTCGAGCAGGCCTCGGGCGGCAGCTTTGCCTACGACCTCGCCGTGTGCGTCAACGACTGGTGCTGGGACGGCGATCTGCGCCGCGACGCCGCGGCCGCGCTCCTGGCCGGCTACCGGCAGGTCCGCCCGCTGACCGACGCCGACCGTGAAGCCGTTCTGATCGAGGTGCCCGCCGCTGCCGTCCGGTTCACCATCACCCGGATCACCGATGTCTATTTGGCAAAGGTAGACAACCCCGACAAGGACTTTCGTGCCTTTCTGGCGCGCTGCGACACGTGGCGCGGCCCAGCGCTTGGCGAACTTAGCTCGCTGTTGTAGCGTGCCGGCGCCTGGCGTACCTCCTGCAATCCTCGGTGCCGACCATGAAGGGGCTGTTGCTCATCGCGGCGATTTCCCTGGGTGCTTGCGCACACCAGGTCGCCTACGTTCCCGGGACGCGCATCCCGTTCTCGCCGGCCAACCGGTCCGTCCTCGATGCGTGCGAGGAGTACCGCCTGGCGGTCGAGCGCCGCGACGCCGACGCCCTGATGCTCATGGCGCACAAGCAGTACTGGGAGGACAGCGGCACGCCGTCCGGCAGCGACGACTACGGCATCGAGGGCCTGCGCAAAGTCCTCTTGACCCGGCTCCAGAAGGCCAGCGACATCCGCTACTCGATCCGCTACGTGGCCATCCACCAGCAGTGCACCGAGCTCAAGCCCGGCTGCCGCGCCGCGGTCGACGTCCTGATCGACGCCAGCTTCACCATCGCCAACCCGATCGGCCGGCCGATCCGCCCCGACAAGCGCGATCAGAACCAGCTCGTCCTCGAGTGGGACGGCCACCGCTGGCTGTTCCTCAGCGGCATGTAGGCTCGCCCTGCGGCCGACACGGCCGCTTCGCGTTGCCGATGGCTTTGTTGCAAGCTTGCGGCATGACCGCGATCGATGTGCTTCGAGCGTCGCTCAGGCAGACACCGCCGCGCGATGGGTTGCCAGGCCCGCCGGCGCATGCGTCGGTGTGCATCGTCGTCGCCGGCCCGCCGCGCGCGCCGAGCATCTGCCTGATCCGTCGCGCCCGCTGGCCGAGCGATCCGTGGTCGGAGCACATCGCGCTGCCGGGGGGCGGCCGTAAGGGCGACGAGATCGCCGCGGCGACCGCGCTGCGCGAGCTGCACGAGGAGGTCGGGCTGGTCGTGCCGGCCGAGGCCGAGCTGACCGCGCTACCGCAGCTCCACATCCGGCTCGCCGGGCGCGAGCGGCTGCTCCTGCTCGACGCGTTTGCGTGCTGCATCGGCGAGGAGTTGCCGCCGCTGCAGGCGGGGCCCGAGATCGATCTCGCGTTCTGGCTGCCGATCGCGACGCTGTGGGACCTCGGCAGCGCCACGCACAACGTGCTCCACGACGGCGAGATGCTGGTGTACCCGGCGATCCGGATCCCCCAGGGCGTGATCTTCGGCATCACGCTGCGCGTCCTGACGCTGCTGTCCGACGAGCTGGGGGTTCCGCTGCCGTTCCTCGAGGAGATTCCGGGCTTGCGCGGCCACACGCCGTGACACGGTGTGAGCGCCGCCGGCATCGGCGTCGGCGTGATGGGGGCCGGCTCAGGTCAGCCCGGCGAGCGGCGGTGGATGCCGGGCGACCCATCCGGTCGCCTGCTCGTACGCGTGGGCGAGCTGCAGGCAGCCGAGCTCGTCGTGCGGGCGGCCGATCAGCTGGACGCCCATCGGCAGCCCCGCGGCGTTGAAGCCCGCGGGCACGTTGAGCGCCGGGCCGCCGGCCATGGTGATCGGCACGACGACCTCCATCCAGCGGTGGTAGGTGTCCATGTCGCGATCGGCGATGCGGCGCGGCCAGTGCACCTCGGCGTCGAACGGAAACACCTGCGCCGACGGCGCGACCAGGTAGTCGTGGCGGTCGAACAGCCGGCGCACGACGTGGTACCAGACGGTGCGCTCGGCCGACGCGTCGGCGAGCTCGTAGGCGCCGAGCCGGGCGCCGCGCTCGATCTCCCACTGCACCTCGGGCTTGAGCAGCGCGCGCCTGGCGGGATCGGCGTGGTGCGGCTTGAGCACCGAGCCGACCTGGTAGGCGCGCAGCACCAGCCAGCTCTGCCACACGCGCTCCATCGCATGATCGAGCCGGACCTCGTCGACGACGCAGCCGAGGGTCTCGAGCGCACCGAGCGCGGTGCGGGCGACGTCGAGCACGCCCGGCTCGAACGGCAGGTGGCCGCCGAGGTCGCCGAGCCAGCCGATCCGCGTGCCGGCGAAGTCGCGGCCGAGCGGCGCGGTGAACCGGGCGGGGCTGTCACGGCTCGACAGCGGCGCGCGCGGATCGTAGCCGGCGAGCACCGAGAGCAAGAGCGCCAGGTCGGTCGCGGTCCGCGCCATCGGGCCGATCACGCCGAGCGCCGGGAGGAACGCGTCGAGATCGCCGGCGGGGACGCAGCCGAACGTGGTGCGGAAGCCGAGCACGTTGTTGAACGCGGCCGGGTTGCGCAGCGAGCCGGCGTGATCGCTGCCGTCGGCCACCGGCAGCATGCGAAGCGCGAGGGCGACGGCGGCACCGCCGCTGCTGCCGCCGGCGGTGCGCGCCGGGTCGTACGCGTTGCGCGTGGTGCCGAACACGTCGTTGTAGGTCTGCGAGCCCAGGCCGAACTCGGGGACGTTGGTCTTGCCGATCAGGATCGCGCCGGCGCGCCGCAGCCGCTCGACCGCGATCGCGTCGGCGTCGGGGACGAACTGCGCGAACAGCCGCGAGCCCCACGTGGTACGGATGCCGCGCGTCGGCAGGAGGTCCTTGACCGCCTGCGGGATGCCGTGCAGCCAGCCGGCCGACTCGCCGCGGCCCAGCGCCTCGTCGCGCTCGCGCGCCTGGCGCAGCAGCGCGTCGCGCGGCTCGAGCGAGACCAGCGCGTTGACCTGCGGGTTCAGGCGCTCGATGTGATCGAGGTAGGCGGTCATGACCTCGACGCACGACACCGTGCGCGCGTGGATCGCCTCGGACAGCCGGCGCGCATCCAGGCGGACGATCTCGGGCGCGGCGGTCACGGCGGCGCCTCGACCCTGCGTTCGATCCGATGTGCGAAGCGCACGGCCGGACTCTACATCACGCCGCGATCGCCGTGTCGGATCGCGCCTCGGCCGCTTCCCACGGCCGCGCCGGCGGTGCGCGTCCACGTGCCCCGGCAGGGGCCGTCGGGCGGCGGCAGGTCCTCGACGTTCCAGCGGATCCAGTCCTCGGCCGGTTGCTCGTAGCCGGCGGATCCGCCGGCCGGTGCCGCTGCGCCGATGACGGCCGATGGTCCACGAGCGCGTGCACCGAGCTGGCACGCGGTGCCGGCCGGCGTTACCTTCGCCGCGCCCGGGAGGCTCACATGTCATCACCAAAGCAACTGGCAATCTGCGCGATCGGCGCCGTCTGCATCGCCGGCGCCTTCGCGTCGCTCGCACGGGCGGACGCGCGCCCGACCGACACGTACCTCGACCAGACCCGCGAGCGCTGGGAGAAGGTCGCCAAGCAGATCTGGGACACGCCCGAGCTCGGCCTCGGCGAGAACCGCTCGTCGGCCGCGCTGATCGACATCCTGCAGAAGGAGGGCTTTCAGGTCACCAAGGGCGTCGGCGGCGAGGCCACCGCCTTCGTCGCGACCGCCGTCTCGGGCGCCCCGGTGATCGCGCTGCTCGCCGAGTACGACGCGCTGCCCGGCCTGTCGCAGGCCGCCGGCCAGTCCAGGAAGCAGGCCGTCACCGACGGTGCGCCCGGCCACGGCTGCGGCCACAACCTGCTCGGCACCGCCAGCGTCGCCGCGGCGATCGCCGCCAACCGCGAGCGCGTGGCCAAGAAGCTGCCCGGCACCATCCAGCTGTTCGGCACGCCGGCCGAGGAGATCCTGTTCGGCAAGACCTTCATGATCCGCGGCGGCGCGTTCAAGAACACCGAGGCCGTGCTCGCCTGGCACCCCGACGACCAGAACCGCGTCACCAACCGGACGCGGCTCGCCGTCGCCGCGATCAACGTCGAGTTCCTCGGCCGCTCCGCGCACGCCGCCGCGTCGCCGTGGCTCGGCCGCTCCGCGCTCGATGCGCTGACCCTGTTCGATCACGCCGTCGCGCTGATGCGCGAGCACATCAAGCCCACCGCGCGCATGCACCGCGCGATCCGCGACGGCGGCATGGCCCCCAACATCATCCCCGATCACGCGATGGGCGAGTACTGGGTGCGCGACGTCAGCGTCGACAGCGTCAACGAGATGCTCGAGCGCCTGCGGAAGGCCGCCGACGGCGCCGCGCTCGGCACCGAGACCAAGGCCCGGGTGACGCTCACGTTCCAGACCCGCGAGCCGGTGCCCAACGACGTGCTCAACACCGTCCTCCAGAAGGAGCTCGACCGCGTCGGTCCGCCGCGCTTCGACGACACCGACCAGCGCTTCGCGAAGGCGATGCAGAAGGAGCTCGGCTTCGAGGAGGCCGGCATGGCGAGCGCCGTGATGCCGTTCGCCCAGAAGAACGGCGGCACCGCGTCGTCGGACATCGGCGAGGTCAGCGCGGTCGTGCCGCTCGCCGAGCTCAACACCGCCACGCGGCCGCTCGGCACCGCGGCGCACCACTGGGCGCAGACCGCGTGCGCGGCGCACCCCGTCGGTTACAAGGGCATGGCCGTCGCCGCCAAGGTCCTCGCCGCCGGCGCCGTCGATCTCCTCGCCGACCCCGCCGCCGTCAAGGCCGCGCGCGAGGAGTTCGCGGTGCAGACCAAGGGCAAGCCCTACGTGTCGCCGCTGCCGGCCGACGCCAAGCCGGTCGCGCCGAAGACGCACTGATCGATCGCGCCGGCTCGCCGCGGCTATCGCTTCGCGTCGAACGCCAGGCGCTCCTGCCAGTCCTTCGCCAGCAGGTGATCGGGCGTCGCCATGCCGCCGCCCGACAGGATCGCCACGGCGTGGTCGAGCGCCGCGCGATCGTGGCTGCGGTACGCCGCGATCGCGAGCCGGCGGGCCGCGTTGCGCACGAACAGCGCGCCGGGCAGCCCCAGCGCGAGCGCGCGATCGAGCTCGGCCGCGGCCTCGGCCCACCGGCCCTGGGGCTGGCGCTGCAGCCCCAGCAGGTAGTGCGCGAATCCCAGCTCCGGCTCGACCGCCGCCGCCCACGCCGCGAGCATCGCGTTGTCGATCGGCCCCGGCAGGAAGAAGTACGCGTAGAGCGGCGTCGCCGCCGGCCCCTGGTGCGCCAGCGCCAGCTGCTCGGCGTCGAGCTGGCGCCGCTCGTTGCCGTCGACCGGCAGGGTCGCCGCCAGGCCGATCCAGCCCTCGACCGCCGCGCGCTCGCCGCGCAGCGCCGCCTCGCGGGCCAGCCGATCGAGCGCCTCGACCCGCAGCGACGACGTCACGTGCACCGCGTCGCCCGCGAGCCCCATCCAGATCGCCGCCGCCTCGCGGCGCTCCATCGGACCCACCCCGCTCAGCAGGTCGCCCAGGTCCATCCGGTAGCGCGGCTCGCCCGGTGCATCGCGGCAGATCTCGCGGAGCAGCGCCACCGCCGTCGCGCGGTCGCCGCCCGCCAGCGCCTCCGCCGTGCGCTCGCGCAGCGCCGCGATCGCATGCGGGCACGGCCGCGCGAACACGCTGCCGCCGCGGAACCGCTCGCGCTGCGCCTCGCTCGCCCCCGGCGGCAGCTCGATCGCGCCGATCATCCGCCGCCACTCGCCCTCGAGCACCGCGAGCGGCATCCCGTACGCCGCCGCAAAGTCGCCGCCTCCGCCGTACAGCGCGCGCAGCTTCGCCGGCCCGTAGCGGTCGAGCAGGAACCGCAGGAACGACCCCGCCGTCGTGTAGCCCCGCGCCGACGACACCGAGAAGAACTCCAGTGACAGCAGCTGGCCGATCGACGGCTCGACCCCCATGTCCGTCATCGCGCGCACCGCCTCGTGCGGCGTCGGCCGGTCGTAGCCGCCCGGCCAGTCCAGCGCCACCGCGAGCCCCTCGATCAACCCCGGGTTCGCGAACACGCCATGGCGCGCCGCCACCCCGAACACCGGATCGCCGAACGCGCTCGCCACCACGTGCGCGATCTCGTGGCGCAGCGAGCCGTGCGGGAACCCGCGGTGCTCGAGGTAGATCTCGCGCCGCCACGGCTTGGCCATCTCGACGTCGCGCGGCCCGAGCCAGCGCGCCTTCTGCTCGCGATCCGCGAAGTAGAACGAGCGCAGCTTGCCCTCCGGCGCCGCGCCGATCTCCGCCACCACCTGCGCGTAGCGGAACTCGTGGTCCTCCGCGATCGCCGCGATCTCGGCGTCGATGTCCTTGGTATGCGCGTAGTGGATGACGAAGTGCTCCGTCTCGACGCGGCCGTCGAGCACCGCCGCGATGTCGTCGGCGCCGACCGCATACCCCAGCGCGCCGCCGAAGCCATGCAGCGTCGCCGCCGCCGCCGCACACCCCGCCGCGATCGCCAGCGCGCCCAGCCGCCGCCCCGCCGGCTGCGCCATCCGCCAGCCCACCCGGTGGCGCGGCACGTCGAGCCGGACCGCCACCAGCGCCGCCAGCGCCAGCCCCCAGCCGCACTCTTCCAGCCGCGACCACAAGAGCGGCCAGCCCAGCCGGATGTTCTCGTCGTAGAGGTTGCCCGGGAAGTAGCCCAGGATCGCGTTGTAGCTGAACACCGGCGGCTCGCTGTAGAACCGCCACAGGGCGGCCAGCACCACCGCCACCGCCGGCAGCTGCGCCACCGCCGCGCCGACGAACCGCCGCGGCCCACACACCACGCCCAGCGCGTGCCCCACCGCGCCGGCCAGCGCCGCCGTCGCCACCGGCATCACCGCATACGCCGCGACGCCGAACCCCCAGTCGCACGTCGGCTGCCAGATCCCGCGCACCGCCGCGATCACCGCCGGCAGCATCGTCACCGCCACCGCGAGCCCCGCCGCCGCCGCCGTCGCCGTTGCCATCAGCCGCCCCGCGTACGTGCGCTCGATCCCGCCCTCCGGCAGCCGCTGCAGCTCGCGCGCGAATGCGCTGCCCAGATCCAACCCCATCACCGCCGCGAACAGCGCCATCGCCGTCGCCAGCTCGAACCCGAGCACGCCGAACAGCGGCACCCATCCCAGCCCGATCCCCATCACCGCCGCCAGCGCCACCCAGATCCGCAGCCGCCATCGCCCCACCATCCGACGGATCGCCGTGCGCACCGGACCCACGTTCATCGCGCGTTCCTGGTATGGTCGGGCGTGGCCGACGACCCCGAGCGCGAGCGCCGCATCGACGTTCGCAGTCCGATCGAGCTCAAGGTCGAGTACAAGCGGCTCAACACATTCTTTGCCGACTACACCAAGAACATCTCGCGCGGTGGCACCTTCATCAAGACAACCAGACCGCTCCCGGTGGGCACCGAATTCCTGTTCAAGCTGTTCGTGCCGGGGCACGAAGCCCCGCTCACGATCCACGGTGAGGTCCAGCGTATCATCGACGACGCGGCCGACGAGGAGCCCGGGATGGCGATCAAGTTCGTGTACCGCGAAGGCGACCCGCAGGCCGAGATCGCGCGGATGGTCGAAACCATGATGACCGAGAGCCTCGGCCCCCGCCTTTACGCCCGGCTCATGGATCACGCCAGCAAACGGCGGTCCTGATGGCATCCTCCCGCTTCTTCCGCTACCTCGCGCCGAACCTCATCACCCTGTCGTCGATGATCTTCGGCCTGGTCTCTTTGTGGTTGACCCACACCCAGGACTACTCCCTCGCCGCGTGGATGATCGTCTACGCCGTCCTCACCGATCGCCTCGACGGCCTCGTCGCGCGCGCCGTCAAGGGCACCAGCGAGCTCGGCATGCAGCTCGACTCGTTCGCCGACTCGCTCAACTTCGGCATCGCCCCCGCGTTCCTCATCCTCACCTATCTCTCCAGCCGCACCGACCTGCCGTACCACGACCGCGGCTTCGCCCACACCCTCCTCTTCATCGCGTGCGCCGGCTACATGCTGTGCGCCGTGTTCCGCCTCGCCCGCTACAACGTCCTCTCCGACGACCAGATCCCCACCAAGATCTTCTTCGGCTTCCCCACCACCCTCGCCGGCGGCCTGCTCTCCGGCTGGCTCCTCATCTTCCTCAAGTACGATCCGTCCATCCCCAGCTTCGGCGGCGCCAAGGTGTTCGGCGAATCGTTCCACACCCCGACCGCCGTCTGGCTCTACTTCCCCATCGCCGTCGCCGTCCTCGGCTACCTCATGGCCTCGCGCCTCCCCATGCCCAAGGTCGGCATGACCAAGAGCCGCACCATCAGCGTCATCCTGATGGTCCTCATGACCATCGGCTACGTCTGCGGCTTCCTCATGATCTACCCCGAGATCCTGTTCTGGATGCCCACCACCTGGAGCATCATGTTCCTGATCTGGGGCCAGGCCTCCGCCAACGCCCGCGCCATGTACCCGCCGCCGCTGTTCCCCAAGAAGGAGCCGGCGCATCCCCTCCAGCGCCCCCAGGAAGACCTCGTCGACATCGTCCTCGACGAGGCCAACGGCGGCCCGATCGAACCGCCGAAGCCGTGATCGGGCGTCGCAGCCGCATGCGCTTCGCCAGCTGCCGCAGGAAGCGACGCGCCGGATCTCCGCCGTCGTCTTGACGCGCCGCCCCCACTCGCGCTACCAGAGTCCGACCGGGGGATTAGCTCAGCGGGAGAGCATCGGCTTTGCAAGCCGGGGGTCAAGGGTTCGATCCCCTTATCCTCCACGGAGTTAGAAGGTCGGGCCTGTCCTAGGACGCGCCTAGGACGCAGGCGATGCGGATCTCCGGGGATCATCGCCTTGGCAGTGTCGGCGCGAGGCTGCGACTACCAAACTGCTCAGCACTGCGAGCTGCAGCGCCCTTACGATCTCCACCTGCTGCGATCCAGCGTTCCACAGCTGCACGCTCGTAGCGGACCAACCCGCCGAGACGCACTCGCAGCGCGGCTCGGCGTACGACAGCGATCGGCGGAACAGCGGCGAGCAGTAGAGCTCGCGCGGCGCGGGCTGGCCCGGCTTCTGTGCCGAGCACGAGATCAGCCCTGACGGCGTGCCATCCGATGTTGGCGGCGAGCCGGGAGCCGGGGCCGCCATCGCGGCACCGGCGACGCACTCCGGAAGTTCGGAATCGTCTCCACTCTCCATCTCGTACGCTCGCAGGTGCTGAGGCCGATCTTGACGCGCGAGACCACGTCCACATGTACAGCGATTCGCATGGAGTCGGGCGGCTGCCCGGAACCGACGACCAGCCCCTGACGATTATCCTGGCTCGACCGCTTCCGTCTGAAAGCGGGCCGGCGAGGTGATCTCCAGCATCTCGAGATCGTCGGAGTGCTCGATCTCGGCGTGAACGATACCCGACGGCTGATGGACGCAGTCGCCCGCCTCCAGTCGCGTGTGGCCGACGCCCTCGTAGTCGAACACCACCCAGCCCTTCAGCACGTAGACGATCTGGAATTCGAGCGCGTGCCGGTGACGACCAGCCTGTCCGGGATTGTCCGGGTTGGGCCGGATGACGTGCGCGTGGAACCGGCCGGAGGTCACGGCCTCGATCCCGAGGTCGCGATACTCGTAGAACGGACGCAAGCCATCGCGGTGAAACGCGCTGCGGTTGGCGTGGCTGACACTGAACCTTGGCGGTGTCTCGAGCATTGCCTATTGTCCCCGATCCGGCGCCGATCGGGCCATCGCCGGTGGCTCGTGCGCACGGCGCCGGCCGGTCTACTCGGCGAGCTGCGCACGCACGACGGCGATGACCAGAAAGACCGGCTTCTTCGTGCCCGGTATGCTAGCGCGATCCCCGCGACGCGCCTCGCCGAGCCGCGCGAGCAGTACCACCGCGAGCACGAGCGCGCCTCGTTCACGTCCCGGGCGCAGGTCGATGAGGCCGGCCAAGCCCTCGGTGGCAGAACGTACGCGTCCCAGCTCGGCAGCTTCTGGACCATGCAGGGGCCCGGTACGAATGCGCGGCCACCGCAACTGGCGAGGGATGCCGCATCGACAGTATCGTGCGCGCATGACCTCGCCGCGCATCACGCTTCACGATTTTCCGGCCAAGACCGGCCTCGATGGCTGGAACTCGTTCTCGCCGTTTGTCCTCGAAGTCGCGCGAGCGCTTCAGCTCGCGGCCTTGCCGTACGAGCACGCGTACGTGCGCATGACAAAGCTCAAGGAGCTCAATCCAACGGGCCAGCTCCCGGTGGTGGAATTCGGGGACGAGAAGGTCGCCGACTCGACGCGCATCCTTCGGCGCATTGAAGCGCTCCAGCCGGGAGCGCTAACCCGATCGCTCGATGCGCGCGCGACGGCCGAAGCGTGGCTATGGGAGGAGTTCGCGGATACCGCGCTGTATCCTTACGTGCTCGCGACGCGCTGGGCCGATGACCGCGGCTGGCCGGTGCCACGCAAGTATTTCTTCGGCGCGCTTCCGCCCG
>VBLP01000603.1:1471-5099 GCA_005887925.1 Deltaproteobacteria bacterium | reverse complement strand
CTGATCGCCCCCCAGGGCGACGACATCACCGCGATCCGCGCCGACATCGAGCGCCTGCTGGCGCAGTGACCGGGTGTGCTCAGAGCGTGACAGCCTGCCACGAGACCGGCGGTCCGGAGGAGCTCATGGGATACTGTAGAGCTGGGCGGCGTTGTCGTGGAGCACGCCGCGGGCGATCGCGGTGGCGCGCTCGCGGCTGATCTCGCGGTCGCGCAGCATGCCGGTGAGCGCGATGCCGAGCGCCTGGCGGATGTTGCGGCTGGCGAGGAACGCGGCTTCTTCCCAGCCGAGCGCGTCGCTGAACGGATAGCCGTCGGTCGCGAACAGCACCTTGTCGGGGAAGATCTCGAGCCACTCGCGCAGCCAGCCGGCGAGCGTGCGCGGCGGGATGACGAGCGACTGCTGCGACAGGTCGAGCCACACGTTGGGCTTCTGGAGCAGCGCGCCGACCTCGTGGACGAACGGCCAGCCTCCGTGCAGGAGCACGAACTTCGTCGACCGCAGCCTGGACGCGTTGAACAGCGGCTCGAGCAGCAGCGGGTTGCCGGCGGCGATCCCGAAGTAGCCGCCGGCGCCGCTCATGCTGTGCAGGTGGACGGCCATGTGCAGCCGGCCGCACTCGGCGGCGATGTAGCGGAACAGGAAGTCCTGCAGGACCTTGTAGTCGCCGAGATCGGGGTGCGCGCGGTTGTGCCAGGCGGCGTAGACGCGCGCGGCGGTCTCGCGGGGCGGATCCGAGAAGTCGAAGCCGCGCAGGTAGGCGATCTCGAACTTCTCGGCGACCGCGCCCTCGCGCTGGTGGCGCTCGAGGATCGGCGTGACGACCTGGGTCAGGTAGGCATCGAGCGTGGCCGGCGGGGCCTGCAGGTGCACCGATTGCAGGTACTGGGCGCGCAGCTTGTCCTCGAGCGGGAAGAACTGGGCGCGATCGGGAGTCGCCGCGGCGAGGCCGGAGTTGTCGAGCGGGAACACCAGCGCGTCGATGTACGGGACCCAGCGGAATCGCGGCGGTGCCACGCCCGGCCCCATCGCGACCCGGTTGCCCAGCATCGTGGCGATGTGGGCCTGATCGAGGACCCACTGATCGTAGCGCTCGCCCTGCTGCGCGCGGATCTTGTCGCGGGCGGCGCCGAGGCGCTTCATGGCCTCGGGCGACAGCGGCGGCGCCTCGGTGAAGTGCCACAGCGCCTTCCAGGCGTCGGACAGCTGCGGGTTGTCGGGGCGCCAGGCGACCGGATCGGTCTGCGGCTCCATGCTGTCGACCGGGAGCGCGTCGAAACCGCGATCGCTGGCGAGGTTCGGCGGCGGCAGCACGGGGTGCGCGTGGTTGTCGATCGCGGGAGCCGTGGCGAGCAGGCGAGCCAGCTCGGGGTCGATGTCGCCCGGCGGAGCCGGCTGCGCGCGGGCGAAGAGGGGAACGAACACGGCGAGCAGCATCCAGGATCGCGGTGTGAGCATGGCCGCACGGTATCCGGTCCCGACCAGGATCCGAATGGCCGGCCGGCTCGTTGTTGATGGCAGCCTGATCCCGCGTCGTTCTGACGGTTGAGATCGATCGGCGGGATCGTCGCGGCTTCGATCGGCAGGCCTGCGTTCGCGGTCTCGAGGGTCGTCCGTTCGGCGCTCCGGAGAGAGCCATCGCTCACCGATGTCCAAGCGCTGGCGTGTCGCGGCTGCAGATGCCCGCCGTGTCCGCGCGTGCAGCACTTCGAGGGCAGCGGGTAGGTTGACGTGGCGGCGCCTGGCGCAGTTGCTCGTCGAGCGCTGCACAGGGCCCGTTGATCCGGTGGATCTGGTACCCACCGTCGCCGGTGACGCCCAAAAGAACGAGGGTCCCGGGTATCCGCCCGAGACCCTCAGCCGATGGACGCCGGCTGTGAGCACACGATGCTCGGAGTTGGCGTCGCGGGCAAGTTTGTCGTCTCCGCGGTCGGAGACCGATGGACGACAAGTTGCTGCTTCGCCTCGAGCGGTAGATGGTGCTGGTAGTTCACCAGCGCCGTCATCGCCGCCTTGAGCGTGTCTTCGCGGATGTACCACTCGGTGGTCCATGCAAGCTGCGCGTACGAGAGATCGGAGACGTCGGCCATCGTCGTCAGGCCGAAGTTGCAAGCCTGCGCCAGCAGCGAGGCGTATAGGTGCGTGAGCAGGTTCGGCGTTCTCGACGATGAACTACCCGCATGCGTGAAGTGCTGCGAGAAGCCGCACCAGCCATCCACCTCGATCAGCAGGTCGGCCAGCTCGACCTTGGGCAGACGTTCAGCGACGAGCGCTTGCAGTTGCTTCACGTCGTCGGGCAGCTCCTCGGCATCGAGCGGCGAGATCACGAGCTCGCCGTCCTCGACGCGTACCTGGGCGCCGGCGGCGACGGTACGGTCAAGCGACGCGATCCGGCGCTCGAGCTCGGCCGCGCATGCGCGGTTCAGGGCTGACAGATCCCAGCGATGAGCGCCGAGGTTGCGCACGAACTCGAGCTTGCGAAGCTCCACGCGAATCGCGTCGGGTGTCGTCGACGTGGCCGGTGTTCGCAGCCAGGCGAGAGGTGTCCGTTTCAGCGCCTCGTCGGGCACGAGTAACGCGTCGAGGTGAAGCCGTCAACTCATCGGTGAGCACTGGCGCGATCCGGCGGTGCGTTTCGCTGTCTGCTTGGTCGCGTGCGCTTGCGACCATGCGCTCGAGCACCGACACGCCGGGACGTACAAGCTTGAGCGATCGCAGGTGCTCGGCCGCCATCTGAAAGAGGACCATCGACCTGTCATGCTCAAGCGCATGCTCGATCAGCCACGCTCCGAGGTGTGCCAGGTCGTCGAGACCAGGCCACCGGAAGCCGAGCGCCTGCATGGCCTCGGTGAGATGGTCGCTACGCGTTTGCTCGCGATGGGCATACTCATCGAGGGCAAGCGGGCTCACGTCGAGCTGGCGCGCGAGGAACGCCGCGACCGACGCTGGCGGTACGGTGAAGTCATCGGGCATGAAGCCAAGGAAGCGCAACGTGCACAGCTGGAGCGCGAAGCCGAGGCGGTTCGCGTCGCCGCGCCTTCGTCGAATGAGCGCGAGGTCATCGAGCGTCAGCCTGTAGTGCACCGCGAGGTCGACCTCGAGCAACTCGTCGGGGAAACGCGACAGTCGTGTGCGTTCATCCTCGGTGAGGAAACGTCCCGGCATGCCGCCGCGAAGCATCGCACACCGTGCGGCGCGCGCGGGTTCACTGTGACAACCGCTCGGTTCTCGCCGCTGACGGGCCACTCATCGAGGCTAATCGCGAGGGTCCGTCCGTTCACGGAGGGGGCGACCGCGGGTCGCCACGGCGCGATCGGGGACGTCGCCAGGGCGCGGCGGGCGTGTACTGGTTCGGCGTGAACGCGACGGCGCTGGTTGAAGGTTACAGCGTCTGAATAGGGGAAGGGAATTGATCGTGCTGCCGAGGCGCTTCTGCGCGTCGACATGCGGGCCGCAGCAGCCGAACGCGAGTTCGCGCGCACGCTTGGCGGGAGCCATCGAAGACGTCATCGTCAACGGGCACATCCAACCACGAACGTCACACTCGGCTCGCGGCCTCGAGAACGCGAACGCTGTACTCGCGCGACCAGGCCTGTGGACGCTGACGTGGCTGAGGACAACCGCACGA
>VBLP01000603.1:0-1445 GCA_005887925.1 Deltaproteobacteria bacterium | reverse complement strand
CCTTCGTCGCTGAGCGGTCGGCGGCGATTCGCCGCGTCGGGTTGGCGGTGACAGCTCGGGGGCTCAGTGCACCAGGCGCCCTGACGCTGGAGCTACGCGCCGACCGCAGCGGCACGTCCCGGGGCTGATCCGGCGTTGCGATTCGGTCGTCGCCATCCCCGTTGACCGGAACGCACGCTCACGGACGATATGCGCTGCGATGTTCCGGCTCGTCACGTTGCGCCGACAGAGAGCCGGATGGCCGTTTCCCTGTCGTCCCCGTGTGGCATGCTTACGCGGAGACGGATCGCGATGACCTACGATAAAACCCGCGCCTTGCAACTCCTGCGCGTTGGCACGGGGCGACCAGACGCGCAGTTCCGCGACGGGCAGGAAGCCGCGATCGAACACGTTGTCGAAGGCCGTGGCCGGCTCTTGGTCGTTCAGAGGACCGGCTGGGGTAAGAGTTTCGTGTACTTCATCGCGGCCACCTTGCTCCGGGAGTCCGGGATGGGACCAACCATTCTGATCTCGCCGCTGCTGTCCTTGATGCGAAACCAATTGGAGGCCGCAGCTCGCATGGGCGTGCGGGCTGCGACGATCAACTCCGACAACCCAGGGGAGTGGAACGCGGTTGCGGCGAGCCTTCAGGCAGACACCATCGACATCTTGGTCATCTCTCCCGAGCGACTCGCGAACGACGACTTTCAAACCAGAGTGCTCGCGTCTATCGCAGCTAGAGTTTCACTCCTGGTGGTCGACGAGGCGCATTGCATCTCCGATTGGGGCCACGACTTTCGCCCGCACTACAGACTCATCGAGCGCTTCGCGCGAGGGCTGCCTGCGAACCTTAGGTTGCTCGCCACCACGGCGACAGCGAATAACCGCGTACTCGCCGATCTGAGAGCTGTGCTTGGGCCCAACCTCGCAGTGCTCAGCGGTGACCTCAGCCGGCCCTCATTGACGCTGCAGACGATCACGATGCCCGGTCAGGCGGAGCGACTTGCTTGGCTCGCCAAAACGCTCCCTACTTTGACAGGGAGTGGGATTGTCTACACGCTTACGGTACGTGACGCAGTGCAGGTGGCCACGTGGCTTAAAGCTCGTGGCCTGCTTGTAGAAGCATACACAGGGCAGTCACAGAACCGCGATGAACTAGAACGAGCGCTCCTCAAGAACCAGGTGAAGGCGCTTGTCGCGACGACGGCTCTGGGGATGGGTTTTGACAAGCCCGACCTAGCGTTTG
The DNA here is from genome assembly GCA_005887925.1 of Deltaproteobacteria bacterium. Taxonomy (GTDB): domain Bacteria; phylum Myxococcota_A; class Polyangia; order Haliangiales; family Haliangiaceae; genus JABFXX01. The sequence goes on along the minus strand of VBLP01000603.1, from coordinate 220 downwards.
TCATCCACTTTCAGTCACCCAGCTCTGTCGTTGCATACTATCAACAGGTGGGCCGAGCCGGGCGTGCTTTAGACTCCGCGCGCGGCGTACTTCTTTGCGGCGCAGAGGATGACAACATCGCGTCGTTCTTCATTGCCAATGCGTTCCCGACGCGTGAAGAGGTTGCCGAGGTTCTTGGCGTGCTCCAAGCGGAGGCCGACGGTCTTTCGGTTCCCGAGAT
>VBLP01000606.1 GCA_005887925.1 Deltaproteobacteria bacterium | reverse complement strand
TGGCGATCACTTACGGTTCTTCTCGAGCTCGTCATCCGGTGCCGCTTTGGGCGGCGCACTCGGGCCTGTGACCTTGCGCACCGGCGGCGCGCTGTGGGGACGGGAGGCCGCATCGACGGTATTAGCAGCACCAGCCGGCCGTGCGGCGTCGGCCGGCCGTGCGGCGTCGATCGGTCGAGCGGCGTCGATCGGCTGCGCGTCGATCGGCAGCCCGGCATCGGGGATCACCGCTGCGCGCAAGGCAGCGCTCGGAGGGCTTGCTGCGGTCGACGCCGCATGTGCGGAGCTTGCGGCGTTCGCGCCGATGTCGGGGGCGGTGGTTTGCGGCGAGCTCGTTCTCGCGGCACCGACGGCACTGGGCTGCGACGCGCTGGTCTTCGCAGCATCGACGGCACTGGGCTGCGGCGCGCTGGGCGTGGCGGCACCGACGGCACTGGGCTGCGGCGCGCTGGCCTTCGCAGCACCGACGGCACCGGGCTGCGGCGCGCTGGCCTTCGCAGCACCGACGGCACCGGGCTGCGGCGCGCTGGGCGTGGCGGCACCAACGGATGTAGATTGCGGCGCGCTTGCGGGGCTCGCAGCACCGGCGGTCACCACGCCCTCCGGCGCGGCATTCGGAGGCGCCGTGTCGGCCGTCGCGCTTGGCTGGCTCGACGTGGCAGTGGCCTCGGGCGCGCGGGCATCGCCGCGCAGCTTGACGAACGCCACCATGCCCAGCGCGCCGACGGCGAGACCGCCGAGCACGACGCCCCAGCGCCGGCGATCGCGCGGCGCCCTCTCCAGACCGGCCGCCGAGGCGCCGAGCGTGGTCGAGGCAGGCGTTGCGACCGCTGCGGCGGAGGCCGTGGCGCCGGGAGTCGCCGAGCGCAGGCGGGTCGAGGCCACCGCTCGCTCGCGCACCAGCGGACCGCCGAACGGCGCCAGCGCCATCGCGAGCTGCGCGACATCCTGGAACCGCCGTGCTGGATCTTTCTCGAGGCAGCGGTAAACGAGGCGGTCGAAGCCGGGCGGCGCGCGCAGCTGCGGCGTCGGGTCGCCCGCGATGCGCAGCGCGAGGTCCGTGATGCTCTCGCCGGTGAACGGCGGCCGGCCGCTCGCCAGCTCGAACAGGATGACGCCGAGCGCCCAGATGTCGCTGCGCGCGTCGGCCAGCCGGGTCGAGCGCAGCTGCTCGGGCGACATGTAGCCCGGCGAGCCCATCACCGCGTCGGTCCGCGTCAGGTGGAAGCCGGCGGCGCCGGGCGCCGCCTTCGCGATGCCGAAGTCGACGACCTTGATCAGCGGTGCGCCGTCGGGGCGGAACGTGAGGAACAGGTTGGCCGGCTTGAGGTCGCGATGGACGATCTGCTGCGCGTGCGCCTCGGCCAGGCCGAGGCACGCCTGCACGATGTAGTCGGCGAGCACCGGCACGGGGAGCGGACCACGCTCGGCGAGGATGCTCGCGAGGTCGCGGCCCTCGAGCAGCTCCATCACGAAATACGGCGCGCCGCTGTCGAGCATGCCGACATCGGACACGCGGCAGATGTTCTCGCCGCGCAGCTGCGCCGACGCGCGCGCCTCGCGCAAGAAGCGCTCGACAGTGGCCTGGTCGCGGGCCATCTCGGGCAGCAGGAACTTGAGTGCGACGCGCTGGCCGAGGTGAATGTGGGTGGCGGCGACGACGAGGCCCATGCCGCCGCGGCCGATGATCCGCTCGACCCGGAACTTCCCCGCGATGAGATCGCCGACGGAGAACATCGCTTCAGCCGAGCCTCGGCGGCGGGTTCGTGGGGAATCGAAGGCGCTGCATGATTGCTCAGGGCGCGAGCGCGAGGTCGATCTTCACCGTGACGATCTTGCCCTCCTGGGGAACATCGATGACCTTGCGCCACGTGCGGTAGCCCGGCGCGGCGACGACCAGCGCATGCTTGCCGAGGTCGACCGGTGCCTCGACGGCGTCCTGCGCACTGATGCTCACGCCGTCCAGCAGCACTTGCATCCCCTCGGGCTGCTTGCTCAGCAAGAGCTTGAGCTTCGGCACGCGACCGGCGAGCGTTGCCTCCAGCCGGACCGCCTTGGGGCGCCGCTCGAGCTTGTCGTCGCGCTGCGCGAGCTCGCGATACAGCTTCCACGCGGCTGCGAGCTTGCCGAGCTTCTCGTAGCAGGCGGCCAGGTTGTACTGGGTGCCGAAGCCGGGGTCGAGCCGCTGGCTCGCCTCGAACGCGGCGCACGCCTCGGCGTACTTGCCCTGCTTCATCAGAGCGAAGCCGCGCGCGAAAGCCTCCTCGGCAGCCTTGGACGCCGACGGCCCTGTGGTCGCAGTGGCCGGACTCGCGCTTGACGGGTCGGTCGGGGTGGTCGTGGTCGGCGCCCGCGGATCGGTCTGGGTGGTCGTGGTCGGCATCCGCGGGTCGGTCTGGGCTGCGGTGCTCCTGGTCGGCGCACGCGGATCGGTCTGGGTGGTCGTGGCCTTGGTCGGCGCTCGCGGATCGGTCTGGGCGGTCGTGGTCGGCGCATGCGGGTCGGTCTGGGTGGTCATGGCCGTGGTCGGCGCTCGAGGGTCGGTTGCGGTGGTCGTGCTCGCCGGTTGCTGATCACTGGTGGTGTCGCTGTCGAGGTTCTGGACCGGAGGATGACGTGTAGCCGTTTCCGCTGCCCCGGGAACCACCGATAGCGAGAGCACGCCGCGCAGATCCGGGGTGCCGATCGCGCTGGTCATCGCGCGGCCGAGCGCCAGCCCGATCGCGACGCGGCGGTCCGGCTTGATGGTGATGCCGGCGAGGCCTTCGACCTGGGTCAGCGTCGTGGCCGGCGGCTTCATCGTCGGATCGGCGGGCTGGTGGTTCACCGCCGACGGCGTCGACTGGCCGAACAGCTCCGCGGTCGCCGACAGCTGCCATGGCTGATCGACGATCCGGATCGACGCGCCGGCGCCCCAGATCACACCGCTGCCCAGCCCGATGTTCTCGAACGTGGACCGTTTGCGGAACACAGGTCCGGCGTTCAGCGACAGTGTCAGCCGCGAGCCGAGCAGCGACGGCGAGAACGCACCGAGTGCCAGGAAGCGGGCCTCAGGCTGATCGGAGCCGGTGAACTGGTTCTTGCTCGCGGTCGGCAGCATGCCGGTCACGCCGAGCCCTGCGATGAGGCGGCCGGCGCCGAAGTCGCGGCTCCATAGCCGCGCCTTGGCGTGCAATGCGAGGTTGCCGCGCGCCATCCCGCTGGCGGCCTGGCCGCCCTCGCCGCTCTGCTGGTAGAGCGGGAGGTGCGCGCCGATCTCGAGCCGATCGAGCAACGCATAGGCCGCGCCGAGCTGGATCAATGTGCTGCGCGCCACCGGCGTGCTCGGCTCGATGCCACCGTGGAGCAGCAAGAGGTTCGACGCGTACGATGCGACCGCGCTCGCGCCCCAGCTGCCGCTGGCGCCGACCTCGGGCGTCTGCAGCGCAAATCCAGTGCTCGTTGTGGCCGGAGTCGGCTCGAACACGCTGAGTCCGATGTCATCGGCGCGCGCAGCTGGCTCGATCGTGATGGTCATGGCCGCCGCGGCGAGCGCACCGGCGAACAATCGGCGACGGCGTGGCAAGAGCGATCCGGTCGCGGCGGTGACGACGAGACCCGCCAGCGATCGGCATCGGTGAGGCATGAATGGTCCGGTCGCAGCAGTGACGGGGATACCAGCGAGCGATCGACCTCGGCGAGGCGCGAACGGTCCGGTCGTAGCAGTGACGGAGAGGCCTGCGAGCGATCGACGGTGGCGAGACATGAACGGTCCGGTCGCAGCAGTGACGGGGATACCTACGAGCGATCGACCCCGGCGAGGCATGAACGGTTCGGTCGCAGCAGTGACGGAGAGGCCCACGAGCGATCGACCGTGGCGAGGCATGAACGATCCGGTCGCGGCGGTGAGCGGGAACGCGGTGAACGACCGGCGACGGCGACGAAGGAGCGATCCGGTCGCGGCGGTGACTGTGAGGCGCGCCAGCGATCGGCCTCGTCGACGCCGGAGCCATCCCAGCGCTGCAAGGCCGAGGGTCAACCCGCTGCCGTGCGACGCGCTGGCCGTGTTGCAGCCTGCACCACCGGTGGCTTCGACGAACACGGCGTCGCCCTTGATCGAGATCGACAACGTCGCGTTGAGCGAGCCGGTGAGCTCGGCGTTCAGCGACACGAAGTCGTGTTTGCTCGCGTCCATCGGGTCTGCAGCGAGGCTGGTCGGCTTCCTCGGTGTGTAGGTGACCTTGACGTCGAGCGTCTCGTGCGGCTGCAGATGCGCAGGAACGCCCGGCGAGCTGATCGCGAACGCCGGGTTCGGCGGATTGGCCGCATTCGTATCGACGGGAGTCAGCGAGGTGATGTCGAGGAGCTCGTTACCGCTGTTCTCGATCGTGACGGTCCGCGTCGGCGGCGGCCCGTTGATGTCGACCGCGCCGAAGTAGACCTGCCCGTTGTCGGGTGTGACCTTGACCTGGGCTGCGTTGGCCGTGCCGGTGACGACCACGCGAGACGTCAGGCCGGTCACGTCGGAAGTCACATCGATGTGGCCGCTGACCATGCCGAGCCGGTGATTGAGCTGCGGGGTCACCTCGACCGTGATCATCTGGTCCTTGTCGAACGGCACCGGCGGCGCTGTGGCGACCGAGCTCTTGCGCAGCACGATCTTGTACTCGAGGGCCGAGGTGGTGGGGTCGGGGGTGAACGGCGCGCTGATCCCGAGGGTCGCGTTGCCGTCATCGAGGACATTGAACATCTGCGTCGGCGGGGAGTCGAACCGGAAGCTGCCGAAGTCGAGCGTGGTGACGCCGTCGACGGTGAAGCTCGCCTCGGTCCCGGTGAGCGTGACTTGCTTGGTGACAGGGGTGGGGACGCCGCCCCAGCTGCCGCTGAAGGTGAGCGTGGTGTTGCCTCCGGAGGCGGTGTTCACGGGCGTGAAGTTGACCTTGACCATCTTGGTGTCCGCCGCGGCGAGCGTGGTCGGGACGGTGGTCATGTCGATCGCGTAGCTGGCGGTCGCCGAGCTGAGCGCGGCCGTGATGTTGTTGACCGCCACGTTGCCGGGGTTGCTCAACGCAACGGTGACCTGCCCCGTGGCTGTCTTCGCCACCCTGCCGAAGTCGAAGCTGCCCTGGTCGGTGGCGAACTCACCCAGGTTGCCGCTGCAGGTCAGCGCGAAGTTGACGTTGCTGTTGCTGACGGCGTTGGAGTTGATCGTGAAGGTGCCGGGCCGCGAACCCTTCGCGGACGGCTTGCAGGCGACCATCCAGGTCACAGCCGGATCGGTGGTCAGCAGCGTCAGCGGCAGGTTGGGACCGGTCATGGTGTAGTCGCCGCTGCCGGCGGTGAACGACACGCTCGAGATGAGGAGCGGCGCGTTGCCGTTATTGAGGACCGTGACCGGCTGTGCAGTGCTTGGCTGGTTGACATCGATCGCGCCGAACGCCAGTGACTTGCCTGCCGGGGTCACCATGATCTGCGGCGAGACGCCGTTGCCCTTGAGGGTGAACGTCCCGATCGTGTTGCTGCCCTGCTTCACGATTCCGTTGCAGGTCTTCATGCCATTCGACGTCGGTGTGAACGTCACCGAGATGGTGCGAGGGGTGCTTGAGTTGAGGTTTACCGGCGTGGTGGGTGTGGGCGGGTCGGTGATGGCGAACTGGTTGCAGTCGGGGACGGTGGTGTCGAGCGCGATCGTCACCGTCACGGTTTGGTTGGTGCTCAGGTCCGGGGCCATCACGGCCTTGGGCGACATGACGGCGGTGTCGCCGAAGTCGAGCGGATCGGGGCTCGCGATGACCATCGCCGCCGCACGCGCGACCTCGCTATGGCCGAACCACATCCCGAGCAGCAACAGCCCGAACCAGTACCTCGACATCGCGATGCCCCCGATCGTGGCGACCGACGCCCGGCCACGACTACGGCGAGCCTACAACGCCGTGCGACGTCGCCGGTAGCCACCGCGCCGGGAGCGCGGGCATCGCACATCCGCACGCCGCCACATTCCGCTGCGCCCACGTGGACCGACATGTTCGTCGCCTGCCGCACCTCGCTCGGCGCCGGCTCGCTGGTATAGATCAGCGATGACCGAGACACCGAGCGGGCTGCAATTCGAGGACACCGTGGTCGGAACCGGAGCGAGTCCGGCGGCCGGCCAGACCTGCGTGATGCACTACACCGGCTGGCTGTGGGTCAACGGTGCCAAGAGCAACAAGTTCGACAGCTCGGTGGATCGCGGCAAGCCGTTCGAGTTTCCGATCGGCCGGGGCCGCGTGATCAAGGGCTGGGATGAAGGGGTCGCGACGATGAAGATCGGCGGCAAGCGGACGCTGTTGATCCCGCCGAGCCTGGGCTATGGCGACCGCGGCGCTGGCGGGGTCATCCCGCCGGGGGCGACGCTGCTGTTCGAGGTCGAGCTGCTCGGCGTGCGCTGAGCGGGCTGGCAGCGGGCGAGCTCGGCGAGGGTGGCCGCGGCCATGGCGCAGCGGTAGGCGTCGCGCGAGAGGGCGCGGCAGCCGGCCATGAAGTCTTCATGGAGCGCGCGGCGGATCGCCTCGTGGTCGGAGGCGGTGGCGTGCGGCTCGGCGCGGGCGGCCTGCTCGTCGATGCCGAGCGCGACGGTGTGGGTGATGAGCTGATCGCACTCGGGCTCGCTCGGGGCGGTGGGCGCGGTCGGATCGCCGGGGGGCGGCGGCCGGGGATGCTCGGGCGACCCCGGGCCGCTCGAGCACGCGAAAGCCAGGAGCCAGGCGAGGGACCGCACGGGCAACGATGTTAGCGTGTCGGGATGCCGCTGTGGTTCGCTGCGCTGCTCGGTCTGGTCCAGGGGCTGACGGAGTTCATCCCGGTGTCGTCGACGGCGCATCTGCGGGTGGTGCCGGCGCTGTTCGGCCAGCCGGATGCCGGGGCGGCGTACACGGCGGTGCTCCAGCTGGGAACGCTGGTGGCGGTGCTGGCGTACTTTGCCAAGGACCTGGTCACGCTGCTGACGGCGATGGTGCGGGCGCCGTCGAGCTCGGATGGCCGGCTGCCGTGGCTGATCGCGGCGGGGACGTTGCCGATCGTGATCGCGGGGCTGGCGCTGAAGAAGCACATCGAGGGCGATCTGCGCTCGCTGTACGTGATCGCGGCGACGCTGATCGGGATCGGCGTGGTGATGGCGGTGATCGACTGGCATGCCCAGGGCCGCGAGGGCCGCGGGCTGGCGACGGTCACGTTGCGCGACGCGCTGCTGATCGGCCTGGCGCAGACGCTGGCGCTGGTGCCGGGCGTGTCGCGCTCGGGGGCGACGATCTGCATGGCGCTGCTGCTGGGGTTCACGCGCAGCGACGCGGCGCGGTTCTCGTTCCTGCTGTCGATCCCGGCGGTCGCCGGCGCCGGCATCTACGAGTTGCGCACGCAGCTCGCCGAGCTCCGCGCGCTGGGGATCCCGGCGATCGCGGTCGGTGTCGGTGTGGCGGGGGTGGTGGGATATGCGTCGATCGCATGGTTCTTGCGCTGGCTGGGCTCGCACCAGCTGATCGGCTTCGCGGTGTACCGGATCGCCGCGGGGCTGGCGCTGCTCGCGGCGCTCGCGGCGCGCGTGGTTTCCCCGTAGGTCGAACGACCACCGCTGTGAAAACGCGCACGCCACGGCGCGTGGCGGCGGGACTGCTGGTAGGCTCTGGCGTCCGTCCATGAAGGGTGCCCGATGACGCTTGCTCGTCCGCGAGTTCTATGGCCGTGGTCGCTGACGCTGCTGCTCGCGCTCGCGGTATTGCCGCGCGCGGCGCACGCCCAGGCGAACTGCCCCGGCAACAAGCCGGGGAGGTACGCGGTGAAGATCGACTCGGCGCCACCGGGGGCCGCGATCTACATCAACGACAAGAGCTGCCCGCCGGTCGGCGTCACGCCGTGGGAGGGCAAGCTCAACAACGCCGACTACACGGTGATCCTGGAGGCGCCGGGGTACGATCTGGCGACGCGGCCGTTCAAGGTGGCGCGCGTGCGCAAGAGCCAGGACCTGTTCGTCCCGCTGGTCAAGAAGCTCGATCCGCCCAAGATCGACGTGCGCGCCGACGCCGACAAGAACGTGTTCGGCGCGACGGTGCTGCTCGACGGCCAGCCGCAGGGCCAGGCGCCGATGATCCTGACGACCACGCCGGGCCGCCACCAGGTGCAGCTCAGGAAGGAGGGCTTCGAGGAGTACTCGGCGTGGCTCGAGACCAAGGACAACCAGGTCCAGACGTTCGCGCCGACGATCAAGGAGATCGCCAAGCCCAAGTACGGCACGGTGGTGGTCGACGCCGACGTGCCGGACGCCGAGGTGTACATCGACGGCAACAAGCATCCGGACAACACACCGGCGGTGATCAGCAACGTGATCGAGGGGCTGCACGTGATCGAGGTCAAGAAGGCGCCTGGGCTGCCGTGGAAGCAGACGATCGAGGTCAAGGCCAGCCAGCAGACCAAGGTGCGCGCGGACCTGGCGGCGACGATGAATGGCGGGGTCGGCGTGATCCGCGTGCTGAGCGACGCGCAGGGCGCGCGGGCGTTCATCGACGGCACCGACATGGGGCCGGTCCCGGTCGACATCAAGGACGTCAAGGCCGGCGAGCACATCGTCCAGGTCAAAGCGCCGGGGTTCCAGCCGAGCGAGCGGCGGGTGATGGTGACCGCGGGCGGCTCGCAGATCGTGAAGTTCGACCTCAACACCGAGGCGCCGGGCGATCAGGGGCTGCTGAGCGTGCACTCGAACCTGCCCAGGGCGCTGGTGAGCATCGACGGCGCGGATGTCGGCACGGCGCCGCAGGAGAAGCGGCGGGTGGCGCCGGGCGAGCACGCGGTGCTGGTCCGGCTCGAGGGCTACAAGCAGTGGGAGCAGAAGGTGCTGGTGCCGCCGGGCCAGACCGTGACGGTGCAGGCCGATCTCAAGGCGGTCGGCCGGCTGCGCGTGCTGTCGACGCCGCCGCGCGCCACGGTGATGGTCAACGGCGTGCCGGCGGGGCAGACGCCGCTCGACGCCGAGGTCGAGGTCGGCGAGACGGTGGTACGGATCGAGCAAGCGGGGTTCCAGCCGTTCGAGCAGACGCTGAACATCCAGGGCGGCAAGACCGAGGTGCTGACGCGCGAGCTGGCGGTCGCGGGGCCGAGCGAGGCCGAGATGCTCGCCGAGCAGCGCGGGCTGTCGTCGTTCGGCGCGCGGGTCTTGCCGCGCGGGCGCTCGACGGTGGACCTCGACGGCGGCTACCCGTACTTCCTGACCGCCAAGATCACGGTCGGCGCGGGGCGGATCCCGAACTTCTTCGGGTTCGACGCGTCGGTCGGCGTGCGCTCGATGCTGGCGCGCAGCGAGATCGGGCTCGGCGCCCGGATGACGATGGTCGACAACGAGCCGTTCTCGGCGGGCGCGTTCACCAACCTGTGGTGGGGCAGCAAGCTGCTCGACGACTCCAAGCGCAACGGCGTGACGTGGGACGTCGGCGGCCTGGTGTCGCTGACGGCGCTGACCCACGTCACGATCACCGGCCGCGGCTACTTCGAGCTGTGGAGCGACCGGCACTGCCCGGCGCTCGACTCGACGATGCCCAACGGCTACGAGGGCACCGATCCGATCGGGGTGTGCAAGGACATGATCGGAACCATGCCCGGCAGGCCGGGCAACGTCGCGCCGAACCCCAGCGACCTCGAGAAGTCGCGGGTCAAGAAGCTGATCGGCAGCGATGTCACGGGGACCGGCTCGGCGCTGCTCGACCGCGAGAACGGCGCGCGGTTCCTGCTCAGCATCGTCGCCGAGATCGCCTTCCAGCAGGAGTGGAACATCTACTTCGTGCTCGAGGGCGCGCCGTTCCAGCAGAGCGAGCGAGCGCTGTTCACGAGCCTGTTCTCCGGCTCGATGGCGGACAACGACTACCGGATCTACGCGACTACATCCTGTATCTGCGTCTCGGCATGACCTACAAGTTCTAGGCAGACGTCGGCGCGAACGCGATCGCCGAGTAGGCGACGGCGGTCGCGTTGCCCGGGTTGTGGTAGCCGTGGCGCTGGTCGCCGCGGAACGTGACGACGTCGCCCTCGGCGAGGCGATAGCGCTCGCCGGCGACGGCGAGCTCGACGGTGCCGCGCTCGCAGGTCAGGTACTCGCGGGTGCCGGGCGTGTGCGGGACGCCGGACATCCGCGCGCCCGGCGGCAGCACCATGCGCTCGAGGTCGAGGCCGGGCAGCGACTCGGGCAGGAGCTTTCTGATCGTGACCTCGCCGCGCGCGCGCACCGGCAGCTCAGACGCGGCGATGTGGCGGGCCGGCGGGCTCGGCGCAGCGAGCAGCTCGTCGAGCCGGACCTGCAGCGCGTTGGCGACCTTGACCAGCACGGTGAGCGTGGGGTTGCCGGCGCCCGACTCGAGGTGGGTCCAGGTCGCGCGCGGCACGCCGGCGGCGCGGGCGATCTGCTGCTGCGACAGCCCGCGCGCGGTGCGCAGGGCCTTGATGTTGTCGGCGAGATGGTCGCTGGGATCGCGGGGCGGGGGCGCCATGGCTCGTGCGATGACCTCCTGCCAATAGAATAGCCTGCGCGATGACAGATTGGCCAGGGCTGCCTACGCTGGCTCCAGGAGGCAGTCATGAACATCCGAGGACAGGGAGCGCTGATCACCGGCGCGAGCCGCGGGCTGGGCCGGGCGCTCGCCGAGCAGCTCGCGGCGCGGGGGGCGCGGGTCGCCCTGGTCGCGCGCGATCCGGGTCCGCTCGGCGACGTGGTCGCCGCGATCCGCGCGCGCGGCGGCGATGCCCATGCCGTCGCCGGCGATATCTCCGACAAGACCGCGATCCACCGGATCGCCGGACAGGCGCAGGGCCTGGTCGGCGAGATCGGGATCGCGATTCACAACGCGAGCACGCTCGGGCCGACCCCGCTGCGGCTCTTGCTCGACACCGAGTGCGAGGACCTCGCGGCGGTGCTCGAGACCAACCTGGTCGGGCCGTTCCGGCTGACGAAGGTGCTCGCCGGCGCGATGGCGATCCGCGGCGCCGGCGTGATCGTGCACGTCAGCTCCGACGCGGCCGTCGAGCCGTATCCGCGGTGGGGCGCCTACGGCGCGTCGAAGGCGGCGCAGGACCACCTGAGCCGCATCCTCGCGGCCGAGCTCGACGGCACCGGCGTGCGCGTGCTGGCGGTCGACCCCGGTGAGATGGATACCGCGATGCACGCGGCGGCGATCCCCGACGCCGACCGCGCGACCCTGCAGGCCCCGGCGGCGGTCGCGGCGCGCATCGTGCAGATGATCGAGGACGACGCGCGCGCCCCGAGCGGAGCGCGGCTGGTCGCGCCGCGCTGGGAGCTCGCGTCGTGATCGCCGCAGCGCTTCACAGCTCGGCGCCGCCGGGGGAGGTGCCAGGGGTGGTGATCACCGCCGGTCGCGGTGTGTCCGGGGATCGGACGGCTGCGTTGGGCAGCGATGAAGTGCCGCGCGACAAGGTGTGGCTGGTCGTGATCGATCCCAGAGGTGGGCGGCTGCCGCGCCTCGAGCGCTTCGCACAGCTGCCCGCGCTGTTGCGCGCCGGGGACCTGGTCGTGGTCAACGACGCCGCGACGTTGCCGGCCTCGCTGCCCGGCGTCGCGGATGGGCGGGTCTTCGAGCTGCGGCTGTCGGGGCCGGTCGAGGCCGGCCGGCTATCCGGCGTGCTGCTCGGCCCCGGCGATCATCGGACCCGCACCGAGCATCGCGCGCCGCCGCCGCGGCTGGCACCGGGCGATCGCGTGACGGTGGCGGGGCTTCCGGCGACAGTCGTCGGTGGGGCGGGTCGGCGCGTCGAGCTCGCGGTGCGCTGCGACGGCGATACGCTGTGGCAGACGCTGTATGCGGCCGGCGCCCCGGTGCAGTACGCGCATCGCAGTGAGCAGCTGCCGCTGTGGTCGGTGCAGACGGCGTATGCCGGTCGGCCATGGGCCGCCGAGATGCCGTCGGCGGGTCGCCCGCTGACCTGGGACACCGTGCTGGGCCTGCGCCGCGCCGGGATCGCCGTCGCGTCGCTGACCCACGCCGCGGGGCTATCGTCGACGGGTGACGATGCGCTCGACCGCGCGCTGCCCTGGCCCGAGCGCTACGAGATCCCGGTCCGCACGGTCCTGGCGGTCCACGCGGCGCGCGCGCGCGGCGGCCGCATGATCGCGGTCGGCACGACGGTCGTGCGTGCACTCGAGGCCGCGGCCCAGGCCGGCGACGGCGCGCTGCAGGCCGGCTCGGGCGTGGCGACCCTGCGCCTCGACGCGAGCTACCGGCTGCGCGTGGTGTCCGGCCTGGTCAGCGGGCTGCACGTGCCCGGCGAGAGTCACTTCGAGCTGCTGCAGGCGTTTGTAGGGCCCGACCAGCTTGGCCGGGCTCTCGCACTTGCCGCACAGCATGGCTTGTCCGGCCACGAGCTCGGCGACGCCTGCCTGATCCTCCCCGCGTGAGCCGCCGATCAGCTCGAGGTGATCCGCGCCAGGCGGCGCAGGAGGAGGAGCTGGCCAAGGGCGGCGGCGACCGCGTTCTCGACGCGCAGGATCGGCGTGCCGAGCGAGATGGCGGTGAAGCCGCGCTCGACGAAGGTGTCGACCTCGCGCGCGATCCAGCCGCCTTCGGGGCCGATCGCGAGGACGAGCGCGACCGGGGTCCCGGGGATCGCGTCCTCGATCGGCGGCGCGCCGGGGTGGGCGACCAGCTTGAGCATCGGCGGCCCGGGCCATCGCTCGTCGAGCAGCTGCATCAGGCGGCGATGCACGCCGATCTCGGGCAGCCAGGTGGTGCCGCCCTGCTCGGCGCCCAGCCGGGCCGCGTGGGCGAGCGCGGCGGGCTCGAGGCGCGGCGAGCGCAGGTAGCTCTTCTCGACCCGCCAGGCGTTGGTGAGGGCGATGCGCGCGACGCCGAACGCGGCGGCGGTCTCGATGACGCGGGTCAGGACCTTGGGCCGCGGGATGGCGAGCACGAGCTCGACCGGCAGCGGTGCCGGGGTCGGATCGACCAGCATGAGCCGCACGCGGATCGCGACGCCGTCGTCGGTCAGGAGCTCGGCGCGCCCGATGCCGCCGCCGATCACGCCGGCCCGGACGTGCGAGCCGATCCGGGCGCCGAGCACGCTGCGCAGGTGGGTCGCGCGGCGGTCGTGCACGGTGCACGTCCCGTCGGGGGCGAGCTCCATGGGGTCGATGAGCAGCAGGTTCACCGCGCCGATGTTCGCGCAGTCGTACGGCAGCGGGGAAGCCCCGCGGCCAGGCATGTCGCAGACCGTCGCGGTGCAGTGCGCGCACGGCGGGCCGCGCGGTATAAGCCGGCCATGGCGATTGCAAAGCTCGATGATGACGAGATCACCCGGCGGCTGGCCGCGCTCTCCGGCTGGACGCTCCAGGCGGGCAAGCTGCACCGCGAGTACCGCTTCGCCGACTTCGTCGAGGCGTTCGGCTTCATGGCCGGCGCCGCGCTGGTCGCCGAGCGAATGAACCACCACCCGGAGTGGTTCAACGTGTGGAGCACGGTGCGGGTCGATCTGACCACCCACGACGCCGGCGGGATCACGGCCAAAGACTTCGAGCTGGCGGGCGCGATGGAGCGACTTGCGGCGGGCAAGACGAAGTGAGCAAGACCCGCACGTCTGACCCGGCCGGCCGCGGCAGGCCGAAGTAGGATCGACCATGGCGTTCTTCCAGGAGCCTCCTCGTCTCGGCAACCAGTTCGACGACGATCCGATGCTGGTGTCGTGGATCGCGCGGTTCTGCCCCGATGTCGCCGACGAGCTCCGCGCGGTCGGCGAGCTGTCGGTCGAGTACCATGCCCGCCAGCTCGCGGACCGCGGCAACGAGCCGGTGCTGACCCAGTGGGATGCCTGGGGCCAGCGCATCGACCGCATCGAGGTCTCACCGCTGTGGCGCGAGGCCCAGGGCCTCGCGGCCCGGCTCGGCATGGTCGCGGCGGGGTACGAGCCGCGGCTGGGCGCCCATGCCCGTACGCACCAGTTCGCGATCGTCCACGTGCTCGGGCCGTCGCTCGACGTCTACACCTGCCCGCTGGCGATGACCGACGGCGCGGCGCGCACGCTGCTCGCGAGCGGCAACCAGCCGCTGATCGAGCGCTACGTGCCGCGCCTGACCAGCCGCGATCCGGCGGTGATGTGGACGAGCGGCCAGTGGATGACCGAGCGCACCGGCGGCTCGGATGTGTCGCAGTCCGAGACCATCGCGCGGCGCGACGGCGAGTCGTGGCGGCTGTACGGCACCAAGTGGTTCACCTCGGCGACGACGTCGGAGATGGCGCTGACCCTGGCGCGGCCCGAGGGCAACCCGGACGGCAGCCGCGGCCTGGCGCTGTTCCTGGTCGAGCTGCGCGACGGCGCCGGCCGGCTCCGCAACATCCAGGTCAACCGGCTCAAGGACAAGCTCGGCACCCGCAAGGTGCCGACCGCGGAGCTCACGCTCGACGGCACGCCGGCCACGCTGGTCGGCGCGCCCGGCGACGGCGTCCGCGCGATCACGCCGATGCTCGCGGTGACCCGGACCTGGAACGCGGTCAGCGCGGTCAGCGCGATGCGGCGCGGCCTGGCGCTGGCCGGCGATTACGCGCGGCGCCGCGCGGCGTTCGGGGCGCTGCTCGCCGACAAGCCGCTGCACGCCGACACCCTGGCGGCGCTCGAGGCCGAGTACGCAGCGGCGTTCTGCCTCGCGTTCCGCGCGGTCTGGGTGCTCGGCCGGCTCGAGCGCGGCGCGGGCGGCGATCCCGACCGCGAGGGCGACGAGCGGCTGTCGCGCGTGCTGACGCCGATCGCCAAGCTGGTCACCGGCAAGCAGGCGGTCGCGGTGACGTCCGAGGCGATCGAGGCGTGCGGCGGCGCGGGCTACGTCGAGGACACCGGCCTGCCCCGGATCCTCGCCGACGCGCAGGTCCTGCCGATCTGGGAGGGCACGACCAACGTGCTGTCGCTCGACACGCTGCGCGCGCTCGGCAAGGGCGGCGCGCTCGAGGCGATCCAGGCCGAGCTCGATCGCTGCCTGACGGCGGTGACCGATCCGGGGCTGACCCGGCCGAGCGAGGTGGCGCGCGCGGCGCTGCGGCACGCGGTCGCGTGGGCGCGCACGGCGATGACCG
Source organism: Deltaproteobacteria bacterium (assembly GCA_005887925.1). GTDB lineage: Bacteria > Myxococcota_A > Polyangia > Haliangiales > Haliangiaceae > JABFXX01. The sequence continues at coordinate 7,521 of VBLP01000606.1, read as the reverse complement.
AGGCCGAGCGGCTGGAGGCCGGGGCGCGGCGGCTCGCGGTCACGCTCGGCAAGAGCCTCGAGCTCGCGCTGCTCGCCGAGCATGCGCAGTGGTGCCTCGATCACGGGTTCGGCGGCCGGGCGGCGGCCGCGGCGCGCCGCTTCGCGCTGAGCGGTGTCGATCACATCGCCGACGCGATCGCCGACGATACGCGGCTGCTGATCTCGCGCACCGGTCAGCGGTAGCCCGGGGCCGGCGGTGCCGCCGCGGTCGGTGGGCCGCTGCCGCACTCGTAGTGCACCCGCCAGGCCGCCTCGGGATGCTCGGTCTGCGCGTCCGCGGTGGGCGCGGCGTCGGTCGACTCGAAGCCGTCGTGCACGACGGTGAAGTTGCTGAGGCCGCAGTGGGCGGCCATCTCCTCGTTCGCCTGCTCCATCGCCTTGTTGTGATCGCCCTGCAGCTCGATCACGCCTTCGTAGGGGGTCTGGTGCAGGACGCGCGCGGTGCCGCATGCCGCCAGGGCCGCCAGACCGACACCGATTGCTCGCCGTGAAAGCACCCGCATCGTGTTCTCTTCCTTTAATACATCGCGAGCGGCAACGGCAACTTGACAGCTGACCGCGTGGCGCTGACCCTGGCTCGCCATGGAGTTGGAGTCGCGGATCACCGAGGTCACGCTGTATGCCCGCGGGGCGCGTGTACGGCGCATGGCGACGATGGTGGCTGCCGGACCCCGGGTGCGGATCACGGGTTTGCCGGTCGCCGTGATCGACGACACCGTCCGGGTCGAGGCCGAGGGCGGTGCGGTGGTGACCGCGGTCCACGTCGGCACCGCGGCGCCCGCCGCCGACGAGGCCGCCGCGGAGGTCGTCGCCGAGGTCCGCGCCGCCCGCCGGCGCGTCGCGCTCGCCACCGCCGAGGTCGAGCGACTCGACGCCGCGCTCGCGAACCTGGCCGCCGCCGCGGTCGCGCTCGAGCTGCCGGCGCTCCGCGACCAACCGCCGCCGGCATGGGCTGCCATCCTCGAGGCGCGCCGCGCGCTGGTGGCGCTGCGCGCCGAGCGCGAGCTCGCGCTGCGCGACCAGGCCGCCGCCGCCCGGCGCGCCGCCGCCGAGGCGCAGAGCGCGCTGACCGCCGCGCTCGATCGCGAGCGCCGGGCGGGCTCGTCGCGGCCGGCCCGGCTGCACGAGCTGCGCAAGCACGTCGATCTCGAGGTCGAGGGGACCGGCGGCGCGATCTTGTACCTCGAGTACCAGGTCGCCGCGGCGCGCTGGGCGCCGAGCTACGTCGCGCGGCTCGACGGCGAGCGCGTCCTGTTCGAGGTCCGCGCCGCGATCGCACAGACCACCGGCGAGGACTGGACCGCGGTGCGGCTCCGGCTGTCGACGGCGGAGCCCGAGCAGTTCGGCGCGCTGCCCGAGCTCGCCGCGCAGCGCATCGGCCGCCGCCAGCCCGAGCCGGCGCGCGCCGGGTTCCGCGCACCGCCGAGCGGCGCCGCGGCGCTGTATGCCGACTACCTGCAGTCGTTCCCCGGGGAGCGCGCGCTGCGGGTGGGCGATGCGCGGGTCGGCGTCGCGGCCGCGATGCTCGACCAGGCGTGGGACGAGGAGACGTCGCGCGCCAAGCCGGTGCCGATGCCGCCCGGCGCGCCGCCGCCGCCGGCGCCGCCGATGCAGTTCGCCGCGGGCGTGCTGCCGGCCGCGATGTCGCCGCAGTCTGCGATGCGCGCGAAGGCGAGGGTCTCGGAGCTGCCGCGGACCGCCCCGGCCCCGGCCCCGGGCCCGGCGAGCGAGAACCCGATGCTGTTCGGTGGCCTCGGGGGTGGCGGCGCTGCGCGCGACGCGGCCGGTCGGATCGACGCGATCGCGCCTGCGAGCCCACCGCCGCGGCTCGACTACGCGAATCTGCGCATGGCGCCGCCCGGATCGCCGCAGCGCGGAACCCTGGTGCCGGCGCCGCGCGAGCCGGCGAGCCCTGCGGCCGACGGAGCGGCGGCGGCGCTGCGGGCCCTGCACGCGCTGGCGCTGCCGCCCGGCTGCTCGGCGAGCTGGCCGCACACCTACGACTATGCGTTCGCCACCGACGGCGAGGTCGACGTGCGCAGCGACGGCGCGTGGCACTCGATCGCCGTCACCGCGAGGCCGACGACCGCCAAGCTGCGCCACGTCGCGGTGCCGCGCGAGCAGGCCGACGCGTTCCGGCTCGCCGCGATCGCCAACCCGCTGCCCGGCCCGCTCTTGCCCGGCCCGGTCGACGTCTACGACCGCGGCAAGTTCCTGATCACCAGCGAGGTCGAGCAAACGCCGCCGGGCAGCGACGTCGAGGTCGGGCTCGGCGTCGATCCCGCGGTCAAGCTGGCGCGCAACACCGAGTTCCGCGAGGAGACCACCGGCGTCCTGCGCGGCGGGCTTCGCCTGCATCACGCGATCGCGATCGACATCGACAACCTCTCGGAGCGCGCGATCGACCTCGAGGTCCGCGAGCGGGTGCCGGTGACGCGCGAGGGCGACGACGACGTCGACGTGGTGATCGGCCGCAGCGATCCCGCGTGGGAGCGCTGGACCCCGGACGCCGACGCGCCCGACCAGCGCCGGATGCGCGGCGGCTACCGCTGGCGCCTCGCGGTCCCGGCGCGGACCAAGCGCACGCTGCACGCGGCCTACGAGGTCAAGATCGCCGGCAAGCTCGAGCTGGTCGGCGGCAACCGGAGGGAGTCGTGAGCGCGGAGGCGACGCCCCTGCACGCGCCGATCACCTCGGTGACCGTGCTCGAGGATCGCGCGGCGGTCACCCGGCGCGGCAGCGCGGCGATCGCGGCGGGGCAGCACCGCGTCGTGATCGAGGGCGTGTGCCGAGGCCCCGGCGGTGCTGCGCGCCGAGCGGATCCGGCTCGAGACCGCGCGCGACGCCGTGGTCGCCCGGCGCGACGCCGCGACCGCCGAGCTCGCCGCGGTCACCGAGATGGCGACGGCGGCGCTGCGCGACCTGGCGATCGCCGCGACCCGCGGCATCACCGCACCGGCCCCCGGCGCGGCGCTCGCCGCGCTCGACGCCCACTCCGCGGCCGTGCGTGAGCGGCGGGTGCTCGCCGATCTCGAGGCGGGCGAGCTGCAGGCCGCGCTCGCCCGGCTCGACGAGCGGATCGCGCTGGCCGAGGCCGAGTCCGGCGAGCAGGCCGCCCGGCTCGTGCTCGATCTCCACGCCGAGGCCGCCGCCGAGGTCGCGATCGCGATCGGCTATGTCGTCCCGGGCGCGGCGTGGCGGCCCTACCATCGCGCCGTGCTCGTCCGCGGCGAGTCCGGGGCGACCGTCGAGTGGCAGACCACCGCATGCGTGTGGCAGGCCACTGCCGAGGACTGGGACGGCGTCGATCTCGTGTGCTCGCTCGAGCGGCCGTCGCTCGGCGTCGCGCCGCCCGATCTCACCGACGACGAGCTCCGCGCGCGCCGGCGGCCAGACACCATTGCCGTCGAGGCCCGCGAGCAGGAGCTCCACACCACCGGCCTGGGCGGCGAGGGCGCTGCCGGCGCGCCGCAGGTGCCGGGCATCGACGACCGCGGCCTGGGCCTCACGCTCGCCGCGCCGCGCGCGACGGTCGCCGCCGACGGCGCGCCGCATCGCGTGCCGGTCGGCGGCTTCACGTCCCCCGCCCAGATCGATCTGGTCGCGATCCCGCTGCGCTCGCCGTGGGTCCACGTCCGCGCGCGGCTGACCAACACCGGCGCCGCACCGCTGCTCGCCGGCCCGGTCGACCTCGTCATGTCGTCGGGCTACATCGGCCGCACCGAGGTCGGCTTCGTCGCGCCGAACGAGAAGCTCCACCTCGGCTTCGGTCCCCAGGCCGACGTGCGCGTCCACCGCAGCGAGACCACCGAGCGCGACGACGCCGGCCTGCTCGGCGGCTGGAACGTCCAGACCGTGCGCGTCGCGGTCCGGCTGTCGAATCTCGGCGCGTCGGCGCGCGAGGTCGTGGTCACCGAGCGGGTCCCGGTCTCGGAGGTCGAGCAGGTCGAGATCAAGGTCGCCGCGCCCGACGCCTACCGGCTCGGCGCGGATGATCAGCCACGCGGCGAGCAGATCGCGCAGGTCACCGCGCGCGCGATCGACGACCGCGGCCTGGTCACGTGGTCGGTCGCGCTGCCGCCGCTCGGCCGCCGCGCCGTCGCGCTCGAGTACCGGATCCGGAGCCAGCGCGGCGTCGCCGGGGTCTGACGTGACCGACATGGCGATGCTCGCCAACCGGGTGCGCAAGAATGCGCGCCACCTCGGCAAGTGGGCGAGCCGCGAGGGCGTCACCTGCTGGCGCGTCTACGACCGCGACATCCCCGAGATCCCGGTCACCGTCGACAGCTACGAGGGCGCGCTCGTGATCAACGACTACCGCGCGTTCGATCGCGACGACGCCTGGCTCGACGCCGCGGCGGACGCAGTCACCCAGGTGCTGCCGCCCGGCGAGGTCTTCATCAAGCGCCGCGAGCGCCTCGCCCACCGGGGCGCCGGCCAGCAGTACGAGCGCCAGGCCGAGCAGGGCGCCTGGCGCACCGTCGGCGAGGGCGGCCACCGCTTCCGCGTCAACCTGAGCGACTACGTCGACACCGGCCTGTTCCTCGATCACCGCATCACGCGCGCCAGGGTCGCCGCCGAGCCGGCGCGCACCATGCTCAACCTGTTCGGCTATACCGGCGCGTTCTCGGTCTACGCCGCCGCCGCCGGGATGCAGACCACCACGGTCGACCTGTCCAACACCTACCTCGCGTGGGCCGGCGATAACCTCGCGCTCAACGGGCTCACCGGCGACCTCGTGCACGGCGACGTGCGCGAGTTCCTCGACGACGCGCGCCGGACCGGGCGGCGCTGGGACCTCGCCGTGGTCGATCCGCCGACGTTCTCCAACTCCAAGCGCATGGACTACACCTGGGACATCCAGCGCGATCACCGCGGCTTGCTCGAGGACGTCCTCGCCGTCACGACCGGCATCGTGTGGTTCTCGACCAACCGCCGGCGGTTCCAGCTCGAAGTACCGGATCCGGCCCTCGAGGTCACCGACATGACCCGCGCGACGATCCCGCCCGATTTCCGCGACGCCAGGGTCCACCACGCCTACCGGATCACGCGGCGATGACGCCGCCGCCCGGCACCGCAAGCACTGCATGTTCGTCTCCGCCGCACGGCCGCACGGCCCACCGATGAACCGAGACCTCGGCTCCGTAATCACGCATGCCGCCGGCAAGTCCCCAGCATGCGGCGGAGACGAACATGCTCAGCGATCAGCTGATGCGCCCCGCGTGCCAGCGCCGCAACCCACGCCACCGCCTGGTGTTGCTCACGCAGCGCTGACCGCGGACCGATACGAGTTCTCCGCAGTCGCGAAAATTCTGCGTAGGGCTCGCGCAGACCCGGAAATTCTTGCGCGGAGCAGCCGCCGGCGTCCAGGTCGTCGCCGCTCGCACCTGGGTAATCCCTACGAGATACCCGGGTACTACTCGCCGCCGCGCAAGCAGCCAGCGCGGTACAGAATTGCTCAGGCCTTCGGCAGGATGTCGGCGACTGCAACGGCGACACCGGCCAGCGCCGCCGGCCGCAGCACATCGCCCATGCGTCGCGTACGAACCTCGGCGTACCGATCCCCTTCGGGGGAAGAGTACAGCTCGACTGTCCGGTCACCGAGGTTGACGATCCAGTACTCCCCGATACTGGCGCTCGCATACATCGCCGCCTTGGCGCGGTCCTTGTTCAGCGTTGTATCGGAGACCTCGATGATCAGTAGCGCGGTGGTCGGGTGTTCGAGTTCGTAGTCGCCAAGCGGGACGACCGCGACATCTGGTTCGGGCTCGGTATCATCCGACAGTGCGAGTGGGGACTGGATGCGCACGGTGAACCGCCGCTGCACCTGCGGCATGAGGAGCTCATTCAGCTTTTGAACTGTGGATGCGTGCGGCGCGTGCTGCGGTGACATCTTGACCAGCAGTCCCCCGAGAAGCTCGACACGCTCGTCGTCGAACATGCCGAGCTCGACCATCCGGTCATACTCCGCGCGCTTGATGGATCGGACCATCTCCGGCGCGATCGACGCGATGGCTACAGAGCCAGACATCTTGTACATGTACCACAGCCTCGGCCAGCGGGCGATTCTCGCCGGCCGAGGCAGCTGCTGGTGGTCGCTGCGCCGCTGTCCGACGGTCAGTCGTTGTCTTCGGTGGCGACCGCCGCGTCGCGGTCGCAGTCGGTGCCGGCGGTGGCGACGCACTGCATGGCGAGCGCATCGAGGCCGGGGCCGCGGTCGAGCGAGCTCAGCTGGGGCAGCGGCTCGAGCCTGTGCTGCTTGAGCTCGTCGTCGAGCGCGCGCACGTCCTTGCTGACGATCGCCGCGACGGTCTTGTCGACGTCGCCGAGCTCGCGGCGCAGCACCTCGATGCGGTCGAGCTTGTACTTCGCCGGGCGGCCCTCCCAGCGGTCGAGCGCGCCGTACAGCTGATCGAGGTGCTCGCGGATGCGCTCCTCGCCGGTGATCGCGCCACCTTCCTTGGTCGCGACGATCTCCTTGCGCGCGGCCTCGAGCTTGTCGTCGATCGCGTGCAGCTTGGCGGCGAGCGGGTCGCCGGCGGGCAGGCCCTTGAGCCGGTCGTGGATCGCCTCGCGCGCGGCGTCGATCCGGCCCGCGAGCTTGGTCATGTCGCCGAACAGGCCGTGCACCTTCATCACCGCGTCGAACTGCACCTTGCGGTCGCCGATGCTGTACGGCGCGCGGCGATCGAGGCCGATCGCGAGCTTGGTCTCGACCACCTCGCTGCCCCGGGTCAGCCGCACCGTGTAGGTGCCGGGCGGGACGCGCGGACCCTGCGTGGCTGCGTTCGCGACCGTTGCCGCGCGCGGCACCTTGGGCCCCTTGATCCGCATGTTCCAGCTGACGCGGTTGATGCCGCGCCGCTTGCTCGGCGTGATCGTGTCGACCAGCTTGTTGGCGGCGTCGAGCACCTCGAGCTTGATCGGCCCGTAGACGTGGCGCGACCGCAGGTAGTAGGTGATCTCGGCGCCGTTGGGGGCGGGCTCACCGACGAAGCTGGCGTCATCGCCGCCGCCGCCGCCGCGCCCCGGCAGGCGCTGCTGGACATCGCGGATCGGCAGGAACGCGGTCGACTTCTGAAGCGCGTCGGCGGTGAGCGCGCGCAGCGGCGTCAGGTCGTCGACGATCCAGATCCCGCGGCCGTGCGTCGCGATCACCAGGTCGTTGTCGCGCGGATGGACCTGGACCTCGCGGACCGCGACGTTGGGGAAGTCGCCGCCCTTGAACTGCGCCCACTTCGCGCCGCCGTCGAGCGAGATCCACAGCCCGAATTCGGTGCCGAGGAACAGGAGGTCCTTCTTGACCGCGTCTTCCCTGATCGTGTGGGCGTAGCCGTACACGCCCTGGCTGGGGCCCGCGATCCGCGTCCAGGTCTTGCCGTAGTCGGTCGTCCTGTAGACCCACGGCGTCATGTCGCCGAACGTGTGGCGATCGAACGTGGCGTACGCGGTCGCCGGATCGAACCGGCTGGCCTCGACC
>VBLP01000605.1:12846-22475 GCA_005887925.1 Deltaproteobacteria bacterium | reverse complement strand
GTACACCGCGTCGGGATCCGTCGGGTCCGGGATCATCCAGAAGCCGTCGCCGCCGTAGAGGTTCTCCCACCGCGCGTTGGTGACGCCGCCGGGATATGACGAGTCACCGACCCAGGAGCTGTTGTCCTGCAGGCCGCCGCAGACGTGATACGGATCCTTGACGTCGACGGCGACGTGATAGAACTGCGAGATCGGCAGATTGGGGGCTTTCCACCACCGGTTGCCGCCGTCGTACGACAGCCACAGGCCACCGTCGTCGCCGCCGATCACGTGCTTGGGGTTGCTCGGCTCGATCCACAGGTCGTGCCAGTCGCCGTGCGAGCGGCCGCCGGAATCGGCGAAGCTCTTGCCGCCGTCCTCGCTGACGGTCAGCCGCAGGTCCGGCTTGAACAGCCGGTTGGGGTTGGTCGGGTCGACCACCAGGCGCGCGAAGTAGAACGGCCGCCACACCATGTTCTGGCTCGAGTCGCGCTGCTCCCAGGTCGCGCCGCCGTCGGCGGAGCGGAACAGCGCCGAGCTCTTCGACTCGATCAGCGCGTAGACGATCTTGGCGTCCGACGGCGCGATCACGGCCTCGACGCGGCCCCACGGGCCCGGCGGCAGGCCCTTGCTGGTGGCGATCGACGCCCAGGTCTTGCCGCCGTCGGTCGAGCGGAAGATCCCGCTGCCGCTCTGCGCGTCCGGGCCGTCACCGCCCGAGCGGAACGTCCAGCCCTTGCGGCGGAAGTCCCACATCCCGGCGATCAGCACGTCGGGGTTCCTGGGGTCCATGGTCACGCTCGAGCAGCCGGTCGATCCGTTGCTGCCCTTGAGCACCAGTGCCCAGGTCTTGCCGCCATCGCTGGTCCTGTAGAGGCCGCGATCGTTCGAGTCGCTCCACAGCTTGCCCGGCACGCACGCGAACACCGTCTGGCCCGACCTGGGGTGCACGATGATCCGGACCACGTGCTCGGACGTGGGCAGGCCGACGTGGGTCCAGCTCTCGCCGCCGTCGGTCGACTTGTAGATGCCGTTGCCGATCGAGACCGAGTTGCGCATCCACGCCTCGCCGGTGCCGACCCAGACGTTGCTGGGGTTGCTCGGATCGAGCGCGACCGCGCCGATCGACTGCACCGGCTGCTTGTCGAACACCGGCTTGAACGTCGTGCCGCCGTCCTGCGACTTCCATACGCCGCCCGACGCCGAGCCCACGTAGAACAGGGTCTTGCCGCCGACGACCGCGCCGGCGACCGCCGCGACCCGGCCGCTCATCGTCGCCGAGCCGATGTTGCGCGCGTCCAGGCCCGAGATCGTGCCGCTGTCGAACGTCGCGCGCTCGCTCGTCGGCATCGGCGGCGCCGCGGCGGACACCATCGCCTCGCCGGGGCCGGCGAAGATCACCGCCGCGACCCGCGTCCTGGGCGGCGGCTGCTTGAACCACGCGTCCTCCGCCGGCACGTTGACCTCGGCGCGCTCGACCTGGATCCGGTTGGTCCGCGGGCCGCCCGGGTTGCCCGACTCGATCGCGAACGGGAACCACACGCCGGCGACCTGCTGGTAGCCGCCGAGGTCGGTCTCGGTGACGTGCTCGGCGCCGCGGATCTTGCGCATCGTGGTGATCCGGATCTCGAGGTACGAGTCCGGATCGAGGAAGACGTACTGGATGTCGCCGTCGCTGCGGGTCACGCGCAGCTTGAGCGCCGGCGTGCCGTCGGTGTCCTCGGTGCCGAGGAACTCGATCTTGTGGCCCTTGTCGCGCCAGCCGACCAGCGGCCCGTCGATCTCGGCCTGCTGCGCGAGCGCGTGCGCCTCGTCGTCGGACGTCCTCTCGGCCTCGCGCCGGCCGCCGAACGGCGTGATCCCCCAGCCCTCGTGGCCGTCGTACGCGGCGACCTGGGTCAGCCCCTGGACCGTGATCTCGCTGCGCACCATGCCCGGGCGCTTCTGGATCAGGGCCCACGGCGCGTCGATCGCGCGACCTCGGCCGCCGAACATGACGCGGCCGGTGAGGCGCAGCGTCTTGACCTCGCGCAGCTTGGCGTCGCCGCCGCGCGCCGTCAGGTTCTTCGCCAGGATCTCTTCGAGCGTCGCTGCGTGGCTGGCATGCGCCAGCGACAACAACATCACTACCGCGATCGCGATGGGCTTCCGCATGGCCGGGATATTGCGCTCGCGCCCCGACGGAGGAAATAGCCCGCCGGCGCTCGCAAGTTAAATGTCGTCGGGGCTCGTGTAGGACACCCCTGCGTGTGCCGCCGCGACACAGCGACCGCCTGGTCGGTGGGACCGTGGAACACAGCTTCTCGGCGCGCCGCGCCCATTCGCGCTGATCGGTCACATGGCGGACGTCGTCTTCACCCCCAACCTGCAGCGCCACGTCGAGTGCCCGCGCCGCGAGGCCGCCGGTGCCACGGTGCGCGAAGTGCTCGACGCCGTGTTCGCCGACAACCCGCGGCTGCGCGGCTACGTCGTCGACGAGCGCGGCGCGCTGCGCAAGCACATGAGCGTGTTCATCGACGGCCGCCAGATCAGCGATCGCGAGCGGCTGTCCGATCCGGTCGAGTCGCGGTCCGAGATCTACGTCATGCAAGCGCTATCCGGAGGATGACCATGACCCAGCCAACCTTGTTGATCTCGACCCGCAAGGGTCTGTTCATCGCCGAGGGCAGCGGCAAGGACGCACGCATCACGCGCTCGGCGTTCATCGGCGACAACGTCGCGCTGACGCTCGCCGACCGCCGCGACGGCGCCTGGTACGCCGCGCTCGATCACGGTCACTTCGGCGTCAAGCTCCACCGCTCGGCCGACCGCGGCGAGACCTGGACCGAGATCGCCGTGCCGGCCTATCCGCCCAAGCCCGAGGGCTTCGTCGACAAGGACATGTGGGGCCGCGAGCGCGAGTGGGCGACCAAGAACATCTGGGCGCTCGAGATCGCGCCCGACGCCGACGGCGGCCTGTGGTGCGGCACGCTGCCCGGCGGGCTGTTCCGCTCCGAGGACCACGGCGCGTCGTGGTCGCTGGTCGAGGCGCTGTGGAACCACCCGACCCGCGTCAAGTGGAACGGCGGCGGCGCCGATCACGCCGCGATCCACTCGATCTGCGTCGATCCGCGCGATCCGCGCTGCGTCGTCGTCGCCGTGTCGAGCGGCGGCGTCTGGCGCACGCGCGACGGCGGCGCGAGCTGGACGTCGCACACGGTCGGTATGAAGGCCGGCTACGTGCCGCCCGAGCAGGCCGAGCTGCCCGAGTTCCAGGATCCGCACCGCGTCGTGCAATGCCCGTCGGCACCCGAGGTGTTCTGGTGCCAGCACCACATGGGGATCTGGAGATCGACCGACGACCTCGCGAGCTGGCAGCAGATCGAGGTGCAGCCGTCGAGCTTCGGCTTCGTCGTCGCCGTCCACCCGCGCGACCCCGACACCGCGTGGTTCATCCCCGCGCACTCCGACCAGAAGCGCACCCCGATCACCGGCGAGATCGTCGTCACGCGCACGCGCGACGGCGGCAAGCACTTCGAGATCCTGCGCGACGGCCTGCCGCAGCGCCTGGCCTATGACCTCGTGCTGCGCCACGCGCTGTCGCTCGCCGACGACGGCAACCATCTCGCCTTCGGCTCGAGCACCGGCAACCTGTGGGTCACCGACGACCAGGGCGAGCACTGGCACACGCTGTCCCATCACCTGCCGCCGATCTACGCCGTCCGCTACGCCTGAGCCGGCGCGCGAGGCGCCATCGACGTCAACGCTGCTCGTGCCAGGTCGCGAGCCAGCGCTGCGCCTGGTCGGCGATGTCGGCCAGCCGGTCCGCGCTCCACGCGCCCGCGATCGGCAGATCGACGGCGCCCCGCAGGTGCAGCGCGACGAACCGCGCGAGCGCGATCGCCTTGTCGAAGCCGTCGGGCGCTTCGGCGTCGATCGCCAGCCACGCCGCGGCGAGCCGCGCCGTGCTCTGCAGCTCACCGCTGTGAGTCACCACGCGGCGCCGCAGGGTGTCGAGCGCGGTGCGCGCGTCGCCGGCCGCCTGGTGCCTGTCCGCGGTCGCGATCGCACCGCGCAGCTGCCGGATCAGCGGAGCTCCCGCGTCCCACCAGTCGGCCGGCAGCGGGTCGGGAGGCGGCTCGACGAGGTCGAGGCACACGTCGAGCCGGCACGAGAACAGACGAACGTCGTCGCCGGGCTCGTGCGACTGGCCGGTCTGCCACAGATCGCGGACGCGTTCGGGTTCGATCCCGGTGTGCAGCCAGGCGAGCCCGAGCAGATGGTAGTGATGCGCGCGCCACTCGGGCGCCACGCTGTCCGGCGCGGTTGTCTCGAGCGCCGTACGTGCCTTCTGCCAGTCGCCGCGCCGCGCGTCCTGCTCGGCCGCGTACAGTCGCCCGGTGTTCGCGTCGTCGCCATGCGGTCCGCACGAGAAGTAATCGGTGAGTGCGGGCAAGACCCAGCGAGGATGCAACGCGACCGCATCGCCGAACACCGGCGGCTCCGCCGCGATGCGCGCGAGCCTGACGCCCTGCGCGCTGTCCCACAGCGCCACGACCTCGCCGGCGTCGACGTCCTGCGCGAGCACCACATCCGACGGTGCGTGGACGGTATAGACGGGGGCGAGCTCGGATTCGCTGGACCGGAGCACTGCGAGCCGCGCATCGCCGACCTCCACGATGTGATGCACGGCGACGAGCCCGGAGCGCCGCGCGGACGCACAGCGATGCGACCGCTCGTGCCACGATTCCGGCAGCGTCCAGCGGTGCAGCACGCGGCCGCCCCGGAGGTGCACGATCTCGATCTCACCGTCGTCCTCGGAGCGAGCTCCCAGCACGATCAGCCCTCCGCCGGCATCGCCCGTGACGGCGGAGACCTGCATGCCGGCGACGGCCGAGAGCTCCTCGGCGACGGTGCCGCGATCGGTGTAGCGCAGCGCGCCGCCATCGTAGCGCATCCCGATGATGGACGACGCCACGCCGGCGACGAGCAGCTGGAAGGTGCGCGCGGCGGGCAGCTCGCGGCGGACCCGCCAGCCTTCGATGTCGATCACGCGAAATGTCGAGCCAGCGGCCGGGACCTCCGCCTCGACCCAGAGATGCGAACCACCGGGGATCACGTACACGCGATCGATCCGCTCGTCGCCGACCAGGAAGCTCGCGAGCGATGCCCAGCGCCGCGGCTCCCCCGTTGTCCACCGCAGCTGGAGCACCCGGCCGGCCTGGCCGACGAGCCAGATCGTGTCGCCGTCGACGATCGTCGTGAGCAGCGGGCCGATCGGCTCGGGCGCGCGCAGGCACCGCCGGTCGATCAGCCGGGCATCGTCGACCGAGACACGGGCGACGAACACATGGGGGCCGTCTGCCGTCGCGATCACGAGCTCGCGACCCTCGGCGACCAGCCACGGCGCGGCCGACTCCATGTACGGCAGCGGGCCGAGCAGCTCGCCGATCCGGTCGTGATCGCCGCGCAGCGCTTCCACCTGGTCGGTGCGCGCGCACCAGGCGCGCCGCAGCTCGGCGCGCAGGCCATCGAGCCGCGCGTGCATCGCGTCCTGCTCGGCGGGCGACCGGGCGAGGAGGTCCTCGAGCTCGCGCACCGCCGTCACCAGGTCTCCTGCCGCGGCCAGCTCGTCGATCCGGGCACCGCGGCGCAGCGCATCGCGCCGGGCGTGGACCTCGCTGCGCAGCTCGTCGAGCTGCTGGCGCTGTGCGGCGTCGAGGTCGCGGCGATCCAGCGGCTCGCTCGCACGCTCGTAGCCGTCGAGGTCGCCGGCGGCGAGGGCGAGCCTTGCCTGCTCGAGCGCGCTGGTCGCTGCGGCGCGCCTGCGGGCCGAGATCCGGCGCTGCGCCTCGCCATGCAGCTCGCTCGCCCGTGACACCCCGCCGAGCAGCGCTTCGTGCGGGTCGAGCAGCGCGAGCACCCTGTCGTCGTCGCCGCGCGCCGCGGCCTCGGCCGCCGCCGCGATGGCGAGCACCGCATCGCTCAGCGCGCCCTGCCGTGCTGCCTTGTGTCGCCCCGCCGCCTGTTCGAGCCAGTCGAGCACCGGGAGGTCGATCCGAGCCCGGACCCGGCTGCGCAGCTCGGGTTCGAGCGCCAGGAACGCGGCGAGGCCCGGGCGCAGATCCGGCTCGGCCAGCCGCGCGCACACCGCCGCGACCTCGGCGTCGTCGCGCGCGCGGCGCTGCGCGGCCTCCGCAGCGCGGATCTGATCGACCAGGTCCTGGACCTCTGCGCCGACGCCGCGCGCCTGCCGGCACAGCTCCATCGCGCGCGCCGGATCGCCGCTCGACAGCGCGCTGCGCGCCTGCGCGAGCAGCCGCTCGGCATCGCCCGCGCGCCTGCGCTCCTGGATCCGGCCCAGCACCTTGCCGGCGACCGCGCTGTCCGGCCAGCGAGCGAGCAGCGCCCGCGCGGTTGCCTCGGCCGCCGCATCGTCCTGCTCGGCGAGGCGCAGCAGCTCCTGCTCGGCCGGCCGGCGTGCATCGGCGCGCAGCCGGTTTGCGGCCTCGCGGAGCCCGACGAGCTCCGGGCGTGCCGGATCGCACTCGGTCAGCCGTGCGATGAAGCGGTCGACGTCGTCGCCGGCCTGGTGCTCGACCGCGTGCTGTGCGAGCGCGGCCCACGCGTCGGCGACCCGCGTCCCGGCCAGGCCGTCCAGCAACCGCGCCACGGCTCCGGCGTCGCCGAGGCGCGCGGCCGCCACCGCCAGCAGGCCTCTGACCTCGGAATCTGCCGCGATCCGCGGTGCCAGCTGGCGCTCGATGCCCAGCGCTTCCTCGTCCAGCGCAAGGTGATCGACCAGCAGCTCGAGCAGCGCGCGCGCCGCCGCCGGATCGTCCGTGGCATGCAACGCCGCACGCTCGAACCGCTGCCGTGCGGTGTCATAGTCGAACTCGTCCAGGGCGGCGCGGCCCTGCGCGATCAGGTCCAGATCGGCGGCTGCGGGGGCGGAGGGCGCCGCGCTCGCAGGCTCGTCGGGGGCATCGGTCTCGCCGGTGTCCAGCAGCCACCGCACCCGCGCGCGCGCGTCGTCGTCGAGCTCGTCGACGCGCGCATGGCACGCGTCCTGGCCGAGGTAGCGGTGGCGGATCGCGACGACATCGCCGCCCTCGGCGCTCATCACGAGGTCGTCCGGAAAGCTGCGGATCAGCAGGCTCTGGAGCCGGGCCTTGAGCTGGTAGCGGCGGCGCTCGTCCGCCGTTCCGAGTGCGCGGCCGGTCGGGTTGATCTCGTGGATGCAGTCGAGCAGCTCCCCGGCGCCGAGCCGCACGCGGCCTGCGAGCACGTCGTTGGCGAGCTGTTCGGCGTTCGGCGCCATCCGCCGCCGGGGCATGTGAGGAAGCTGCCAGAGCCCGCGCCGCTGTACAAGGCGCACACCACCGGAGCGATCCCGCCCCGCCGACCTCGGAGCTCGTGGCCGCGCTGCGGCTCGAAGCCCGGCAGCAGCGCCGGATCGACGGCGAACACGGAGAACCGGTTCGGGCAGTCGATGCCGACCGCGATGCCTTCGAGCTTGGCAGGGATGTCCTGTGCGGCGATGCCGTGCACCGCGAGCACCTCGACGATGTCGAGGAACGGCGTCTTGGCGATCAGCCTCGAGCGGGCACGCGCGCTCGGCTGCGCCGCTATCGTGGGTATCGTGATCGTCGATGCGCCGTGCCGGACTTTGCCGGCGCGTGCCGATGCTCGGCGTCTCTCTCGCGCGGGCAGCGTCAGCGCTCCGTCGCTGCCGCGGTCGAACGCTCGAGCGTTGTACCGGTTCTTGCTCTGGCTTCTTCCACACCATGATCTCCATTGTCCAAACATCACAAGCTCGCCCGAGCCGGGCCAAATGCCAGTTCCGATCAATCACCATGTGCGCTGCGATCGCGGCGCTTGTCGCCGCATGTGACAGCGATGTCGGTGACAACGGCGGCGCTGCGAACGGCGCTGCGACCGAGATCAGCAGTCCGGGTGGCCGCGCTGCAGCGCTCGACGTATGCGGTACGGTGGCCACGGCGGGCGGACCGTGGTGGAACCAGGGATTTCCTGATCAGGCCAGGCGATTTCACGTCGAGCTCGATGCGACGCCCTCGGCGGTCGGGCTCGATGCGGTGATCGGGCTGGCCAATGGCGCGGCGGCGGGCTTCACCGCGCTCGCGGCGATCGTGCGGTTCAACGCGGCCGGATCGATCGACGTCCGCGACGGCGACACCTACCACGCGATCTTCAACATGCCGTACTCCGCCGGCACCACGTACCATATCCGGATCGATCTCGACGTTCGCACTCGCAAGTACTCGGTGTTCGTGCGGCAGGGGACGTACACCGCGATCGCCCGCGATTACGCATTTCGCACCGAGCAGGCCGGTGCGACCGTCCTGAACGACATCGCGAGCAAGGTCGACGGCGCCAGCGGCAGCGTCGCGATCTGCGGACTCGCGGTGGTCGCCGATGCCACCACCGCAGACGGCTGCGTGGTGGCGAGCGCGGGCGACGGCTTCATCACGCAGCCGGTGCGCGACGCGACCGTGGTGGGCACGGTGACGTTCCGGGCGACGCCGAGCGACCCCGGGATCGACGGCGTGATGGGGCTGTCCGCGGGGCCGCCAACGGCGTTCTCCGACCTCGCCGCGGCCGTGCGGTTCTCGCCGACCGGCGTGATCGAGGCGCGCGACGGCGATACCTACCGCGCCGACATCAACCAGACCTACAGCGCGCGCAGCTTCGGGTTCCGCATGACCGGCGATCTCGTGTCGCACACCTACTCGGTGTTCCAGGGCTCGAGCGATGCCGCCGAGCTGGCGCGCCAGTACCGGTTCCGTCCGACCCAGTCCGCGGCAACGCACCTCGATCAGATCTCGGTGATCGTCGACGGTCCGACCGGCAGCGTCACGCTGTGCTCCCTCCTGTCCGCGGCGTCCGACGGCGTCGCCTACAGCCGCGAGGGCACCTACGCGGTCGCGCCGCTGCCGGGCGACGAGGGGGTGATCAGCGATGGCGTGACCACCCAGCGGCTCGACGCCGGTGGCAAGACCGTCGCGCAGGTCGACGATGGCGGCGAGCTCGCGGTCGACGCGCTCGGCGACGTGTTCGTCGCGAGCATCGCGAACACGACGTCGACGATCGCGACGCTGTCGGTCCGCAAGTACGATCCCGGCCTCGCCCCGCTGTGGACCACGAGCGTCACCCTGATCGCCGGCTCGCAGATCCAGATGGTCGCCACCGACGCCGGCGGCGCCGTGCTGGTCGGCGCTGCGGCGCCCGCCGACGGCAGCGTGACCGCGACCCGGTTCACCGCCGGTGGTGCGTTCGCAGGCGAGCTGTCGGCTCCTGGCAACGCGGTCGGGGTCGACGGCGACCAGGCGCTCGTGGCGTGGAACGACAGCGGCACGCTGCGGATCACCCGCTACACCCTCGACGGCGCGGTGGTATGGAGCCGGGGCTTCACCGGGCGGGCGACGATCACGCAGATCACCGCGGATCCGGACCACGCGGTGCTGTTCGGCGGCGAGCTGATCGACTCGATCGACTTCGGCGGCGGCGCCCTGCCGCTCCACTCGATCCCCGAGGGGCCGGTCAACGGCTTCTTTGCCCTCCTGTCTCAGGCCGGCGATCACCTCCAGTCACGCACGGTCGGGATGTCGCAGGTCAACGGCGTGGCGACCAACGGCGAGAACATCGCCGTG
>VBLP01000605.1:0-12787 GCA_005887925.1 Deltaproteobacteria bacterium | reverse complement strand
AGCAGCTTCGGGGTCAACGCCGAGGAGCTCGGCGACGGCGGCCGCATCGCGATCGGGGCGTCCGGGCGGCTGTGGTGGAACCTCCGCAGCAACTTCCCGGTCCTCACCGGCTTCCCGTACCTGCTGGTGACGCGGTAGCGAGCGTCCGAGCGAACCGGCCGGCCGTGCTCCTCCTGCCGGATCAGACCCCTGTGCGAGTCTTCCGAAGATGGCAAAGCAAGGAGAACCTTCGGAAATTCAGGACGATGTCTGGCCCATCCGCCAGCGCGTTCTCGCCGAGGCCGCAAGATTCAGAGCGAAGCTTCCGCAACTGCTGCCGCGCTACGCCGATCAGTGGGTCGTCTTTCGGGACGACGAGGTCATCAGCGCTCATGCAACCGAAGAAGAGACCTACGTAGCCGGTCTCAAGCGATTCGGTCCCGACGGCGGACACGTCGTTGTGGTCGTTCGTGAACCTGAGAACGTGGTGCTTAGCGCAGCCGTCGCGTTCGGGTTCTAGCGGTGTTCACGCACAAGAGCATTCCGTCCTCGGGCATGCTCATCGTCACCGCGCGAGTGGCGGCACATCCACTCGCGGCCCAGCTGTCCGGTGGCGCTCGCCGGAGTCATCCGATCGTCATGATGATCGACACCGGGGCACGGTTCTCGGTGGTGACAGAGACCATCTTGACAAGCCTCGGCATTCCGCCGATCGGTTCGACCGACGTCAGGACGTCACTACAACATGTGGTGCAACGCCCCGTCTACCGCATCATCGTGGCCCTGGAATTCGGAGATGAATACGGTCGGCAGCACACTGCAGAGATCCCGCTTAGCGTGATCGCCAGTCCGCCAGCGCCCACGAACCTACCCAAAGACATGTCGATGGCCCTACCAACAGTTTCCTTCTGACCTGTGACAACATCCCCACACCTGGGACTCGACCATAGGTACCACGAGTCCATGTTGGCCTCGATGCCAGCGACAATCCTGGCGTCGCCTGGGATGCGCGCGATCGCGCCATGGTTCGGGTGCTCGATGAGCCAGTTCGCGCGCCCTGACGTAGGATCGCGGGGTGCTCGTCCTCGGCATCGATCTCGGCACGCAGAGCCTCAAGGCGGTGGTGTGCGACGAGGCGCTGGCGGTGCGGGGGCAGCACGCGGTCGGCCATGCGACGCAGTATCCGGCGCCGGATCGGGCGGAGCAGGATCCGGGGGCGTGGGAGGCGGCGCTCGCGCCGGCGATCGCGGGGGCGCTGGCGGCGGCGGGGGCAGGGCCGGAGGCGATCGCGGCGCTGGCGATCGCGGGCCAGCTCGACGGCTGCGTCGCGGTTGATGCGGGCGGTGGGGCGCTGCATCCGGCGCTGATCTGGCAGGACCGGCGAGCGGTGGCGGACGCGGCGCGGGTGGAGGCGCGGCGGCTGTTCGCGCTGACCGGTCAGGTGGCGGATGCCGGGCACATGGCGCCGAAGCTGGTGTGGCTGCGGCGGGCGCTGCGCGGCGCGGCGGTGGCGCGGTTTCATCAGCCGGTGAGCTACCTGGTCGAGCGGCTGACCGGCGCCGCGGTGATCGATCCGGCGCTGGCGTCGACGACGATGCTGCTCGAGCTGGTGACGGGGCGGTGGTCGGCGGAGCTGCTCGATGCGTTCGAGGTCGCGGTGGAGGAGCTGCCGGTCGTGCGGCTGGCGTGCGAGGTCGCCGGTGGGCTGACGGCGGAGGGCGCGCGGCGGACCGGCCTGCGCGTGGGGACGCCGGTGGCGGTGGGCACGGGCGATGATTTCGCGGCGCCGATCGGGGCGGGCGTGATCGCGCCGGGGCCGGTGGTGTGCGTGGTCGGAACCGCGGAGGTCGTGGGCGGGCTCGCGGCGGGGCCGGTGCTGGATCGCGCGAGCGAGCCGATGGTCGAGACGCATGGCTTTCCGACCGGCGCGTTCTTCGTCGAGAACCCGGGCTGGATGTCGGGCGGCGCGGTGCGCTGGGCGGCGCGGATGCTGGGGTTGTCGAGCGATGCCGAGCTCGACGCGCTGGCGGCGAGCGCGCCGGCGGGGGCGGCGGGGGTGACGTTCGTGCCGGCGCTGGCGGGGGCGATGACGCCGGTGTGGCGGCCGCACGCGCGGGGCACGCTGCACGGGCTGGCGGCGGGTCACGATCGGGCGCACGTCGCGCGCGCGGTGCTCGAGGGCCTGGCGTTCGCTGCGCGCGATGTGGTGGTCCGGCTCGGCGAGCTCGGGCTGGCGGCGCACGAGGTGCTGCTGGTCGGCGGCGGCGCGCAGAGCCGGGTGTGGGGGCAGATCCGCGCCGACGTGCTGGGCGTGCCGCACCACGTGGCGGCGCGCACCGACGCCACGCTGATCGGCGCCGCGATGATCGCCGCGGTGGCCGCCGGCATGGCTCCCGATCTGGCGACGCTGGCCGCGCGGGTGCCGGTACCGGCGGCGACGTTCGTGCCGGACGCGGCGGTGGCGGGCCCGAGTGCCGAGGCCTACGCGCGCTACCGGCGGCTGATCGATCAGCTCGCACCGCTGGCGGCGGCGCCCTGGGCATCGAGCGCGGAGTAGCGAGCTCGAGCCAGCGCTGGCGCGCCGCGACCGCGCTGTGTGGCGCGGACGAGCCGCGACGGGGCACGGTGCCGTGCGGTGCCGCACTCGTCGCCGCGCGGGTGCTGGTCCGTCGAGCGATCCCGAGTAGAGTGTGGCGGTAGCGTGTACGACCGATGGAAGCTCAATCGGCTCTCGTCTTTCGTGGTGGCCGGCGCGATCGCCGGTGTAGCCGGCTGCCCGGCGGATCCACCGCCGTCGTGCATCTCGGTCGACACGAGCTGCGCGCCGCTCTATGCGCCGACCTTCGACAACATCTACACGATGACACTGCGAGATACCTGCGGATCGCAGCGCGCGTCGTGCCACTCCGCGGTGGGGAGGCAGGGCGGCATGTCGTTCGAGGATGAGCCGCACGCGTTCGATGCGCTGCGCGCGGGCCGCGTCGTGCCGGGCAACCCGGGATGCAGCAAGCTGATCGTGCGGACCGACTCGCCGGGCGCGAGCTACCAGATGCCGCCGGGCGATCCGCTGAGCGAGGCCGAGCGCTGCGTGCTGATCCAGTGGGTGCAGGCCGGCGCGCTGGGGGGCTCGGGGCAAGCGGCCTCGCAGCCGGGAAGTGCGCGATGACGCGTGCGATGATCGCGGCATGGATCGCCGCCGCGATCGGCTCGCTCGCGGGCTGCGGCGACGAGCCGGCGCTGTCGATCGCCAAGCTGCAGGACCCCGATACCTGCAACCAGTGCCACCCCAGGCACGTCGCGCAGTGGTCGGCGTCGATGCACGCGTATGCGTCGGACGATCCGGTGTTCGTGGCGATGAACCGGCGCGGCCAGCGCGAGACGGCCGGCGCGCTCGGCACGTTCTGCGTCAAGTGCCACGCGCCGATGGCGGTCGAGCTCGGCCTCACCGACGGCACGAGCTTCGATCCCGCGCAGCTGCCGGCGGCGGCCCGCGGCGTGACCTGCTACTTCTGCCACAACGTCAAGTCGGTCGAGGACACGCACAACAACGGCGTGGTGCTCGCCCACGATCAGACCATGCGCGGCGGGCTGCCCAACCCGGTGAGCTCGCCGGCGCACCACGCGACGTACGACAAGCTGATGGACTCGACGATCAACCAGTCCGAGATCTGCGGCTCGTGCCACGACGTGGTCACGCCCCGCCGCGTCGAGCTCGAGCGCACTTACAAGGAGTGGCAGACCACGTTCTTCGCCCAGGACGATCCGCAGCATCACCTGAGCTGCGGCGCCTGCCACATGCCGTCGTCGACCGACGTGATCGCCGACGCACCGGGGCTGCACGTGAAGTCGCACAGCAATGGCTTCCACGAGCACCTGTGGCCGGCGATCGATCAGGCGCTGACCCCGTTCGCCGGCGCCGAGGCGCTCGCGAACGCCATCAAGCGCGATCTCGATCCGGCGATCGCGATCATCGGGCCGGCGACGCTGACCAGCAACGTGCAGTACGGCGGGATCTGCCTCGATCCGCCGGGCGAGCTGTTCGTGCGCATCGACTCGATCAGCGTCGCGCACGACTGGCCGAGCGGCGCCGCGCAGGATCGCCGCGCGTGGCTCGAGGTGATCGCGTACGACGCGAGCAACAACGTGCTGTTCCAGCGCGGCGTGATCCCGGACGGCGCGGCGGTCGATCCCGACGGCCTGCCCGATCTCGACCTGATCCGGATGTGGGATCAGGCGTTCAAGGACGACGGCTCGCCGGCGCACATGTTCTGGGACGTGGCGCAGGTCGACAGCCGGCTGCTGCGCCCGCCGGTCACGCTCGACAAGAACTCGGCCGCGTTCGATCACTCGTCGCGCGTCCAGTTCCACGTCGAGGGCATCTTCACCAGCATCGACCACATCACCGCGCGGATCCGGATCCGGCCGCTGTCCTACGCGCTGCTCGCGGACCTGGTCGGCTCGGGCGATCTCGACCCGGCGGTGGCGAGCCGGCTTCCGACGCTCGACATCCTCGGCACGCAGCGGACGTGGAGCAAGGCGACCAAGGGCACCGGAGCCGCGCTCAACACCAACTGCAGCCCGCACTAGTCCGCCGAGCGAAGCCCGAATCGTTCGTGGCGCGATCGCGAGATGTCAGCGCTCGCAGGTCCGATGCCGTCGAAGCCGCCGCGGATGATCAGGCCTGGATGCAGAACCTGTAGACCACGGTGTCGTGGACGGCGCCGGCCTGCGCGTCGATCGTGACTTCCCAGTACCCGGGCATCGACAGGTTGATCTCGGACAGCTCGTACTTGCCGTCGGCGGTCTCCTTGATCTGCACGATGTAGGCGCCGGCGCCGTGCTGGTGATCGGGCATGTACGGCGTGACGGTCATCGCCGCGCCGGTGGCAGGCGCGCCGACGACGCCGCTCGACATCGTGTTGATCTGGAGCGTCCAGGCGTTGAGGAAGCGCCCCGGGGGCGCGGGCGTGGCGGACAGGAGCTTGAAGTCGAGCAGGCCGGACCGGCCGGTACGCTCGAGGCCGGCGACGTAGGCATCGCCGCGCCCGCTGGTCATGCAGGCCAGGGCCTCGTCGGCGTCGGGCGGTGTGGTGCCGCTGCCACAGGCGGTGGCCGCGACGATGGCGAGCGCGAGGACGAGGCGCATGGATCTCCTACGGGGCGAGCCGGCTCAAGTTACCAAGCCTGCGCGATGGCGCCGTGATTGGTCCGATCACGCCGGCTAACACCGCGATCAGGCGGCCGAATCGCGGGTGGCGAGGCTGACTCCGGCCGTGAGCAACACCACGGTGTCCTTGGTCAGCCCGGTGCCGCTCGGGATGCCGGTGAAGCTGACGCGCGCGATCGCGGCGTCGCACGGGCCGCACGGGTCGGCGAGCGACCAGACCTGGGAGAGCCGGGCGTGCGGCTGGAGGAACGCGGTCACCGTCGAGCGGCCGCTCGGACCGGCGCCGCTGACCGGCTCGATCACGAGCTGCAGCGCGAACTTGCGGATCGGCAGGCCGCTGC
Source organism: Deltaproteobacteria bacterium (assembly GCA_005887925.1). Classification (GTDB taxonomy): domain Bacteria; phylum Myxococcota_A; class Polyangia; order Haliangiales; family Haliangiaceae; genus JABFXX01. The sequence goes on along the minus strand of VBLP01000605.1, from coordinate 7,300 downwards.
AGCCGCCCGGGCCCGGCACGCGCAGCGCGCGGCGCTGCACGATCCTCGTCGACAGCATCCACGCCTCGGCGGCCGTCGGCACGGTGGGCTCGAGCAGCGGCACCAGCGCCGCGATCCGCGCGCGGATGTCGCTCGCGTCGTGGCCGTGATCGTACCAGGCGTGCAGCGGCACGAGGTGACCCTGCCGCGGCCCGCGCAGGTAGAGCCGGTAGACCACGGGCGCGCAATCCTCGCCGATGTCCTCGACGACGTACGCGACGCCCTCGAACCGCGCCACGCCGAGCACGGTCATGCGGTGGCCGATCGCCTCGGCGTCGTCGGTCACGCGCGCGGTCGTCGTCATGTAACCGAGCGAGCTGTGCAGCGTCGGCAGCGGAGCATCGCGGTGGAGGTACGCGTGGGCGAGCGCCCGCTGCATCCGGCGCGTGCGCGCCAGCGCGATCAGGGCGGCCTGGACCTTGGCGTCGCGATTCACGGCACTCATGTCGTAAGAACGCGCGAGCGCCCGACCGGTTGCATGTGGAATTTCTTCGTCGCGCCGGTGGTTGCCAGGGGTTGATGCCGGGCTTTCTCGCAAGCGGCGCGAGGCAGTCGGGACACTAGGGTCCGGCGTACGTGAGCTGCCGTACCTCGCCGGCCTTGTTGGTCTGCGTCCATGTCCCGGTGCGACGGCCCTGCGTCAGCGTGCCTTCGAGCACGACGCCCGCGACCAGCTGGTGCCAGGGGCCTTCGAGCACGCCGTCCTTGTACGTCGCGGTCAAGATCACGCGGCCGTCGGCGTCGTACTCGGTCCACGCGCCGGTCTTGCGATCGTCGGTGAACTGGCCGGTCACGGCGGGCTTGCCGCTCCGGTACTCGACGTACTTGCCGGTGACCTTGCCGTCCTTGTAGGTCGTCTCGGTCGACAGCTTGCCGTCGATGTACTTCCTGACCGCGCCGTCGAGCTTGCCGCGCTTCCAGGTCTGCTCGAGCGTCGGCACGCCCTCGGCGGTCCACTCCTTCCACGCGCCGTGCTTGACGTCGTTGCGGTAGTGGCCCTCGACGACGACCTTGCCCTTGGCGGTGAGCTCCTGGTACAGGCCGTCGGCGACGCCCTGGTAGATGTGCTGGCGCGACGCGACCTTCTTGCTGGGCCAGAACGTCAGCATCGTGCCGGTGCCGCTCTTGACCGTGAACCGGCCGATCTCGTTCTGGTTGCGATCGTAGAAGATGAATTCACCGTCGGGCTTGCCCTGGGCGTAGCCGCCGGTGAACACGATCTTGTTCTCGTACCACTCGGTCCACGGACCGTCGCGCTTGCCGTCGAGGTAGTTGCCCTCACGCTCCTTGTTGCCGTCGCGGTCGTTCCACGTCCACAGCCCGTCGCGCTTGCCGTGCTCGAACTGGCCGTGGACCCGCATCATCTTGCGGTTGCGCCAGATCGTGTACTCGCCGTCGTGCCTGCCGTGGCGATCGTAGGCCTCGTCGACGAGCAGGGTCCCGAGCTGCCAGATCTGCCGCCCGCCGTGCCGCACGCCGGCCGTGAACGTCTCCTCGAGCCGCAGCGTGCCGCGGGTGCCGACGGTGTGCGGGCCGTCGAGCCTGCCGGCCGTCCACTGCGCCGCGATCAGCGGTGTGCCGTCGGCGGCGTAGACCCGCTCGCCGCCGTGCGGCATGCCGTCCTTGAGGGTGCGCTCGCTGTACAGCGTGCCGTCGTCGAGCCAGTACCGCTCGGTGCCGGTGCCGTCGCGCATGTCGTACTCGCCGAGCAGCGCGCCGGTCGGGCCCAGCACCTGCCAGTGCCCGGACTTCTCGCCGGCGGCGTAGCTGCCGGTCTCGACCACCGCGCCGGTCGGGCGGCGGCGCTGCCACGGTCCGTCGAGCAGGCCGTCCTTGTACGCGCCGGTGATCTCGGGCGTGCCGTCGGGGAACCGCGTGACGAACGGGCCGTGGCGGGTGCCGTCGGGCCGGGCGCAGTACCAGGTCGGCTCGGGCGGGCGCGCCATCGCCGGCGCGGCCGGGGGCTCGCACGCGAGCTGCGGCGGCTCGGGGGCGTCGGGGACCGCGGCGTCGACCTCGACGAGCTGGACGGTGGGCGGGGGCGGCGGCTCGTGCGGCGCTGCCCGGGGCACGCTCGGTCCTGAGCCACAGCCAGCCGCCGACGTCAAGACGCAGACGACGGTGTGGAGACGGACCACATGGTGATTGTGGCACGAAGCGACGGCACGGCGCGATCCGAGCGCTAGGATCCGGCGTCATGACGGCACGCAACCTCTGGCTCGCCACTTTTGTAGCGGTACTGCTCACCTCCGGCGCGGAGGCGCGGCCGCGCCCCGGGGGGCACCTCGGCGGCCGGTCGTTCGAGGCCAACAAGACCTTCGGCCTGGGGCTGGAGCTCGGCGCGCCGACCGGGCTGACCGGCAAGTACTTCCTGACGGGCGACCGCGCCCTCGACTTCGGGATCGGCGACGTCTACCACTACGCCAACCGCTCCGGGCTGCACATCTACGGCGACTTCCTGTGGCATCCGACGTCGCTGGCGTCCACCGAGGCGTTCGAGCTGCCGTTCTATTTCGGGGTCGGCGGCCGGTTCTGGGACTTCCGCGACACCGGCCCGAACCCCGCGATCGACGTGTTCGCGGTCGGCCTGCGCGCGCCGGTCGGGATCTCGATGGACTTCAACAACGAGCCGATCGACATCTTCTTCCAGATCGTGCCGGTGCTCGACTTCTACGGCGGCAGCGCGCTGCACACGATCTACCTCGACTTCGATGCCTCGATCGGCGTGCGCTACTGGTTCAACTGAGCGATGGCGGCGCGCTCCTGGCGGTGGATCGCCGCCGCGATCGCCGCGGCCGCGGTGATCGCCGCGCTGGTCGCGCTGCGCGCCGCGACCTCGAAGCCTCCGCAGACCGCGGCGCCGGCCGGGCCGGTGCCGGATGCGCCGCCGCCGACCGCGGCGCCCGCCGGGGACGCGGGACCTGCCGCGCTGGTGACCTCGGCCCGGGCCGAGGCCGCGTCGGGCAACGTCGCGCGGGCCCGCGAGCTGCTCACCCGGGCGTACGCGCAGGATCCCAGCCCGGCCACGCTGCTCGAGCTCGCCCGCCTCGACGCGCGGACCGGGCACTGCCGCGATGCGCGGCGCGCGGCCCAGCGCGTGATCGAGGCCGCCGCGGGGGCGCTCGCCGAGGAAGCGCGCGCGCTGCTTGGCGAGATCGGCCGCTGCGACTGATCGCCCGGGTCAGTGGTCGTGGACCGCCGTGTACACGCCGAGGCCGACGCCGCCGGCGACCAGGCCGACGCCGAGCGCGAACAGCGGCATGGTGAAGATCAGGTCGTTCCACATGCAGGAGATGCGCTCGGCGCTCCCCTGCGCCTTGCCGCAGTCACCGTGCGCGACCTTGGCGCCGTAGAGCGAGGCGCCACCGGCGACGACCATGCCGCCGGCCGCCGCGTAGCAGCCCGCGGTCGGGAGCAGGGCGGCGAGTGCGAGTGCGAGGACTGCTCGATGCATGGAGCAACGATAGGACGCGGCGACAGCTCGCGCATGGGCAAGCTCGAGCACGCCGCGGCAGCGCGTGATGCAGTCCACCGCCGCCGGCTGGGAGCTGCACTTCATGCCGTCTCTCAGCACATCACATTCCGCGGATCCCTCGCTGCGCTGATCGGGAGCCTCGGCAGGAGCCCGATACCCCGGGCTTCGCTCGGTTTCCGCTCAGCCGAGCAGCTTCTTGCGCGCCGCCTGGCTGACGTGCGGCAGCACGCCGCCCTTTGCCATCAGGCGCAGCGCCTCGGCCGGGACGTGCTCGACCGCACGCACCGCGAGCTCGGGCGGCGTCTTGGGGTTGCGCGCCAGCGCGATCGCGATCGCGGGGCGCTGCAGCCAGTCCTTGCGCTCGCCGATCAGCTTGAGCAGGTCGGGCGTCACCTGGGCGTTCTTGGCGATCGTCAGCACGTCGTCGGCGTCGAGCTGCGGGTTCTTGAGCACGAACGGATGCAGCGTGCGATCGCGGTCGCGCAGGATCGCGTTGCGCTCGTCGCGCGTGCCGTGCAGCGCCTTCTGGATCTTCTCGTTGCGGGTCAGGCCGTCCCGGGATCCCGTGGCGAACGCCTGCGGCGGCGGTTCGGGCCGGGGCGCGGCGGGCGCGGTGGCCGCGGTGGACGGCGTGGACGCCGAGCGCGCGCGGGCGACGGCCGGGGCGCCGATCGGCGGCGGCTGCGTTGCCGCGGCGGTGAGCGGCACCGCGTGCGCGGTGAGCGGCGGCGGCCGGGTCGTGCCGCTCCGGTGCGCCACCACGCGCTCGATCCACTCGTGCCGGGCGGCGCCGCTCGCCGCGATCTCGGGCCGGTTCGCATACTGGCCGGCGCGCTCGACGAACAGCGGCTCCACGCTCACCGCGACGCCGAAGCCGGCGAAGATCTGGAGCACCTTGCCGTTGCTCTGCAGCGTCGTGCCGTCGGGCAGCACCAGCTCGAGCGCCACCGGCGTATCGAGGGTGAGCCCCGGCGCGTCGCGGACCTTCACCAGCAGGCCGCCGCGCGTCATCTGCTGCGCCACGTCGTCGCGCAGCTCGCCGTAGCGGGCGTACGTGACCCTGAATGCGACGGTCGCGGGCACGATCGAGGAGCATAACCCAGGACCGGCCGCGACTCACCTGATCTGTCACGCCTCGGCGATCGCCAGCCGCAGGCTCGCCCGCTCGACGCCGAGCTCGTCGCAGATCGCGTCGAGCGCGGGGCGGTTCACCCCGCGCCACGCCAGCGACGCTGCATCGCAGGCGATCGGGCAGTCGATGCGGAGGGTTGCCAGCGTGCGGTACAGCGCGACCTCGGCGCGGCTGCCGCGCAGCGCCAGGGCGAGCCGATCGGCGCCGCGCGGCGCGACCGTCCAGGCGGTCGGGTCGTCGGGGATGTCGGGGATGTGGCCATAGGCGGTGAGCAGCTTGGCCGCCGAGCTCTTGCCCCAGCCCGCGATGCCGGGGATGCCATCGGCGGTGTCGCCGACCAGCGCGAGCAGGTCCGGGATCGACGCCGGCGGCACGCCGTGCTTGGCGATCACCCCGGCCTCGTCGAGCGTCTGGTCCTTGAAGCGATCCCAGCACACCACGCGGTCGCCGGCGACGCACTGGCACAGGTCCTTGTCGACCGCGGTGATCAGCACGCGCTCGACGGCCGCGTCGGCGGCGAGCCGGTGGGCCGCGGTCGCGATCGCGTCGTCCGCCTCGAACTCGACCATCGGCCACACGACCAGCCCGAGCGCCGCGCTGGCGCGCTCGGCGAGCTCGAACTGGCTGACCAGGCCCTCGGGCAGCCCCTCGCCGGTCTTGTACCCGGCAAACAGGTCATTGCGGAACGACTCGATCACGTGATCGAATGCGACTCCGACATGCGTCATCGGCAACCTGCTCCGTTCCCCCGCCGGCCGCGGTTGCGCCGGCCGGCCCAGCATCATCGCGAAGCTGCGGACCAGGCTGCGGACGGCGCCGACCTCGCGGCCGTGGGCCTGCGCCTGCGGGGCGCCGAACCACGCGCGAAACAGCTCGTACGTCCCGTCGATCAGGTGGACCTGCACGCCGCGAAGCGTACACGGTACAACCTCTGCGTGCGCATCCTGCTCGTCGCCGCCTGTGCGATCGCGTGCGGCCAGAGCCCGAGGAGACCGATGATGACCACGTCCTCTCCGCTCGCCGCCGCGGCCGTCGCGGGCGTCACCGACCCCGCGCTGCGCGAGATCGTCGCCGATCACTGGGAGCACCTGATGCGCTGGGCGCCGACCTGGGCGACCACGCTGGGCGATCATCGCTACGACGAACAGCTCGCCCCGCGCGACGCGATCTCGATCGCCGGTGCCGCGGGCGAGCGCGACGAGCTGCTCGCCCGGCTGCGCGCGCTGCCCGCCGGCGGGCTCGGCGACACCGACCGCATCACGCTCGCCCTGCTGCGCGGCCAGCTCGAGGCCCAGCACGCCATGGACGCATGCAAGTTCCATGAATGGAGCGTCGATTCGGCGAACGCCAGCGAGTTCGGCGAGCTGTCGTACCTCGTCGAGTTGCACACCGTGAAGTCGCCGCGCGACGCCGCCAACCTGGTCACCCGGATGACCCAGGGCGACCGGCTGATCGACGACACCATCGCGAACTTGAAGCTCGGCCTGGCGCACGGCCGGGTCGCGGCCGCCGAGAAGCTGCGGCGCGCGATCGAGCAGCTCGATCACGAGCTCGCCAGGCCGGTCGAGACCTGGGCCATGGCCGCGCCGGCGTGGGCCACGCCGCCATCGCCCGACCCGTGGCCGGCAGGCGAGCGCGAGCGCCAGGTCCACGCGCTGCGCGACGTCGTCGCCCGCCAGATCCGCCCGGCGTTCGTTCGCCTGCGCGACTTCCTGCGCAGCCAGGTCATGCCCCGCGCGCGCGGCGAGCAGGAGGGCCTGGTCGGCATCCCGGGCGGCGACGCGTGCTACCGCGCCGCGATCTTTCTGCACGTCGGGCTGGCCAAGGCGGCCGACGAGCTCCACGCGCTCGGCCTCGCCGAGATCGCCCGCACCGATCGCGAGCTCGCCGAGCTCGGCAAGGCCGTCCTCGGCACCGACGACCTCGCCGCGACGATCGCCAGGCTGCGCGACGACCGCGCGCTGTACTTCGGCTCGCGCGACGAGCTGCTCGCCGCCGCCCAGCGCGCGCTCGACCGCGCCAAGGCCGCGATCCCCCGCTTCTTCTCGGTCCTGCCGCGCACCGACTGCGTGATGCGCGAGACCCCGGCCTACGAGGCGCCGTACTCCACGATCGCCTACTACCGCCAGCCCCACTACGACGGCACCAAGCCCGGCGAGTACTTCGTCAACACCTACAAGCCCGAGACCCGGCCGCGCTTCGAGCTCGAAGCGCTGACCTGGCACGAGTCGATCCCCGGCCATCACCTCCAGATCGCGCTGGCCCAGGAGCTCGGTGAGCTGCCGATGTTCCGCAAGCTCGAGGGCTCGACCGCGTTCGTCGAGGGCTGGGCGCTCTACACCGAGCGCCTCGCCGACGAGATGGGCCTCTACTCGTCCGACCTCGATCGCCTCGGCAAGCTGTCCTACGACGCCTGGCGCGCCTCGCGCCTCGTCGTCGACACCGGCATCCACGCGATGGGCTGGACCCGCGCGCAGGCCGAGGTCTTCATGCGCGAGCACACCGCGCTGACCGACGTCAACATCTCCAACGAGGTCGACCGCTACATCGGCTGGCCCGGCCAGGCGCTCGCCTACAAGGTCGGCCAGCTCGAGATCTTCAAGCTGCGCGCCGAGGCCCAGGCCGCGCTCGGCGACAGGTTCGACCTCAAGGCG
>VBLP01000604.1:2386-7018 GCA_005887925.1 Deltaproteobacteria bacterium | reverse complement strand
TGGGATAGCCGACCTGGGGGGACGCGTGGTCGGCGGCGAGCACGCCCACATGTGCAGGAACGCATCCGGGTCGCCGGTCCGGGAACACACACGGCGACCGCTCGGCCGCGGCGCCGCTTGCCAGCGAGCTGGTGCACGAGCTCGCCGCTACACCGCTCATCCGCCGCAGAGCTCGCGGCGGCGAGCTGGTGCACGCTGTCGCCGGCGCTGGTCGGACCTGGAGCACTAACACGCCCGGCCGGCTGCGAAGGCGCTCGGTGAGGACCGGGTGCACGAGCTTCGCGTGCTGGTCGAAGGCTCACAGACTTTCCACCCGCCCCGAGCCGCGCTCGCCGCGCCGGCCGCCCGCCTCCGCCATACGCTCTCGGCGGGCGCGCGCATCGGACGCTGACGATTGCTCGCTCCGACGTACCGCGGCCATACTGCGGTTATGGCGAAATGGTGGCTGGTCGCGATCGGGTTGGTGGCGTGTGGCTCGGCGCAGCCGGCGCCGGTCACGGGTGGCTCGGCGCAGCCGGCGCCGGTCACGGGTGGCGCGAGCGAGTTGGAGCCATGGGCCGCCGACTGCGCGACGAAGGAGACATTCGTCGAGGCCGGTGACAGCGCGCTCGAGGGCGTGATCGTCGACTGCATGACGGGCGAAAAGATCCCCGGGGTCCTGGTCGTCGCGACGGGCGCCGCCGACACCGCGGAGCGCGAGGCGACCAGCGACGCATCCGGCCGCTATCGCCTGCAGCTCCCGGAGGGCCGGTTCCGAGTGGTGGCCTTCGGTCTCGAAGGCGACGTGTACAACCTGAAGGAGATCGAGATCCGGGCCCAGCACGCGACGGTCAAGGAGATCCGGCTTGACTTCCCGCGCTGCCCGCCCGCGCGCGGCCGCCCGGCCGTGGCACTACAGGCGGACCGCGCCGCGCTCATCGCGGCGGTGCTCGATCACCACGCGGCGGCTGGGATCGTGGATGCGCCGCCGCGGTCCGCCCCGGGGCCAACCTACGTGACCATCGAGGGCCTGAGGACGCTCGCGCTGCCGCCGAACAACGCGCGACACTACATCGTCACGACCCAGGGCGACCTCCAGCGCGAGGCCACGCGGAGCGGCCGGGAAATCCGGTTCATCAACATCTTCGGCCTCGAGATCGCCGGGAGCTGCGCGACGGTGTCCGTCGGAGGCGACTACCTCTCCCCCAGACCGAAGGACATGGGCAAGATGTGCTGCTGCAGGGAGACCGAAGTCTTCCTCAGGCGCGGCGGCCGCTGGGTGTTCCGGATGAACTACGGCGGCATCTGCTTCTGACTTAGGGCTTGGGCTTGGTTACGACGAGGTGGCCTGAGCCGTTCTTGTCGACCTAGCCGAAGCGGAAGGCGAGCGGCTTGCGCGGGTTCTTGCCAGAGCTCGGGCCTCCGCCTCTCTGGCTGCGAAAGTTGCGGTAAGGATTTGAGACCAGCGGAATTGCTAGGTGTCCGGGGCGTCGCCCGGTCGAAGTTGTACCGGCCGCTGACGAGCAGGCGGGCTCTGAGCGAGGCCGTTACGCAACTGATTGCAGGCGGTCTCGACGGCGCCCGCGTTCCCTATGGGGCTCACCTCGAATCCGTCGCGTGATGCCCGCGTCGATCTTGTCTGCACACGCCGCGAGGTGATCGATGTGCTGGCTGATGTAGGTGGCGTTCACGTTGTGCGAGCCGAACGAGTGGTTCGAGAGCACGTGCTGGTCGAGCTCGGAGACGCCCTCATCGTTGGCGATCGACTCCCACGTGCGACGGAGCGAGTGCACGTCCTCGACGGTTGTCTTTCTGGCGCAAGTCGGCGATCGGCCCGACCTTGCCGTCGGTACCGATCCCGGGAAAGCACCATCTCGCATCGGGCGATCCAAGGTCCTTGGCGTTGTCGCTCTGGCGCCGCCGTAGGATCAATACCGGCGTCGCGGACAGTGGGATCGTGAACGCGGCGGCCTCGCCGCCCTTGGGGTTCGGCAAGCGCAGCGTTTGCGCGTCCCAGTCGACGTTGGCGAACCGCATCGTGCGCACGTCCTCGTTGCGCAGCCCTGTATACAGCGCCAGCATCAACCCATCGCGGCGGATCGGCGATCGCATCGTCGCGACGCGCGCCGCATATTCCGGGAGGTCCTCGTCGGCGATCCGCTCACGCTTCGGCTTGATCGTGTCCTTGTCGACGGCGCTCGCCGGGTTCCAGTTTCCGAGCCGACCCTCGAGCTTCTTGTTCAGCGAGCGCCAGGAGGCGGAGACATGGGCCACCACGCGGTTCGCGAGCGGCGCGCCCTTGTCGTTCGCCGGGTTCGTCCCGGTACGCTTCGCCGCTCGATCCTTGATCTGCTGGTGCAGCTCGATCAGCTTGGCGCCGGTCAGCTCGGCGAACGGCCGGTCCAGCCAGTCCGCGAGGTACTTGTTGGTCTCGTGAACGAACGTCGCGGTCGAGCGGTCGGAGCGCCCCTTCTTCCGCATCTTGGCAAGGTGCGTCTCGACCCCCTCGCGAAGCGTCGGCCCGAGCGGCGCCGCCGCGGGCTCGGCTTCCGCGTTCGGATTGACGCCGGCGGCCATCTGGCCGAGCAGCTTCTTGGCCTCGATGCGCGCGAGCTCCACCGTCCAGAGATGGTTGTCGGCGCGCGGCGTCTGATGCGTGCCGATCTTGACCTTCACGCGCTCGCCGGCGCCGGCGACACGACCTCTGACAACGAACGCCCTGGATCCCTTCGCCCTCGCGCTGTCGCGGCCGACCACCACGCCGAAGCCCGCCAGCTCCTTGTCCCAGTAGTACGTCTGCGCGACCGCGGTGGGGCTCGGCAGCGCGGAAACGGTCTTCTCGGTCAGCTTGATCCTGGCCATCCATCCATCCTTTGCGGGCTGGGTCCTAGGACCCAGCTAGGACCCAGCTAGGACCCAGCTAGGACCCAACCTAGCTACCGCGAGAGACAGGTGCAAGCCGAAAAAACCGTTGTCTTCCTCGAAGAATGATGGGTCCTGATAGGTCCGTAAACCTGCGGACACCTGTCGGCAATTAACTTCAAAACCGATGGATCCTCGCGAGAGCGACGGATCGGAGGGTTCGATTCCCTTGCGTTTCCGCGATCTTCCCAGGAGACGCCGGTTCAGCGTTCCTGGGTTCCTAGCTCTGGAGCTGCGCTCCCAGCGATCCGCCAGGGCCGAGCGCATCGAACAGCGCCTCGGGGCCGAGCGCGCCGAGGTCCGGACCGTCAGGCCGGGACGTGTGCTCCAGCTCGCCGAGCCACACGTCGGCGCGCTCGAGCGTGACGTCGTCGCCCGCGAGAAAGCCGTCGATCGCTTCCGACGTCGCCCGACCGAGCGCCGCCTCGCGGATCACCGTGCGCAGCGCGCGGGGGTAGCCGCGCCCCGCACAATGGAGTCCGAACAATGGGGTGTCCGCGATGCTGTCCTTATTGTGCCCAGGCACGTGGACGATCAGCGGTGTCATCGCCACGCCGTCCTCGAGACCCTCCAGGCCGAGCATCAGCTCGAGGTAGCTACCGCGTAGGCAGCGCACCGGAATCGGAAACGCCTCGGTCACGCCGCGATCGCGCAGCCGGTCGGCAAATGCGGTGTAGACGCCCTCCTTGTCCAGCCACACCAGGATGCCGTGTTGGCGCGCCTGCTCGCGCAGGTCCGCCTCGAGCGCTGCAGCCAGCGGCCCGAGCGCGGTCATGGCTCCATCCTGGGATCGATGTTCATCAATGGAAGTCTGCAGTGAGGTCGGTGAGATCCTGGGCGATGTGTCCAGCAGCCTGAAGCCTCGCTCGGATCTCTGGTGCGATGCTTGGTGCAATGCTGACCTTCTCGATCCGCCAGTCCGCATATCTGCGGTGGGTTGCCAGGAAGCGGCTCACATGGCCATCGAGGACGGAGATGTCGGAGACCAGGCGGTCCGCGCTACGCTTGCAGCTTCCGAACCTGATGCGTCGATCGGATTCGCTCAGAGCGACAAGATCGATTTCGGTATCACTTCGGTCCCAGAAGCCCCGAATGCGCGATGTCAAGGCAACGTCACCCACACCCTTCCTACTGCGCTCCTCGTACAGCGTGGCGACCAGTTTTTCCAGGGAGCCGCCCTCGATCTCGGCGAGCCTGTCATCGGCCTGCTCGATCAGCCGAGCCACAGGTGCAAAGTGGAGAGCCTGGATCGGATTTGCGAGCGCCGCGAGCCAGGCACGCAGAAAATTATCAGTCAAATAGTATCGACCACCTTTGGAGCTCGGCTTGGCGAAAATCGGCTGTCGCCGCTCGATCAGCTGATAGCGCTCCATGAGGACCTTGAGATATCCCCCCACCTGCTCACCAGTTTCCGGGCTCATCTCGCGCACGTGCTGGATCAGATCGCCGTGGAGGCACCCCGAGTGCCGCGCGACGTACTTGAGGACCACGTCGTAGCGGCCATGAAGCTCCTTGAGGAACCAGTTGTCAGCCTCGGTACGCAGCGGTGACGAGCTCAGGAAGAACGCACGCTCCAGGAGATCCCGTCGTCCGGCGGCAAGGCCACCCTGCTCGTAGCAGTCGCGATAGAACTTCGGCACACCCTCGAAGATGTTCCAGAGAAACAGCAGCCGCTCCGGCGTCGGCTCGGCATGCGCGCCGAGCAGCGTCACGAGGGACTCGATGTCCAGA
>VBLP01000604.1:0-2319 GCA_005887925.1 Deltaproteobacteria bacterium | reverse complement strand
CGAGCCGAGCACGATGAGCCCGCCGGTCACGGCGCTTGCCGCTGCGGTGAGCTCGTCGACCTCTTGCTGCAAGTGCGAGCAGAGCTCGCGGAGGCGCTCTCGGTTGCAGTACTGGAATTCGTCGAGAGCAACCACGTAGCCGGCCCTGGCCAGCTGCCCGATCGTGTGAGCGAGCTCGCGGAGCGATGTTGGGCGAGGAATCAGCGAGGCACTGACCTGGAAGATCTCCAGGGCGTCTGCCACCGCCGACAAGACACCTGCCGGCCCTGAATCGGGCACTTGGACATAGAACACCTTGCGACCAGCGGCCGGGAGTGCTTGCTGGATGAGCGTGGTTTTCCCGATGCGTCGCCGGCCGGTCAGCTTGACGAAGAACCATCGTCCGCGAGCCAGCACTTCTGCCAGCTGCCGCAGCTCTGCTTGGCGCCCATAGAAACCCCAGGTCATCGGGAGATAAAAGTTTTTATCTCCCGCACGGGAAACTTGCAACCGTAAGTGATCGCGTGGCTTTCTTGGACTTGCATGATGCTCAGCAAGCCGGATCCCGAGCGCCGGACGCCGCAGAGCCCGAGCCCAGGTCGTCGAACAGAAAGCACGCGGCCGGTCCTTGTGCGTCGCGCGGGTTCCCGCCTCGAGCAGGCCGAGGGCAGCTCCGAACTACCTAGAAACACGAGGTGAGCTCGGGATCTCCGGCCGCACCGAGCTACTTCGCGCCTCGGCCACGCGTGAGAATATTCTCGACGGTGTTGAGGGAATTCGCCAGGAAGCGCCTGGCGAATCGAGCTCGATTTCCCGAGGAGCTGCGTGACCCGCTCGTCGAGGCCGTCATCCGTCACGCGCTCAGCTCCTCCTCCGCATCGGCGCCCTCATCATCGCCGTCCGCGTCCGCGAGGTCGAGGGTGCCCTGCGCGTCGTCCTCGGATTCCTCCGCCTGGCCGGCCTTGGCCTGCTTGCGGAGCCGACGCTGCTGTTCCTTGGTGACCAGCGCCTCGACCTCGTCGATCATGAAGCCGGGGCGGATCTCGTCCTGGAGCCGCAGCTCCCACTGGTACGCCTTGCCCGGGTGGTACTTCCAGAAGCAGCCGTGGGCGACCGCAAGGCTCGGGTCGACCTTGCACTTGGCCTCGACCCGGCTCGGGAAGTACCGCATGGCCAGGTGCACCCAGTCGAGCGTGCTCGCCGTCCAGGGTGGATCGAGACGTACGCGACGAAGCTCTTCTTCTCCGACGACAGCGGGAAGTAGATCGGCCGGTTCTCGTACATCTTTCGGTGTACGTCGGGGAAGAAGCGATCTTGCAGGTAGGCCTTCAGCGTGCGCTTATCGTCGATCGCTCGGCCGTGCTGATCCCAGGCTGAGAGGATCGGCGCCGCGGCGCCGTGCGCGAGGCTGTCGTGGTCGCTGGCATCAGAAGTTGCCGCGTTCGCGGGCGAAGGGCGGACACGTGGCATGAAGAAGATCATCGAGCACAAAAAGATCGTCCGCTGGCGCGATTACATGGACTCTTTCGCCGCGTGGACGGCACTCGATCGCAAGGTGAGCTGGCGCGTCAGGGCACGGGCCCGCTCTCCCAGGGAGGCGGCGTCATGCGCTGGAGCATGTGCTCGACGAAGCTCTTCACCTTGGCCGACACATGGCGTGCGGATGGTTAGACGATATGCACGGGGATCGCCGGAGGTGCCCAGTCGCGCAGGACGCGCTCGAGGCGATGTTCGCGAAGATCGGCCATGCAGCGAAACGCTGGGAGGACGGCGATGCCGAGCCCAGCCATCGCTGCCGCGTAGACGAGATCGAAGTCGCTCGCGAGGAGGCGCGCCGACACCGTTACCCGAGCAGCCTCCTCGCCGTGTTCGAGCCTGAGCTCGACCGCGGCGGAGCCGGTGCCGAACAAGAGGCAGTCGTGGTCCTTCAGATCGTCGGGCGCGCGGGGTCGCCGCCGCTTCTTGAGGTATGCGGGCGTCGCGACGAGGAACCACGTCACGTTGCCGAGCCGACGCGCAACGAGGCTCGAGTCGGCGAGCGTCCCCGCGCGAATGGCGACATCGAAGCGCTCCTCCACGAGATCGACGTTACGACCGGTGGAGAGCACCTCGAGCTGCACGTCAGGATTGCGTTTCATGAAGTCCGCGACGATGTCGGCGAGGAATGACGAGTTCGGCCCGACCGTCACGCGCAACCGGCCACGCGGCTTGTCCTGCAAGCGGCTCACCGCGCTCTCCGCGGCCTCGATCTCGTTCACGATGCGAACGCCGTAATCGAAGTACATGCGACCCGCGTCGGTCAGGCTGAGCTTTCGCGTCGTGCGCTGGAGGAGCCGCGCG
>VBLP01000136.1 GCA_005887925.1 Deltaproteobacteria bacterium | reverse complement strand
ACCGACGAGGTGGCCTCGTCGAGGATCAGGATCGCCGGGTCGGCGAGGAACGCGCGCGCGATGGTGATCAGCTGCTTCTCGCCGGTGCTGAGGTTGCCTTGCTCGTCGAGCACGGTGTCGTAGCCGAGCGGCAGCGCGCGGACGAAGCGGTCGACGTAGGTCGCCCGGGCCGCGGCGATGATGTCGGCCTCGCTCGCGGACGGGTTGCCGTAGCGGATGTTGTCGCGGATCGTGCCGCCGAACAGCCAGGTGTCCTGGAGGACCATGCCGATCTGCGAGCGCAGGTCGCGCCGGGTGAGCGTGGCGATGTCGACGCCGTCGATGGTGATCCGGCCGGCGTCGAGCTCGTAGAACCGCATGATCAGGTTGACGAGGGTGGTCTTGCCGGCGCCGGTCGGGCCGACGATGGCGACGGTCTGACCGGGCTCGGCGACGAGGGAGAGGTCGTCGATCAGGGGCTGGTCGGGCTTGTAGCGGAAGCCGACGTGCTCGAAGCGGACCTCGCCGCGAACGGTGGGCAGGGCGGCCGGCGCGGCCGGATCGGCGATCTGCTCGGGGGTGTCGAGCAGCTCGAACACGCGCTCGGCGGAGGCGACGCCGGATTGCACGACGTTGGCCATCTGGGCGAGCTGGCCGAGCTGCTGGCTGAACTGCCGCGAGTACTGGATGAAGGCCTGCACGCTGCCGAGCGACATCGCGTTCGCGGCGACGCGCAGCCCGCCGACGACGGCGACCGCGACGTAGTTGAGGTTGGCGATGAACTGGATCGCGGGCATGATGACGCTCGACAGGAACTGGGCGCGGAACCCGACCTGGTAGAGCTCCTCGTTCTTGGCGCGGAACCGGTCCTCGATCTCGCGGCGGCGGCCGAACACCTTGACCAGCGCGTGGCCGGTGAACGCCTCCTCGACCTGGCCGTTGAGCGCGCCGACGTGCGCCCACTGGGCGACGAACCGGCGCTGCGAGCGCCTGGCGATGCGCGCGGTCACGCCGACCGACAGCGGCACGGTGAGCAGCACGATCAGCGACAGCAGCGGCGAGGTCACGATCAGCGCGATCAGCACGCCGATCACCATGAGCATGCCGCCCAGCAGCTGGCTCAGGCTCTGCTGCAGGCTGGTCGCGACGTTGTCGATGTCGTTGGTGACGCGGCTCAGGATCTCGCCGTGCGGCTGGCGGTCGAAGTACGACAGCGGCAGCCGGCCGAGCTTGGCCTGGACGTCGGCGCGCAGGCCGCGCACGGTGCGCTGCACGAGGTGGTTGAGGATGTAGCCCTGGAGCCACGCGAACAGCGACGAGCCGATGTAGAGCAGGAGCGCGAGTTCGAGCCAGCCGGAGAGGTCGCCGAGATCGATGCCGTGGCCGGGCCGGACCTCGAGGTCGCGGAGCATGTCGGCGAAGCCGGACTTGCCGGCGGCCCGCGCGCCTGCGATCGCCTGGTCGAGCGCAGCCTGGGTCGGGAACCGCAGGCCGTGCCATCCGCGGAATATCACGTTGGTCGCCTTGCCGATGATCGCGGGCCCGGGGACGGCGAGCGCGACGCTTGACACCGCCGCCGCGATCACACCGAGGACGCCGGCGCGCTGCGGGGCGAGGCGCGCGAGCAGCCGGCGCGCCGAGGACTTGAAGTCCTTGGCCTTCTGCGGCGGCATCGGCCCGGCGAAGCCGAACGGCGTGCGGGTCGGCGGCGGCGCGGCGCTGCGGGCCTGCGGGATGGAACCCGACGAAGCCGGGGTGGGTCCGGCGGGGCGTGTCGTGGTCATGCGGCCTCCGCGGTGCGCTGGGACTCGACGATCTCGGCGTAGGTCGGACAGGTCGCGACCAGCTCGGCGTGCCGGCCGCGGCCGACGATGGTGCCGCCGTCGAGCACGATGATCTGGTCGGCGTCGACGATGCTCGCGACGCGCTGCGCGACCATGATCACGGTGGCGTGGGCGACGTGGGGCCGCAGCGCCGCGCGCAGCCGCGCCTCGGTCGCGAGGTCGACCGCGGAGAACGAGTCGTCGAACAGGTAGATCGCCGGCTTGCGCAGCAGCGCCCGCGCGATCGACAGCCGCTGGCGCTGGCCGCCGGAGACGTTGGTGCCGCCCTGCGCGATCGGCGTGGAGAGCTTCTGGGGCATCGCCTCGACGAAGTCGCGCGCCTGGGCGACCTCGAGCGCCGCCCACAGCTCGGCCTCGGTCGCGGTCGGGTTGCCGAGCCGCAGGTTGCTCGCGACGGTGCCGGTGAACAGATACGGCCGCTGCGGCACGAGGCCGACCTTGGACCACAGGAGCTCGAGCTCGATGTCGCGCGCGTCGGTGCCCTCGATGACGACGTTGCCCGCCGTGGGATCGATCAGCCGCGGGATCAGCTCGAGCAGCGTGGTCTTGCCCGCGCCGGTGCTGCCGACGATCGCGGTGACCGTGCCGGGCTCGGCGACCAGCGAGACGTCCTTGAGCACGGCGAGCTCGGCGCCGGGGTAGCGGTACTCGACGCCGCGCAGCTCGACGGTGCCGGCGACGCCGCTCGGCACCACCGGGACGGCCGGCGGTGCCACCGACGATCGGGTGTCGAGCACCTCGGCGATGCGGACCGCGCACACGGCGGCGCGCGGGATCATGGTCGAGATGAACGTCACCATCATGACCGCGACGAGGATCTGCATCAGGTAACTGAGGAACGCCATCACCGAGCCGACCTCGAGCGCGCGGTCGGCGACGCGCTGAGCGCCGAGCCACAGCACCGCGACCAGCGAGGCGTTGAACACCATGAGCACGACCGGGAACATCACCGCCTGCAGCCGGCCGACGCGCAGCGCGGTGGCGGTGAGCCGTGCGTTGGCGTCGTCGAACCGCGCCGCCTCGGCCGGCTCGCGGACGAACGCGCGGACCACGCGGACGCCGGCGATCTGCTCGCGCAGCACGCGGTTGACGGTGTCGATCCGCGGCTGCATCTCGCGGAACTGCGGCACCATCCGCCAGATGATCACGCCGATGCTGCCGGCGAGCGCCGGCACGCTGACCAGCAGCAGGCGCGACAAGCTCAGGTCCTCGCGCAGCGCCATGACCAGGCCGCCGACACACATGATCGGCGCGGCGACGAGCATGGTGCATCCCATCAGCACCAGGGTCTGGACCTGCTGCACGTCGTTGGTGGTGCGCGTGATGAGCGACGGCGCACCGAGCTGGCCGACCTCGCGCGCCGAGAACTCGCCGACCCGGCCGACGATCGCGCCGCGCAGGTCGCGGCCGCACGCCATCGCCGTCCGCGCGCCGAAGTACGTCGCGGCGGTCGCGCACGCGACCTGGACCAGCGACAGCGCCAGCATGATCGCGCCGGTCACCAGGATGTAGCCGGTATCGCCGACGGCGACCCCGCGATCGATGATGTGGGCGTACAGGTTCGGCAGGTACACGAGCGCGCCGGTCGCCGCGGACTGCAGCGCCACCACGGCGGCGAGCGGGCGGACGTACGGGCGCAGGAACTGACGCAGCAGCCGGATCAACATGTGACCTCCACTTCGGCACCTTCTGGCTGGGGGTTCTCGGATCGCTCGGGGCCGAGGTCGTCGGCGACCTCGAGATCGGATCGGACGCGAATGCCATCGAGCACGACCGCGACGATCTCGGCGGCGGTGAGCATGTGGCCGTCGGAGATCCGCGGGTGCGTGCGCGCGAACGGCATCATGCGCAGGAGCCGCGCCGCCGGCAGCGGCTCGCAGCGCAGCTGGTCGCGGTGCGGTTCGAACAGCGCGGCGATCAGCTGCAGCGTGCCCTCGGCGCTCGGGCTGGGCCGCGCCGTGTTGTGGTCCGACGGCACGGTCATCCCGAGCACCGCCATCAGCTGCCAGATCCCCTCGACCCGGCGCTGCAGGATCTCGACGGCCGCGATCAGCTGCGCGCGCAGCCCGAGATCGCGATCGATGCCGGCGAGCTCGCTCTCGACCGGCGCGGGATCGAACGCGATGCGGATCGCCGCGCTGATCAGCGCCTCCTTGTCGGCGAAGACGCGGAACAGCGTCCCCTCGGCGATCCCGGCGGCCATCGCGATCTGGGCGGTCGTCACCGCCGTCCCGTGGCGCCGCAGCAGCGGAAGCGCGGCGGCGACGATCGTGAGTGCTTACTCGCAAGGAGCTCCCTGCGATCATCTCCGAATTATCAATGCCGTACCTATAGTTGAGAGACATGTCTCCGCGTGCTGTGACACCGACGTGGCGCTTGAGATGCTCGCTTCCGGGGATCTTGGTTCGCTGCTTCACGTAATATCCGGGCGATGTGCACGGGGAGAGGTCGATGAGCTCGGGCCGCTCCCGCACGTCGATCTCATCGCACCCGGTCACGACAGATGCCGCGCAGGTTTGTTCGGTGGCAATCCCGGGCAAGTACACGCGGACGCAGCAGCTGGCGGCGCCGGTCCAGCGGCGGACGACGGCGAAGACGACCGCGGACGGATCGATGTTCCTCCAGTGGCGCAACTTCCAGCTCGAGGACTCGATCAAGAAGGCGGCGCACGACAAGGTGCGCTATGCCGGGATGGGCTGGGTGCACTTCAACCACGTGCGCGATCACCCGCCCACCAACAGCCATCCGTTCGACATGGATGGAGACGACCTGGCGCGGTTCCAGACCGAGACCCGGCGTCTGGGCAAGCTCGCCAAACCATGATCGCGCGCGATCAAGCAGTGAGCCGGGCGTGGGCGCGCGCACGATCGTGCAGTGACGAGTGGGCGCACGTGAGGAGCGAGGCGCACGTGATGTAGGTCGCGGCCGGCGGCAAACCGCCCGCTGGTCTCGACATCGGCCCGAGATCCTGTCACAGAAACTCGAGGCGACGCCACGCGCCGCCGACGAACCTGGTCTCGCCCATGCCACGGAGCATGCTCATGCGGAAGCGATCGTGTCTGGCGCTGGTCGTTGCGGCCGCCTGCGGCGGCAACGATCGCTCGCCGCCGGACTCGCCGCCTCCCGACGCCTCGGGCTCCGATGCGGCGATCATGATCAACTGCAGCACGACCACCGCCATGTCGTTCCGCACCGACATCGCGCCGCTGATCGGCCACTGCGGCGGCGAGGGCTGCCACGGCGGCATCACGCTGATGACGTGGCCGTACCAGGCATTGATCAACGTTCCCGCCGCCGACTGCACCGACGGGCGCGTGATCGTCAAGCCCGGCGACGCCACCAACAGCTACCTGCTCCAGAAGCTCGCCGGGGTCCAGATGTGCAGCGGTGTGCGGATGCCCAGGCTCGGGACGCCGCTGTCCGACGCCTCGATGCAGAAGATCGCGGACTGGATCTGCCAGGGCGCGCCGAACAACTGACGGCGACGCGATCGTGCACCGTCGCGCGCTGATCGTGCCCAGACATGCATAGATAGGCCATGCGCACCCTGATCGCTCCCGTCGTGGCCGTGCTCGTCCTCGCGCCGTCGCCGGGGTGGCCGCAGCGCGCCGGCGACGCCGACGGCCGGCTGCGCGTCGCCCTGGCCAAGCAGCCGTTCTCGCCGACCGGCACGTCGCCGGGGCCGAACACGATGGCCGGCGGCGGGATCCAGCCGCTGCTCGCCGGCATGGGCGCGGTGGTCCGCATCGACGAAGCGGCGCTGACTCCCGACGAGGCGACCGAGTACGGCGCGTGGAAGCGCCTCGGCATGGCGCTCGGCCACCACGGTCGGCCTGCTCGCGACCTGTCCGTCGATGCCGGGGCTGGTCGCGGGCCTGCAGCACTCCGGCCCGACGCGCGAGCCGCTCAGGATCGGCATGCTGTGGCTCGACGCGCACCCCGACTTCAACACGCCGGAGACCACGCGCAGCGGCTCGCTCGGCGGGATGCCGGTGGCGGTCGCGACCGGCCGCGCGCTCGAGCGGATGCGGCTCGACGCCCACCTCGATCCGCCCTTGTCCGATCGCCGCGTCGTGATGGCGGGCGTGCGCCTGGTCGACCCGCTCGAGCAGCACCTGCTCGATCAGTCGCGCATCGAGCAGCTCACCGTCGACGACCTGCGCAACATGACGCCGGCGGTGTTCGCCCAGCTCGACCGCCTGAGCCAGATCAGCGACAAGATCTACATCCACATCGACATGGACGTGCTCGATCCGCGCGAGGTCGCCGGGCACGTCAACAAGGTGGCCAACGGCCCGACGAGCGAGCAGCTCGCGCGGCTGTTCGAGGCGATCTTCCGCCGCTACCCCAAGGCGGTCGCGATCGGCTTCGCGACGATCCCGCCGACCGACGAGGGCGGCCTCTCGATCGCCGCGCTCAACCGGATGATCGCCGGCGCGGTGCGCGGCGTGAAGGCGCGCCAGGCGCGCCGGTAGCGCGTCCGCTACAGCCGGTAGTGCGCGTGGAGCAGCGACCACGCGCCGGTTGGCCCGCCGGGGCTCTGGCCGACGCCGAGGCCCTCGAGCCGGTTCTGCCACACCAGCTCGGCGTGCGAGGTCAGGAACCAGTGGAGGTTCACGTCGATCGCGTCGCGGTCGAGGCCCTTGATCGCGATGTTCTCGTCGTAGTGGCCCAGGCCGACGTCGAGCAGGAACGCCGAGCCGAGGAACTTCGAGCCCATGACGTAGCCGACGATCTGGTTGGGACCGGAGCTACCGTCGACCTGCTGATGGGCGAGCTGGAGCTCGGCCTGGACCAGCGTGTCGGCCGACGGCAGGTACAGCTTGGCGGTCGCGCCGCCGCGCACGCGGTTGTGGCCGTCGGCGCGGGTCACCATCAGCTCGCCGCCGACCTGGAGCTGCGAGCTCGGCCGGAGCTCGGCGTACGCCGCGACGCCGGTGTCATGGACGACCGGATCGATCAGCGGATCCTCGAGGAAGCCGGTCACGTGCGCCTCCCAGGCCTGGGTCACGTACTCGGCCGCCGCGCCGTAGGTGTCGGCGTAGAGCGGCAGGCCGCCGAAGCGCCGCGTGTAGTCGGGGTGCTCGGCGAAGCGCAGCCCGAACACCGGCATGAACCGGCCGGCGCGAACGAACAGTCCCTCGCGGCTGGCCGGATCCTGCTGCCACATGACGTAGTGCTCGCGCGACCACAGCCGATCGAGCACGCCGGGCGTGCCGTTGTTGGTGATCCATTGCGCCGGCCGCCCTCCGACGGTGACGTGCAGCGAGAAGCCGCCGAACGTGGCGTGGGCGTAGACGTCGGCCTGCATCGGGATCGCGACGACGGCGGTGTCCGGCGTCCGGAAGTAGCCGGCCGCGCCGCGCAGATCGCCGCCGAGCGCGAGCCAGCCCGGCAGCGGCAGCTTGCCGTACATGAACTCCGGCGCCGTGCCGAGCTGCGAGAACGTCTCGGCGACGCTGTAGCCGTTCTCGGTCAAGAGGCCGCCGCCGGCCGGCGAGAGATGACAGCCGGTGCAGGTCTGGTCGCGGCTGAGCTGGTACTGCGGATAGGCGGCGGCCGGGCGGCTCGCGGCGAGCGCGATGCCGGTCACGACCGCGATGCGGAGCATGGCGGCTACCTGCATTGTCCGTTTCCACCGAAGTACGTGCAGGCCTGATCCTGCGCGCAGTCCATGACCACCTGCAGCCCTGGCCGGCGTCGTTGGCCAGGCACTGCGCGCCCTCGGCGCCGCCGGCGATCCACGACGCGATCAGCGCGACGTCGGCGTCGGGCATGGGCGCGTCGTACGGCATCCGGACCTTGCCGTTGCCCAGCCGGCTCTGCACGCCGACGGTCAGCGTCTTGATCAGGTACGACTGATCGGGCGCCGCCGTGTCGTAGGGGTACACCACCAGCGCGTTGGCCACGATCGAGCGGCGGGCGGCGGCCACCGTATCGAACTGGTCGCCGACCTCCTGCTTGAACGCCGAGTGACATTCGGCGACCGCGCAGGTCGGTACCAGTATCGTGTCGGTGATGTAGCTGAGCGTCCGGGGCCGATCATCGGCGGCGCCGCACGCGGCGAGCAGCGCGCCGATCAGCACGAGTCGAGTCATGGCCCGACCCTACTCCAGCGGCGCGGCGGCCACCACTTCGCCGCCGCGTTACATATCGTCACGGCGGTTGCGCCGGCACGGCGGCGGTGCGGTCAGCGCCCGTAGCGCACCGCGAGCACACCGCGCCAGTCCGGCGTGCCGAAGCCGTGCTGGACGCCCGCGCCGGCGATCGCCTCGATCAGCAGCGTGTCGCCGAACCGGAACGTCGCGCCGCCGCGCAGCTCACCGTGGGTCTGGTTGCTCGTGCCGAACGGCGACGCCGCCGCGGTGGCCTCGGACCATCCGAGCTCGAGGCCGACGACCGGATCGACGCGGTAGGCCGCGCCGACGTCGAGGACCAGCTCGTCGTCGATGCGCAGGTCGCCCATCGCGCGCTCCTCGCGCATGCGCCAGCCCAGGTTGCCGGCGAGCGAGACCGCCGCGAACGTGCGCGACACCGCGACGGCCGGCGCGAACGTCATGCCGTGCTCGCCGCGGTAGTCGGAGCGCCCGGTCGGGAGCGTGGCCCCCCCGACGACGGCGACCGCGACGCCGGCGGTGTCCTCGCGCACCACCGCGACCTTGGCCTGCAGCCCGAGATCGCCCAGCCCGCCCGACAGCGCGCCGAGCATCGCCGATACGCCCGGCACGCTGGTCGCGCCGCCCTGATCGAGGACCACCGGCACGGTGACGCCGAGCTCGAGGTTGTTGCCGAGCCCGACCGCGCCGACCAGCGCCGCGGTGGTGCGGCGCGACACCACGGGCAGATCGCCCGTGGGGCCGGACACGACCAGCGTGTCGTCGGCGGTGCCGAGCCACATCCCGGCGTCCCACGCATGGTCGGGGATCACCGCGCCGGACTCGGCGCCCAGGATGCCCGAGCGCGCGGCGGTCCAGTGGAACCGCTCGACGTCGAAGTCGCGGACCGCGGTCACCGACTGCGCGTGGCCGATGCCGGCCGCGCCGATCACCACGAGGCCGGCGAGCCCGGCGAGCGCGCGCCGCCGGCGGCGAGCGACCAGCGCGCCCAGCACCAGCGCCAGCGGAAGGCCGCTGCCGGAGCCGCCCGCGGCGCAGCCGCCGCCGCGGACATGGACGTTGTCGTCGAAGCCGTTGCCGTCGACGTCGGGATCGCACGCGTCGCCGCGGCCGTCGCCGTCCTTGTCGCGCTGATCGGCGTTGGGGACGTTGACGCAGTTGTCCTGGATGTCGAGCACGCCGTCGCCGTCGCTGTCGCGCAGGCAGCTCGACGGGGCGCCGGTGCAGGTCCAGGTCGCCTCGACCCGGCAGCTCGCCGAGCAGCCGTCGCCGTCGAGCTGGTTGCCGTCGTCGCAGGCCTCGGTGCCGGCGATGATGCCGTCGCCGCAGCCGGTGCTGCACGTGCTCGGCGCGCCGGTGCAGCTCCAGCCGCGCTCGACCTGGCAGCTCGCCGAGCAGCCATCGCCGCCGGTGTGGCCGCCGTCGTCGCAGGTCTCGCTGCCGGCGGCGATGCCGTCGCCGCACGTCGTCGCGCAGCTCGACGGCGAGCCGGTGCAGGTCCAGCCCGGCTCGACGGTGCAGCCCGCCGAGCAGCCGTCGTGGTCGGCCAGGTTGCCGTCGTCGCACGCCTCGGCGCCGGCGACGATCGCATCGCCGCAGCCGGTGACGCAGGCCGACGGTGTGCCGGTGCAGCTCCAGCCGCGCTCGACCGCGCAGGTCGCCGAGCAGCCGTCGCCGGCCGCCAGGTTGCCGTCGTCGCATGCCTCGGCCCCCACGATCGCG
>VBLP01000135.1:7891-9400 GCA_005887925.1 Deltaproteobacteria bacterium | reverse complement strand
CGCGTGGCCGCACGAGTAGCCCGCCTCGACCCGGCAGGTCGCCGAGCAGCCGTCGCCAACGCGGGTGTTGGCGTCGTCGCAGCCCTCGTCGCTCGCGACGATGCCGTCGCCGCAGGTCGACGCGCAGACCGAGGGCGTGCCTGTGCAGGTGAAGCCGGTCTCGACCGCGCACATCGCCGAGCAGCCGTCGCCGCTGACCCGGCCGCCGTCATCGCAGGTCTCGACGCCGGCATGCACCACGCCATCGCCACAGCTCGCCACCACGCAGGTGTCGAGGCAGGCGTCGGTGTTGTCGGCGTTGCCGTCGTCGCACGCCTCGCCCGCGGTGTGGTTGGCGATCCCGTCGCCGCACCGCGCCGCCGTGCAGTTCGCGTTGCACGTCGCCGACTCGCCCGCGTCGTCGCACGACTCGCCCGACGTGTGATTGGTGATCCCGTCGCCGCATCGCGCCGCCGTGCAGTTCGCGTTGCACGTCGCCGACTCACCCGCGTCGTCGCACGACTCGCCCGACGTGTGGTTGGTGATCCCGTCGCCGCACCGCGCCGCCGTGCAGTTCGCGTTGCACGTCGCCGACTCACCCGCGTCGTCGCAGCCCTCGTCGCTCGCGACGATGCCGTCGCCGCAGGTCGACGCGCAGACCGAGGGCGTGCCTGTGCAGGTGAAGCCGGTCTCGACCGCGCACATCGCCGAGCAGCCGTCGCCGCTGACCCGGCCGCCGTCATCGCAGGTCTCGACGCCGGCATGCACCACGCCATCGCCACAGCTCGCCACCACGCAGGTGTCGAGGCAGGCGTCGGTGTTGTCGGCGTTGCCGTCGTCGCACGCCTCGCCCGCGGTGTGGTTGGCGATCCCGTCGCCGCACCGCGCCGCCGTGCAGTTCGCGTTGCACGTCGCCGACTCGCCCGAGTCGTCGCACGATTCGCCCGACGTGTGGTTGGTGATCCCGTCGCCGCACCGCGCCGCCGTGCAGTTCGCGTTGCACGTCGCCGACTCGCCCGCGTCGTCGCACGCCTCGGTCCCGGCTCCCTGGTTGTGGACGATGCCGTCGCCGCACGTCGCGATCTTGCATGCGTTGGTGCAGTCGTCGTTGTTGCTGGTGTTGCCGTCGTCGCACTCTTCACCGGCGTCGAGGATTCCGTCGCCGCACACGCCGAGGTTGATGTTGCCGAAGGTCTCGGGGTTCGACGTCGACGCCGTGTTGCCGGTGACGCTGGACGCGCCGAGCGTCACGCTGCCGCTGCCGGTCTGGAAGATGCCGCCGGCGACGCCCTGACCGGCCGTGCCGGCCCCGGCGCCACCGCCGTTGCCGCCGTTGCCCTTGACCGCCGCGTTGGCGGTGACCGTCGCCGAGACCAGGGTCACCGAGCCGGCGCCCTGCGAGAACAGCGCGCCGCCCAGGCCGCCGCCGCCACCGCCGCCACCTCGTCCCTCGGCGCACGCCGTGCCGGCCGCGCCGTTGCCGCCGAAGGTGCCGCCGCTGGTGCCCGCACCGGCCGAGCCACCGCCGCC
>VBLP01000135.1:0-7796 GCA_005887925.1 Deltaproteobacteria bacterium | reverse complement strand
CGCCGCCGGCGACGCCGGAACCGCACCACGCTCCGGCCCCACCCGCACCGCCGGTCGCGCTGTTGCCGGTCATGGTCACGCCCGAGCCGGTCACGGTGCCGCCGTCGTTGAACAGGCCGCCGCCGGCCCCGCCGCCCGCGCCACCGCCGCCGCCGCGCGCCGCGTTCTGGCCAGCGCCGCCGAGCGCGACGTTGCCGGTGATCGACGTGCTGTTCAGCGTGAGATGGGCGCCGGACGCGTTGAAGATGCCGCCGCCGCCGCCGCCCGCCGCGCCGCCGTTGCCGCTCGAGCCGGCGATGCCGCTCGCCGTGTTTGCGGTGACCACGCAGCTGGTGAGGGTCAGGGTGCCCGCGTTGTAGATGCCGCCGCCGTAGCGCGTCACGCCGTCGCGGATCGTCAGCTGCTCGAGGGTCGCCGTGCCGGTCGACAGCACGTGGATCACGCGATCGCCGATCGCGCCCGACCGGACGATCGTCGATCCGGATCCGGCTCCGTGCAGCGTGATGTTGCTGGTGATGTCGAGGTCGCCGGTCAGGCTGGCGTCCTCGCCGGCGCCGGTCACCGACAGCGTGTAGGTGCCCGCGGCCAGCACGATGACGTCGGCTCCCGAGCCCGCGGTGCAGGCATCGACGGCCGAGTCCGTGTTCGCTGCAATGATCGCCTCGCGCAGCGTGCAATTTCCATCAGCGGCCACGCCGTCCGCCACGGTTGTAACCGTGATGGTCGCAGCGCCGGCGCTGCTGCTGGGTGCGATGACCGCGAGGGTCACCAGAATTCCACCGAGGCCATTCAGCCACTCGTGTCTAGCCCGCTTGTCAGTCATCACCACTTGCTTCCTTCAGCCACGACAGTCTCGTCGCGATTACCACCAACGTAGAGCAACAGATTTTACACGGCAATGACAAACAGCTTTTTATTTTATTGAGTGTGCTAGTTTCAAAAACATGAACTTTCTCGATCGACGATTCAGATTTGTGGCGGTGCTGGCGCTCGCGGCGGGGGTGGTGACGGTGACCGCATGGCGCAACCGGGCGAGCTCGCCGTCCGCTTCTCGGGCGTCTTCCCCCACCGCGTCCGTGGCGTCTCCCCCCGGCGAGACCGGGTCATCTCCGTCGGAGAATCATCCAACGCCCCAGCCCCAGCTCCCCGCGCAGCCGGCGGCCCCCGCGACCCCCGATCGGATCCAGATCGAAGGTAGCGAGCGCACCGCGATCGACAGCAGCGAGCTCGCGGACCGTCCCACCGGATTGACGGCTAACGATCGACGCGCCTGGCGACTCTCCGAGTTAATCCCCGATACCTACATGCACTCTAATGCAGTTATCCATGCGCTGACAATCGATGGAGGGGACTACATTTTAAAGGACGATGGCCGAGGCGGTGACGACGTCCTGGTCGTGAGGCGCGACTCCGGCGAGCTCTACATCGCCTGGCTCGACGGCAACGCGAACGACGGCCGGCCGCTCGCCGACGCCGAGCGCCCCGTCGAGCGCATCGAGCACATCGCGCGGATCGCGCTGGTCAAGCCCACCCGTCCCGTCGAGCTGCCGCCGGCGAAGCTCAGCGTCACGGTCGACGGCGTGCCACGCCAGACGCTCACCGCCGCCAGCTTCGCCGCCGCGGCGCGGATCGCGCTCAAGGGCCAGCACGACGGCGACGCGCGCGCGATCGATGTCGCCCACGCGTTCGGCGCCGCGCTCGAGGTCGCCGGGCTGGTCGCCGACGGCGCGCACGTCACGACCGCTGCACCCGGCCGCGACGCGCGCCCGGTCATCTACCTGAACCGCCGCGGACGATTCAAGTTCGCGTGGATCGATCCGAGCGGCGAGCCGATCCGCGACACCAAGCAGCGCGAGGTCAGCGAGCTCGCGCTGCGCAGCACCTCGCGGCTCGCCACGCGCCCGTAGCCGGCGCCGCGAGCGTCAGCCGGCCTGCGACGCGACCTGCGCCTGGCGCTCCCGGCGCACAACATACAGCGCCGCGCCGATCGCGTTCGCGACGACCACCGTGCCGCCGACCTTGAGCCCGAACACCAGCCAGCTCTCGACCTCGACGATCGGCAGCACCGAGAGCACCACGTACAGCACCGCCATGGCCAGGCCGATCGCAGCGGCGATCCGGATCCACAGCGGCGCGCGCTGGCCGGTCCGGCCCAGGCCGACAGAGGATCCCGCCGGCGTTCTCGAGCAACTGGAATGCCTCCTGCATGCCGACGCCCAGCATCCCGGCCGCGGCGAACACCAGCGCGCAGCCGCCGATGAACAGCACCGAGTTGACCGGCGTGCGGTACTTCGGGTGCAGCCGCGAGAACCACGCCGGGATCATCCGGTCCCAGCCCGCGACCATCGGCATGCGCGAGGTCGCGGTGAACAGAAAGCTCGAGTTTCCGATCGTCCGCGCGGTCACCGCCATCACCGCGAACGGGATCAGGATGGTCACCAGGCTCGATCCGCCGAGACCGTTGCTGAACGCCTGCGGGATCGGGCCGATCAGATCGATCTGGCCCTGCGGGGTGAGCGCCAGGATCGACGAGGTGCCCAGGATGAACATCAGCGCGATGATCGGCGCCGCGATGATCACGCTGCGCGCGATGTTGCGCTGCGCATTGCGCGTCTCGCCGGCGAGCACCGCCACATACTCGAAGCCGGACAGCGCCCCGAGCCCGAGCTTGCCGAGGATGTTGAGGTTGAGCAGGGTGAGCGTTGGGGCAGCGATCGCCAGCGGGTTGCTGCTGCTGCTCGCGTTCGCGCACAGGTTGTGGAACCACTTGCTGATCCGGAGCCCGAAGATCGACAGCACGATCAGCCCACCGAGCAGGCCGCCGCTGACCGCGCCGTTGAACATGCGATTGCCCGACAGCACCTGCGCGCTCGGGCCGATCGCGTAGATCAGCGCATTGGACACCTGCAGCCCGAACGCGCCGAGCAGGATGATGGCGTAGATCCAGAGGTTCCAACCGACGAGGAACGCGACCGCCGGGCTGAGGCCGACCTTGGACCACTGGTAGAGCCCGCCCTCGAGCGGGAACCGCCGCGACAGGTGGATCACGACGACCGCCTGCGGCACGTAGAACAGCACCATCGCGGCGAGCCAGAACGGGATCTGCTGGGTGCCGAGCTTGGACGCCGCCGTGCCGACCCAGCTGAGGCCCACGACGTAGAGGATCTGGCTCAGGACGAGATCGGTGAGGCCGAGCTCTTGCCGCAGCTCGCTGCTCTGCTGTTCGACGGTCGGCATGGTGCCTCCTGGCGAGTAGACCCAAATCGGCCTGCGCGGTCACGGCGGCGCGCCGCCATTCGATCACGCGGCCGGGAACGCATCCGGGAGTCCTGCAATTTCGATACGCTTCGCGGTTCGCCGGCGCACCGGCCGCGGAGATCGGTAGTAGCGTAGCCCGGTGAGCCTGCTGTCGTGATCGGCGCGTCCGCGCCCCGCGTCGATGCCGTCGGGCCCGCCCGGGATCCACGATGACGCACGACGCGGTGGTCGTCGGCGCGGGGCCCAACGGCCTGGCCGCTGCCGTCTACCTCGCCCAGGCCGGCGCATCGGTGCTGGTGCTCGAGGCCGCGGACGACATCGGCGGCGGCACGCGCAGCGGCGAGCTCACCCTGCCCGGCTTCGTCCACGACCGCTGCTCGGCGGTGCATCCGATGGCGATCCTGTCGCCCTACCTGCGCCGGCTCGCGCTCGCCGACCACGGCCTGCGCTGGATCCAGCCGCCGGCGTCGGTCGCCCACCCGCTCGACGATCGGCCGGCGGTGCTGCTCACCCGCTCGCTCGCCGACACCGCGGCCGGGCTCGACGGCGACTCCCGCGCCTACCGCCGGCTGATCGAGCCGTTCCTGTCCGACCCGCACGGCCTGTACGGCGACGCGCTCGCGCCGCTCGGGCTGCCGCGCCATCCGCTGCTGCTGCTGCGGTTCGGGCTCGTCGGGCTGCGCTCGGCTGCCGGCCTGGCGCGCCGGTTCGCCGGGGCGAGCGCCCGCGCGCTGCTCGCCGGCTGCGCCGGACACGCGATCCTGCCGTTCGATCGCCTGGTCACCGGCGCGGTCGCGCTGCTGTTCCTGATCGCGGGCCACGTCGAGGCCTGGCCGGTCGCCGCCGGCGGATCGCAGGCGATCGCGCGCGCGCTCGCCGGCCTGCTCGCCGCGTCCGGCGGCCGGATCGAGACCGGCGCGCACGTCCGCTCGCTCGCCGACCTGCCGGTCGCGCGGGTCTACCTGTTCGACACCAGCCCGGCCCAGCTCGCCGCGATCGCCGAGCCGGTGCTGCCGGCGCGCTACGTCCGGCGGCTGCGGCGCTACCGCTACGGACCGGGGGTGTTCAAGCTCGACTGGGCGCTCGACGGTCCGATCCCGTGGCGCGATCCGCGCTGTCTCGACGCCTCGACCGTGCACGTCGGCGGCCGCTTCGAGGAGCTCGCCGCCGCCGAGGCCGCGGTGTGGCGCGGCGAGCACCCCGAGCGGCCGTTCGTCATGGTCTGCCAGCAGAGCCAGTTCGACGCGACGCGCGCGCCGCCCGGCAAGCACACCGGCTACGCGTACTGCCACGTGCCGCCCGGATCGACACGCGATGTCACGACCGAGATCGAGCGCCAGATCGAGCGCTTCGCGCCGGGGTTTCGCGATCGCATCCTCGCGCGCCACGTCATCACGCCGCGTGATCTCGAGCGCGACAATCCCAACTACACCGGTGGCGCGATCACCGGCGGCGTCGCCGACGTGTTCCAGCTGTTCACGCGGCCGGTGGCGCGGCTCGATCCGTACACGACACCGAATCCTCGTCTGCTCCTGTGCTCGGCGTCGACGCCTCCCGGCGGCGGCGTCCACGGCATGTGCGGTTATCACGCCGCGCGCACCGCGCTTCGCCGGATCGCGCGCGGCCCGGCCGTACCGCTGCAGCGCGCGCTGCACACCTGAGCGCCTCGCGCACGAGGTGATCGCCACGCGCGAGCAGGCCGTCGAGCCCCGGTGAGGCAACCTGCCTCGCCGGGGATCGCGCAACGCAGTGTTATTGGGTACTCGGTTTTTCGTCGAGCCCGGCGCCGATCGTGCGCGCCGTGACAACGTTTCGATCCTGAAATATCCTGCAATATCGAG
This sequence comes from Deltaproteobacteria bacterium, assembly GCA_005887925.1. Lineage (GTDB taxonomy): Bacteria > Myxococcota_A > Polyangia > Haliangiales > Haliangiaceae > JABFXX01. The sequence goes on along the minus strand of VBLP01000135.1, from coordinate 2,697 downwards.
GCTGTGACGGGGACCGGGTCGAGCGGGTCGCCACGAATCGCGAGCGAATCGCGGCGCTTTGGTCAGAAATCGATTTTCAATTCGCATTACATGCGATGTGTGTCTGCCGCGGCGGCCGACTCCGCCGGACCGGTGACGTCGCCAACGCTCTCAACATGGCGCGACGCGATGCCCAGCAGATTGGCGGCGATACCGCGATTGTGAACATCACTCCCGTCTCGTCGGCACCACATCAGTATTCCGTGGCTCTCTTCAGGATTCTGATACTGCGTTGTATATTGAAAGTACCATTCAAAAATACAACTTGACGCTCTATTCCTCTGTCGGCTAGCGTCGCTTCAATCGGACTACGAATTTGTCCTTCGATCCGACCTATTCGTCTTCTTCTATTTTGTGATGTCCAGATCGTCTGGGCGTCCCATATCCCGCACACGTGCACTGACTACTATCAGGAGGATGCGATGAGCACGCGCGAAGGCACTCGCTATGTTCGTACGTTGTTGGCTCGAACAGCCTCGCTCGGGCTCGCTGGCGCCGCTGCGCTCGGCTGCACCAGCGACGGCCAGCCGCTGCAGGTCAGCGCGTACACGGCGCCCTCCGTGACCACGCCCCAGACGGCGCTCGACGGCGCCACGGTCCCGAAGTACGTCACCCGGCTGACCACGCTGAGCGGCAGCCGCGTCGACGGCACGAGGACCGTGAACGTCGACATGGAGGAGTTCCAGCAGAAGGTGCTGCCGAGCTCGGTGTACGCCAACCTGCCCGCGCCGTTCAACAACGGCACGTTCATGTGGGGCTACGAGGTCAACAACAACGGCCCGACGTTCCCTGCGTTGACGATCGAGGCGCGGCGCGGCACCGCGACCTCGGTGATCTATGCCAACAAGCTGCAGGGCTCCAACGGCTCGCAGCCGTTCCTGCAGCAGTACCTCACGCAGGACCTGACCATCCACTGGGCCGATCCGAACCACACGACGAGGAATCATCACTGCGCCGACTCTGCCGTGCTCGATCCCGCGTGCCTCGTCCCGAGCACAGAGCCGATCCCGACAGTCGCGCACCTGCACGGTGCCGAAGTGCTGTCGGCGTTCGACGGCCACCCCGACGCGTGGTTCACCCCGTTCAACGCGATGAAGGGGCCCGGGTTCGTATCGAACACCTACAACTACGTGAACACGCAGGAAGCGACCACCCTGTGGTTCCACGATCACTCGCTGGGAACGACCCGGCTCAATGTCTATTCCGGCATGGCGGCGTTCTATCTGATCCGCGACGGCCGCGACACCGGCAGCTCGAGTAACTCGATCGGCCTGCCCGCGGGCCAGTTCGAGCAGGAGCTGATGGTCGCGGATCGCCAGTTCGACACCAAGGGTCAGCTCAAGTTCCCGGACGCCGAGTCCCAGCCCGGCGCCGGAGACGGCCCGCCCAATCCCGATGCCCATCCGTTCTGGATCCCCGAGTTCTTCGGCGACGTCGTCACCGTCAACGGCAAGTCGTGGCCGTTCTTCGAGGTCCAGCCCCGGCGCTACCGGTTCCGCTTCGTCAATGCGTCCAATGCGCGGTTCTTCCAGATGCAGCTGTTCCGGGCGACCAGCAATCATCAGCCGACCACCACGCCGGGCCCGCACATCTGGCAGATCGGCTCGGACGGCGGCTTCCTCAATGGCCCGACCGATCTCGACAACGGCACCGATCCGCCGCACCTGTTCCTGGCGCCGGCCGAGCGCGGCGACGTCATCATCGACTTCGCGGGCCAGTCCGGCCGGAACTTCATCATGACCAACAGCCCGAACGCGTTCGCGCCGTTCCCGAGCGGCGATCCGCCGGATCCCAACACCAACGGCCAGGTCATGGAGTTCCGCGTCAACCAGTCGCTGTCGAGCACCGACAACAGCTTCAACCCGGCGCACCCGCAGCGCTCGCTGCGCGCCTCGCCGATCGTCGACATCAAGCCGGCCGACACCCGCAGGAACCCCGACAAGCTCCGCCAGCTGATCCTCGTCGAGGTCGAGGGCGACGGTGGCCCGCTCGAGGTCATGCTCAACAACTCGCACTGGGACGGCAACCGCGAGGGCACCACCACGCAGATCCCGGGCTCGGTGTCCAACGGCGCCGGCATCTCGGCGACCGAGACCCCGCGGGTCGGCTCGACCGAGGTCTGGCAGATCGCCAACCTCACCGAGGACGCTCACCCGATCCACATCCACCTGATCCAGTTCCAGATCATCGGCCGGCAGGAGTTCCGCCGCGATGATTACCGCGCCGCGTGGGACGGGACGTTCCCGGGCGGCACGTTCAACGGCGTGACCTACGCGCCCGGCACGTTCATCCCGGGCTTCGGCCCGCCGCGCAACTACAACACCGCCAACGGTGCCGGCGCGGTCGGCGGCAACATCTCGTTCAACCCGTTCCTCACCGGCTCGTCGGTCGGGCCGGGCGCCGAGGAGGGCGGCTGGAAGGACACGATCAAGATCCTGCCGTTCGAGGTCACCACGGTCGCGATCCGCTGGGCGCCGACCACCACCTCGGTGAACAATGTCTCGGCCGGTGTCAACCGCTTCTCGTTCGATCCGACGACGGGCGGCCCGGGCTACGTGTGGCACTGCCACATCCCCGATCACGAGGACAACGAGATGATGCGCTCGTATCTGGTAGGCAAGTCAACTAGCAGGATGGAAGCCGAGTCCCGCACGGCGA
>VBLP01000602.1 GCA_005887925.1 Deltaproteobacteria bacterium | reverse complement strand
AGCTGCTCCCAGGCAGCCGCCGGCATCGCCGGCCGCCGGCTGCACGAACAGACGCTCGAATGGCCCATCGCGCAGGATCCGCGCGTTGGCGACGCAGTTGAGGGCGACGCCGCCGGCCATGCACAGGTGCTTGCTGCCGACCCGCGCGGCGAGGTAACGCGCCTTGTCCAGCAGGACCTCCTCGAGCACGACCTGGGCGCTGCGGGCGATGTCCTGGTGAAACGCGGTGAGCGCGGCGCCGCGATCGCGCGCCGGCTGGCCGAGGAGCTCGCACAGCCGCTGCGAGTACATGCGGGTCCCGGACATGAAGTCGAAGTACGCGAGGTCGAGCCGGTACTGGCCGCCGGGTCCCGAGATCACCAGCTGCCGCAGCTTGTCGACGTGGCGGGGTTCGCCGTACGGGGCGAGACCCATGACCTTGTACTCGTCGCTGTTGACCCGGAACCCGAGGTAGCTCGTGATCGTCGAGTAGAACAGACCGAGCGAGTCGGGAAACGCCACCTCCTCGAACAGCTCGATATCGTCTCCGGCTCCCCGGCCGTAGCTCGTCGTCGTCCATTCGCCGACGCCATCGACCGTGAGGATGGCCGCCTCTGCAAAGCCGGAGAAGTAGAACGCGCTGGCCGCGTGCGAGAGGTGGTGGTCGAACATGTCGATCGCACCGGCGTGTCCGAGCTTCTCGCGGATCTCGCGCTCGGCTCGTTGCGGATCGAGCCGGTTCAGGTCCGGCAGCTTGCGGTCCGCGACCGCCGCCCACAGCTGCCGTCCGAGCTTCTTCGCGGGCGACTCGTAGTAGGCCACGACGTCGACATCGCCGGGGCCGATGCCGCCGGCCTCGAGGCAGAACCGGTAGGCGTTGACCGGCATCCGGGGGTCGAACTTGACGCGCGTGAACCGCTCCTCGGAGGCGGCCGCGACCAGCTCGCCGTCCCTGAGCAGGCAGCAGCTCGCGTCGTGATACAGAGCGGAGAGACCGATGATGTTCATGGCGTGTCTCCCGCGCCATCGCGGCCATCCGCATCGCGCCCCGAAGATCCGGGCATCGGGTCGGGCTTTCTCGCTCGCCAGGCGACATAGACCGCCTTGCCGCTGGCATAGGCTTCGTCCGGAATCCGCTTGATCGAACGGAGCATCGAGGCGACGAGATCTGCATTGCCTCGCTGCTCCGAGGTCATGTCCCCCAGCAGCCGCTCGAAGTCCGCGTAGCCCGCCGCGAGCCCGCGCGCGACGCGATCGGTGATGTCGTCCTCGCTCTCGATCACGAGGCCGCTCGACTCCAGGCGGCGGCGCATCCGCGCCGGCTCCGCGAGATCGCCAAAGACATCAGTATAGCAGAAGCGGCCGCCGGGCTTCAGGACTCGCCACACCCCGGCAAAGAACATCCACGGTGCCGGGTAGCAATGTGACGATTCGATATTGGTCACGACATCGAACGACTCGTCGGCCAGCGGCAGCAGCGCGGCGTCGCCGCGGACGAAGCTCAGCCGCGGGTGGTCATGGGCGCGCCGGCACAGGGCGATACATGATCCCGCGTAGTCGAGGCCGACGACCTGCCGGGGCTGGAAGTAGCGAACCAGGAACGAGCAGGTCCCGCCCCGGCCGCAGCCGACATCGAGGATCGCGCGGTCGTCGAGATCCAGCCCGGCGACGAGGTAGCGCGCGAGGTTGAGCGGGTAGCGGTGGCCGGCGTCCTCCGGCCTGAGCCAGTCGAACGTCTCGCCGGCTTCGGCGTACCCGTGGTTCTGGAACACCAGCCGCGTGTCCGGCAGCTCGCGACCGATCCGCTCGTAGAGATCGGCCAGCTTGCTGCCGGTGCGGCCGACGGCGGCGACCGCCAGCTTGCGGAGCAGAGATTCAGCCGGGCTGGGAGCGATTCGATCCATGGCTGGGAATCCCGACCGCGCCGGGCAGGAGCGCGGGATGCGCGCCCATCACGGTCCGCAGGTACGATTTCAGGTAGGTCTTGTTGCGTGGAACGATGCCGTGCTTGTCGAGCTGCCACAGGATCCAGGCAAATCGATCCTTGGCCACCTCGAGGGCGCTGTCCCACTTCGAGTACAGGTCGAAGTGGCTCCATTCGGGGAGGAAGGTGTCGAGGACGTAGACCAGCGATGCGGCGGGGATGTGGCCGAGGGCCGCCGCCTCGTCGGCGTAGGCCACGAACTTGACGACGTGGTCGTCGTCGGACAGCGCCACGAGGTCGCGGCAGTCGGTGACGATGTCTCCGCCCATGATCCCGTCGCTGTGCACCGGGATCATCAGCTCCGAGCGGCGGAACGCGTACATGATCTTGCGCAGCCGATCTGCGCTCACCTTGCCCTCGACCTCGATGAACACCCTGGCATCGCAGTGGATCGACGTCAGATCGTAGTTGCACGCGCTGGTCATGTAGATGCAGAACTCGCCGAACCGCTCGGCCTTCCGGATCAGGCGGATCAGGTTGTCGTTGTCCATGACGATGACCGGTCGCCCGTGGAGCTGCTTCATCACCTTCAGCCGCGACCCCATGCAGTAGCTGCAGCCGTTGTGCGGTACGCCGCAGCCGCCGCGCGACGTGATGATCGTCGGTACGCGATACTGCTGGTTATCGGTGGTCGGGAATCGATCGATCATCGCAGCGTACTGCGGGAACCAGCTCAGATCGAAGTCGAGCGATGCGAAGTCGTCCTGGCTGAACCGGTACTCGATCGGGTGCTCGACCTCGCGGTCGACGAAGTTGGGAATGTTACGCGGGTCCTCGCCGTCGAGGAACATCGCGATCGGCAGCTCGTTGTCGCCCCGGATGAAGTAGTCGATCGGATAGCTGTCGAGGATCTTGCGATAGGCCAGCTGGCTGTACAGCCCACCGATCAGGATCTTGGCACGCGGATTGATACGCTTGATGTGCGTGGCGAGCAGACCGACTTCGTAGAGCGCGGTGAACCAGCACAGCTCGATGACGAACGTGTCGTGCTCGCGAATGTGCGCCTCCGACAGCTCGTGGCCGTAGACGCCCCGGACGCGATCGGCGCGCCCTGCGAACAGCCAGGCAAGCGGTGCCGAGAGTCCGAACATGTACTGGATGCTCTTGGACAGCGGGATGACGACCAGCACCTTGCGTCCGTGGTTGATCATGACCGGCTGGCCTCCTCCAGGTGGTCCGGGCGAATCTGCCCCGATTCGAGCAGTCGCCGGAGCTCGGCCCGGGCGCCTCGCTTCACATGCTCGCACTCCGGGGAGCCCGGCACCGGGGCGGGCAGCCTGGGACAGCGCGACAGGCAGAACGGGAGCACCGAGCAGCGGGTGCACCGGCGCTCGAGCTGCTCGACCGCGCGGGCCCGCGAGGCGGCTCGCGGGTTGAATTGCGAGTCAGGCGCCGCGACATCGTCGGTGCACAGCACGCGCCTGCCGCCCGGCAGCAGGATGTGCGCCTGCGGCACCAGCAGCGGGCAACCCGGGTGAAACTGAAACGGTGCGACCGCGGGGCGGATCGGAATCCCTAGCTGGGTGAGCAGATGGCGCGCGGCGGCGAGCTCGCGGACCCGGTCGCCGTCGCGCTGACAGACCGAGGCGGCAAAGAACGGTGCCTCCCCATCGAGGCCGACGTCCCACGCGATGTTCGCGCTGCGCATGAGCAGGTCGTCCGTCGCGAGCTCGCGGAGCCAGCGGAGGTGCACGAGCAGCGCCTCGTGATCGGGAATCGCGATCTGGATCGCGATCATCTTGCCCTGCCGCAGCAGATCCCGTATCGCCTCGATCGCCTCGCCGTCGCGCTCGGCCGAGACCGGTCGCCAGCGGAAGAAGTAGGCATCCGCGATCGCTTCGCCACAGGCCAGCGCGTCGTGCAGCGCGTCTGCCATGAACAGGCTGACCAGCTCGATACCGAGCTCGCCGCATACCGCGGCGACCGCCCGCACGACCTCGGTGTTGTGCTCGGCCAGCACACCCGAGGCCCCCGACATCCGGAGCTTCACGACGCGGATGGCCCGCGCCTCCTGGGCGCGGGCGATCGTCTCGATGATCTGGGCGATCTCCCGGGTCGGCGACTGCCCGTGCGCGGTGACCGGCGCGATCGCGAACAGATCGAGCACCGGGCCGGCCCACGCTCGGCGGCCCACGGCGTCGAGCCCGCGGCGTTCGTCGTCGCGGGCGGTCGCGATGATGCCGAGCCGGCACAGCCGCTCGACGGCGGGCGACGATGGAATCGCCATCCCCGATGCCAATAGCCCGGCGAGCTCGCCATCGACCTCCGCGGCGCGCATCGTGATGCTGTTCACCACGATCCAGCGGCCCCCGAGATCGAAGAGGTTGTTCCACCGCGAGCCCTCGAGCACGGCCGGCTCCATGGCTAGACCGTCTCGATCCTGGATGCCTCGCCGGCTCGACGCAGGTACCTGTAGTAGTACGCGATCTGGTGAGGCACCACGCCCTTGTGCATCTCGCAGCAGCGGTTCGCCCACGAGCCCCGGGTGGCCGACGCACGAAATCCGCAGCCGGCGTCACACGACGGCAGGTACTCGCAGTCCCGGCACTCGGCAAAGTCCATTCCGCTGCGGTTGATCACCCGCAGCTCGCGAGACCGCGCACGGGAGCGCTCCACGCCCGGCAGCGGTTCGCCCACGCGGCCGCACAACGCATCGTCATGGCCGATCTCGGCGACGCACTTGAACTTGTGGCCGGACGGGTCGACGATCCACGTGTTCATGTTGACGAACGAGCAGTACGGGCTGTGCCAGATCGGGCTGGGCAGGCGGAACAGGTTGATCTGGTAGCGGGTGGCGAGCGTCCAGAAATGCTCGAGCATCTCGGGTGAGAAGTACTCCTCGTAACAGGCAAACGACTTCGCCGAGCACACGCTCTGGATGTCGAGGATGGGAAAGAAGTAGAGCCTGACGTTGGGATGCTTCAGCACGCCGGCCGCGTTCAGGGCCTCGAAGCAGCCGCCGATCGTCCTCCAGTCCTGGGCCGACGCGAACTCGATCGTGATACGCGGGTGAGCCCTCCAGGGTGAGCTGGACGAACCTGAGCCCGAACCGGAGCTCCTCGATCGCCTCCGGGGTGATCAGTGTTCCATTGCTGATGAGGGTGGTCTCGAAGGCGAGCTGCTTCCGGGTGACGTGGTCGCGGAGCTCGTCGACGATCTGTCGCGCGACCTTGCGGTTGACCATCGGCTCCCCGCCGTACAGCGTGAGCGCGATCCCGCCCGCGCCGACGGCCTCGACGCGATTCACGATGTCGGCCACGACCCGCCGCGCCATCTCCGGAGTCATCGTGGTCTCCGGAGGGTGACTCGCCGTCTCGTAGCAATACGGACAGCGCATGTTGCACGCGTACGTCAGAACGATGGTGACATTCACGACCGGGCGGCCGAACCGGAAGCTGCTGAGATGGTGCGCCACGTGGTCCATCTCCCGGTCGTGCGACTCGACGACGAAGCCGCGAGCACGCAGGCGCGCGACCGTGGCATCATCGATCGGCGCGCCGGGCTCCCGGCGCGGTGTGATTGAACGCCAGCCAGGTCTGATCGTCGACCTCAACGAGGCTGTTGAACTTGGATAGCTCCACGGTCCGGCTCCGGTGGTGGGTTCTGTGCGATGTAGGTCTCGGTGTCCTTGAGCTTGGTCCTGCGCGTCTCGCAGTCCTCGACCGCGTCGGGGCGATCGAGTGGACAGCCGCCGCCGCAGACCGGCAGGAATTCGCAGCGGGCGCACGCCTTGTCCGGCCAGTAGTCACGGGTGAGCAGGCGGGACCGCGCCTCGCTGTACTCGACGTCGCCGCCGCGCTGGATGTTGCCCATCTTGACCTCGGGGCGAGGATCGTCGGGGCAGCTGTAGAGTCCGCCGTCCGGAGTCACGAAGAAGCTCGAGATCGAGTCCAGCGGGCAGCCGCTGCAGTGCTGCGCCGGGCGCGGCTTCCAGTGCGCATCCGCCCGGAACTCGGGCGAGGTGTGACGCGGTCCGGGATTGAATCCCGGCTCGATGATGACGCCGAGCGGGTGGTGCCTGGCCGCCTCGTGGAGCGCAAACACGTGATCGCGATTCTTCTCCCAGTTGATCGCGCGCTCCTTGGCGCAACCTTCGAAGCTCTTCGCCTCGCTGGCGTCCTCGCTGTTGGTCCAGTACATGTCGCAGCGACGGCGATCCGGAACCACTCCGGCGGCCTGGAGCTCGTCGAGCAGGTGCAGCAGCTCGTCGCGCTCTACCCCGTTGACGTGCAGCCGCACGCGAACGCGGACGTCGCGCCGGCGGAGCATCGCGATGCCCGCCACGATCCGATCGTAGGAGCCGGCGCCATCGCGCTGCTTGCGAATGCTGTCGTGGCGCTGCTTCCCGCCCTCGAACGTGATGTGGAAGCCCGAGGCGAGCTCGATCACCGGGGAGTCGCGGTGCTTGACGAGGAGCACGCCATTGGTGACGACCGGCAGGCTCAGCTCGATGCGGCGGTTCGCCGCGAACCCGGCCATCTGCGACATGATGTGACGACACACCGGCTCGTTCATGAGCGGTTCACCGCCGTACATCGTCACGACGAGCAACCGCGCGCGCGACTGCAGCACGGTGCGCTGCGCGAACTTGACGACGTCGTCCGCGGTGTCCAGCGACATCCGCGCATGCATCGGTGAGAACGTCTGGATGCAGTACTTGCAGGCGAGGTTACATGTCTGGATCACCTGGACCTGCAGCGAGCAGCGATCGGCGGCGAACCGCGAGACCCGCCGTCGATGGATCTGGACCTGGAGCTCGTCGATGTCATCATCGACGACGAATCCGCCGCGGACCAGTGGCTCGAGCAGAGCGCGATACCGGCTCGGATACAGGGCGGCCGGCAGCGGGGTGGTCCGCGCCGTCTCGAGCCACCTCGCGATCGGTCCGGGCACGACCAGCGAGCGTGCCGACTCGGTGTTGTGAACCACCGTGCCGCGGGGGTCGACGTCGACCAGCACGTTGAACTGCGATGGCTTCATTCGATCCCCACTTCCTTCGGGGGGTGCGCGCCGGTGAGCCGGGACTCGAGCATGCGGTCGATCCGGGCGTGGAGCGCCGCCCTGTGCGGGCCGCACCAGTTGCCCTTGCGCATGTCACCGTGCTGGTTGCGAGCGTGCAAGTTGCACCCGCCACCGCATTGCGGCAGGACCTCACACGAACGGCAGCTGTCGAACGCGAGCGGGTCGCGCGTCGTCCACTCGAGGATGCGCGCGTCGGTGCGGAACCAGCCGTCATCGGTGATGCGGCCGACCGCGCGGTCGTCACGGCCGAGCTCGGCGATGCAGTTGTAGATCTGGCCGTCTGGCGCGATGCAGTAGGTGTTGCCGACGACGACACAGGACAGGATCTGCGCCACCGGGGCGCCCTGCGGCAGCGCACCGGGCGCGATGCTGTGGATCTGCTGCGCGACCTCCGAGCGTGGATCGATGGTCTCGGCCTCGGCGTCGCAGGTCTCGCCGCACGGCAAGAACTGCTGGCGGATGGTGAACATGAAGCGGACCCGCGGATTCTCCGTGAAGCCCGCCTGCGCGAGATCGGCGAGCAGCACGGGGACCTCGTCGGGCGACGACGCCTGGATCCGGATGACCACGTTGATGTCGTGCTCGAGCAGAACGCGAATGCCCTCGACCACCTTGTCGAAGGTCGGCTTCCGGTTCGAGGCGACGCGCAGCCGATCGTGCTTGGGCCTCGGGCCGTCGAACGCGACCATGGCGTGATCGAGGTACGGAGCGAGCGGCGCGATCCGGTCCCGCGTCGCCAGGGTTGCGTTGCTGGCCATGCTGCCCTCGAACGCCAGGCCGTTGCGATCGGCCCAGCCCGACAGCCGGCCCAGCAGGGTGCGGCCCTTGTCGACCTCGAGCAGCGGCTCGCCGCCGAACAGCATGACGCGCAGCTCGCGCGTCGATTCCATCATGCACTTGCGCTGGATCGCCAGGATGATGCGATCGAGCGTCTCGTCGGTCATGTGCAGGAGCTGCGTGCCGTCCTCGAAGCAATACGGGCACGCGAGGTTGCAATGGAAGGTCAGGCCGACGACCACGCTGAGCGTCCGGGTGTCGTGGACGGCCTTGTGGTGGAGGTAGCGGTAGAGCGAGCTCTCGTCGAGCTCGGCGGCGACGACCGCGTCGATCGCGATCAGCCGCTCGAGGTCGCGCGGGCTCAGCAGATGCGTCTTGCCGGCCCGGAGGAAATGGCTCGCCATCGCGCCGAGCACCAGCGACTTGCCCGACAGCGTGTTGAGCACCGCCGTGTGGCCGCCGGCGGTCCGGTAGACGTTGAACCGAGACGGCTTGACCCGCGGTCCCGGGTCCGGCGAGGTTGCCGGGTCCAGCACGTTCAGCTGGGGCGGTCGCAGACTCATGGCGTCACCTTCTTCCCGGGAAACCGCGGATCGACGCCATCGTCACTCGCCGCGATTCGCCGCTTCAGCCGGACGAGGTCGCCGAACGCCCGGTGGGCCGCGCGCCGGCAGGCCGGCGGGTTGGAGTAGCGGACCTGGCCGTCCCTGGTCCGGTAGGCGTCCTGCCGCTCGTGCGCGCACTTCTTGACGTAGCAATACGGAACGTACGCGCACCCGGCGCACACCGGATCGTCGAACGGCGAGGCATTGATGATCTTCAGGTAGCGCGCGTTGTTGTAGAGCGGCTTCGTGATGTGGCCGATCCGGTACTCGGGGACCTCGGTGTGCTGCGCGCACAGGTGATGCTCCGCCCCGGGCGCGACGGCGATTCCGGAGCCGCGGCTGTAGTCACACATCGTGATGAAGCCGACCTCGGACAGCGGCGGCGCCATGATCGAGTACGCGTGAGGCAGGCGGAACCGGTCGAGCGGCCACGGGCTGCGCCGGGCGACCTGCTCGAGCTCGGGCAGGACCTCGAGCATGTCCAGCGACCTCGGGCGCACCTGCTCACTCTTGCCTCGGCCCGGCAGGAGCAGCGCTCGACCGCTCTGCGCGGCATATTGCCGCGGGCCGGTCACTCCGCAGGTCGGCTGGTAGTTGAAGGAGTGAAACTCGAACCGGATGTCGCCGTGCGCGGCGTTGCCCACGACTGCATGCAGATCGTTCAGCACCGTACCGAGGTTCTCGACCAGGCCGTCGCGATTGGTCACGTTCAGCCGGACGATCAGCTTCTTGCCGAGCCCGGCCGCGAACGCGATGCCGGCGAGCGTGTCGTCGTAGCCGTTGCCGCCGCCGATGTAGGGCCGCTGGGCGCCGTGAGCCTGCCGTGACTCGCTGAGCGCAACATAGAACAGGTCGATGTTCTCGACGAGCGATCGCGCTCGCGGCGCCGCGATCAGGGTGCCGTTCGTCGTCGCCATGACCTGCAGGTGAACACCCAGACGCCGGGCGACGGCCCGGGCGCCGTCGATCGTTCGCAGGCACGGAGCGATCGAGACCAGCGGCTCACCGCCGTAGAGCCACAGCGCGATGTTCCAGGCTTTGCGGGTCCGCAGCATGTCCTCCAGCGTCCGGATCGCGCAGTCGATGTGCTCGTCGCTGAGGACGGCCTTGCGGTCGTAGTCGAGCTGCGGGCACTCCGGACACAGGCAGTTACATTGATATGATGGCGTCACCGTGAGGCTGACGATCGCGGGGCGATAGCGAGCCTGGTGGTACTCCGCCTCGAGATCGCACCGCTCTTGTTCCGGCGTCCGGTCGACGAGGAAGCCACGGGTTCGCAGGAAGCGCTCCTCGAGCGGGGCGAACCCCGCCGGACCGGGGTCGGCGAGCTTGCGGGACAGGCCGGCCGGCAAGACCGCCTGTGTCCTCGTGTTCACCACGAACGCTTCGCCGTCGACATCGACCGAGATGTTGTATGTCGACCGGGCAAGCGGAGTGCCGGCCGGTGGCTTGCCTCTGCGAATGGAGATCATCTGAGGAGCTGTGGACATGGGCGATCCCGGGTCAGTCGGCTCGATTCGCTACTCCTGCTACTCCTGGATGATGCCGCTGCACAGGCCGTCTCCGGCCGACCAGCCCCAGGTGTGGACGACGCAGCAGCCGTTGGTCGGCGAGCCGTTGGTCGCGCAGTCGCCGCCGGAGCTCACGCTGCTCGACGACGACGACGATATGACTTCCTCGCTGTCGAGGAAGCCGGGCTGGCCGAGCGCGACACCGTCGTACAGCTCCGAGACGGCGAGGATCCGTTTGAGCCGCCCTTGCTTGGTGGTCGCGTCGGTCGGGCCGATCAGATCGGTCAGGAGTGCCGCGTTGGCATCCCATACCCGGAGACTGCCGACCGAATCGGTGGTCTCCATGAAGTTCAGATAAGCAGCTGAATCGGCGAGCAAACCATTGGCTACTTCATCGAGCGCGGTGACGAACTCCTTGCGAACGTCGGGGAACGATACGAGCTGCCGGTACTTCGCCTCGTTGAGGGCAAACTTGGTGCCGGCGAGCTCCGAAGTGGTTGTCCCCGTGCCGTTCTCCACGCCACAACCGGCAGCGACCGCTCCTGTTAGAGTACCTATCGCTCCGACCCCGAGCGCAGCCGTCACGCCCTTCTTGAGGAAGTCTCTTCTGTTGTTGTCAGCCATCTCCGCCTCCATCGAAATGTTTGTTTGACGCGCGAGCCCCAAGACCACATTTCAGGAAGAATCGTAGGGCTGGGGAGATGCGAAGTCAACCGAAATTCTCCTAGAATCCGCGAGCTTGCGTCGGTTGAAAATGCGCACGTTTTGCGTTCCGGGTGAGGATTCGCGCATTCTGCAAGCACGGTTTGCGCGTTTGGTCCGGGCTACCTCGCAACGTAATTTTCTTACGTATTTGCTTTCGAAGGTGAAGTGGAGTGGCTAGAGTTGTTCTGTACTCAATAGACCACGCGGTACTTCGATCAGGTCGGGGTCATGCAACTACAGTCCGCGAAGAAGATCTATGCGAATGCGTTTTGTCAGTCGCCCGAACAGACTGTCGAGCGCATTCGCGACGGGTTTCGCCGCCTCGGACTCGAGGTGACGTATACCGCCAATGCGACGGTGCCGACCCGGTGGTTCTCGACCTCGAT
>VBLP01000134.1 GCA_005887925.1 Deltaproteobacteria bacterium | reverse complement strand
TCGGTGTGCGTGCGGTTCTTCACGGGGAACTTCACGAACAAGACGTGCAATCCGGCGACCGAGGACCAGGCGCCGATGTGCTCGCTCGACGAGCTGTGCTCGATCGTCGGCAACTGCGTGCCGCGCTCGTCGGAGGTCCGCTACTGCATGCGGACGTGCGGCTCGAACGGCGACTGCCGCGACGGCTACGAGTGCCGTGACTTCGACGCGATGAAAGCGCACGGCGGCCAGCCGGTGCTCGCTCCGGACAGGAAGGTCGACGAGGACCACGCGTCGGAGCTACCGAAGTTCTGCGCGGTCGGGCCGCGGATGTGACCGCCCGGCGAGACCGGGATACGATCGCGGCGTGACGATCGGTTCGTTCCTGATCCGGCGCCTGGGCTCGGGCGCGCTGGCGATCCTCGGCGCATCGATCCTGACGTTCGCGTTCCTCCACCTGGTGCCGGGCGATCCGGTCGATCACCTCGCCGGCGGAGACGCGCCGCCGGGCGTGCGGCTGAAGATCGAGCACTGCATGGGCCTGGACCGCTCGCTGCCGGCGCAGTTCGTGGGCTTCCTCGGCCACGTGGTCGACGGCACGCTGGGCAACCAGTGCCGGAGCGGCGACCCGGCGGGGCCGACGGTGGCGGCGCGGATCGCCGAGGTGATGCCGCACACGCTGGCGCTCGCGGTGTGCGGCATGCTGGTGGCGATCGTACTGGCGCTGCCGCTCGGCGTGATCGCCGCGATCCGGCGCGGCACGTGGATCGACACCGCGGCGACGGTGGTGTCGCTGTCGGGCATCGCGGTGCCGCAGATGATGTTCGCGCCGCTCTTGATCCTGTGGGGCTTCATCACGCTGGGCTGGTTCCCGGGGCCGACCGAGGTCGGGCCGGCGGCGATCGTGCTGCCGGCGCTGGCGGTCGGGACCCACCTGATGGCGATGCTGGCGCGGATGACGCGGTCGTCGATGGTCGAGGTGCTCGGCGAGGACTACGTGCGCACGGCGCGCGCCAAGGGGCTGCCCGAGGGCCGGGTGCTGGCGCTCCACGCGCTGCGCAACGCGCTCCTGCCGGTGATCACCGTGGTCGGGCTGCAGTTCGGATCGCTCCTGTCGGGGGCGATCATCATCGAGAACGTGTTCTCGCGGCCGGGGCTGGGCTCGACCTTGATCGACGCGATCAAGGAACGCAACTACCCGGTGGTGCAGGGCACGGTGCTGGTGATCGCGGTGATCTACGTGGCGGTCAACCTGGTGGTCGACCTGGCCTACGGGCTGGCCGACCCGAGGATCCGGCGGACATGACGGTCCGCGTGCCCGGCCGCGGGCCCGGCCTGTCGCCGAGCGCGTGGATCGGCCTGGTGATGCTCGCGGTGTACGCGGCCTCGGGCCTGGCGGGGCCGCTGATCGCGCCGTACGACCTGTCGCTGCCGCACGTCGAGCTCGCCCACCAGTTCGAGGGCAGCTCGCCGGCGCACTGGCTCGGCACCGACCCGAGCGGCCACGACACGCTGAGCCAGCTGCTGTGGGGGGCGCGGTCGGCGCTCGAGCTCTCGGTGATCGTGGTGGCGATCTCGTCGGCGATCGGGCTGGTGATCGGCACGATCGCGGGCTGGTTCGGCGGCGCGGTCGACGAGATCGTGATGCGCACCGTCGACGTGCTGATGGCGTTCCCGGGCATCCTGCTCAACATCGCGATCGTCGCGACGGTGGCGCACCCCGGCGTGCCGCTCACGATCGCCGCGCTGTGCGCCAACGGCTGGGTCGGCTACGCGCGGGTCGCGCGGGGCCAGGTCCTCGCGCTGCGCGACCGCGACTACGTCACCGCGGCGGTCGCGCTCGGCGCCTCGCACCGCCGGGTGATGACGCGCCACCTGATCCCCAACCTCATGGGCCCGGCGATGGTGCAGATGTCGTTCGGCCTGGGCAGCGTGATCATCATCGAGGCGTCGCTGTCATTCCTCGGCATCGGCCCGCAGCTCGACTACACCTGGGGAGCGATGCTCGATCAGGCCCGCAACTTCCTGTGGAACACCGAGTGGGTCCGGATCTACGCGCTGGTCCCCGGGCTCGCGATCACCTGGGTGGTGCTGGGCGCCAACCTGCTCGGCGACGGCCTGCGCGATCGCCTGGATCCCCGGCAGCGCGGGCGGGGGGCGTGATGGCGCTCCGGGTCCGGGTCTGCGCCGAGACCGACGTCGCCGAGGGCCAGCTCCGTGCGTTCGCGGTGCCGGGCGTGACCTGGCCGGTGATCGTGACGCGCGTGGCCGGCGAGCTGATCGCGGTGCCCGGGGTGTGCCCGCACGAGGACGTCGGGCTGGCCGGCGGGGCGCTGGTCGGGGCGACCCTCATCTGCCCGGGCCACGGCTACCAGTTCGACCTGCGCAGCGGCCGCTGCCAGCACGATCCGGACCTCGAGCTGCGCCGCTATCCGGTCACGCGGATCGACGGCGATGTCTGGGTCGACCTGCTGTAGCAACTGAGCTGTAGCGATTGCGCCACACCGAGGCGGCGCGGCCTCGCTGCGACCGGCGCGGGTCGCGCGCGTTGCCTTCCACTGCGCGCCGGGTTCGCGCTAGTGTCGGCGCGATGCCAGGTGCACCCGCGTCTCAGGATACGAAGTTCTTCGGACATCCGGCGGGGTTGAAGACGCTGTTCTTCACCGAGATGTGGGAGCGGCTGTCGTTCTACGGCGCGCGCGCCTTCCTGCTGATCTACATGACCAAGGAGGTCGGGCTCGGCGGCCTCGGCATGTCGGATGCGACCGGCGGCGCGGTGCTGGCGCTGTACCTGTCGTCGAGCTACCTGCTGTCGCTGCCGGGCGGCTGGATCGCCGACCGCTTCCTCGGCCAGCGCCGCGCGGTCACGATCGGCGGCTTCGGCATCCTGATCGGCAACGCGATGCTCGCGCTGCCGATCGACAGCCTGTTCTACCCCGGTCTGGCGGTCATCGCGGTCGGCACCGGGTTCCTCAAGCCGAACATCTCGACGATCGTCGGCCAGCTGTACCGGCCCGACGACATCCGCCGCGATGCCGGGTTCACGATCTACTACATGGGCATCAACGTCGGCGCGGGGATCGCGCCGCTGATCGGCATGCTGATCGCCCAGAACCAGGGCTTCCGCCAGCTGCTGTCGAACCACGGCATGGATCCCAACCTGTGCTGGCGGGTCGGCTTCGCGCTGGTCGCGGTCGGCATGGCGGTGGGTCTGGTCCAGTACGCCTTCGGCTACCGCGTGCTGGGGGAGGCCGGGCTGCACCCGACGGTGCCGAGCGAGCCGGTCAAGGCCGCGCGCGATCGCAAGGTGCTGGTCGCGATCGCGGTGGGGCTGATCGGGCTGGTCGTGCTCGGCTTCGTGGTCAATCGCTTCGTGTTCCCGCTGACGGAGAACGCGCTGGTCAACACGTTCGGCGTCGGCCTGGCGATCGCGGCGATCGTGCTGTTCACCGGGTTCCGGCGCACGGCGCGCGACGCCGGCGAGCGCAAGCGCGTGATCGCGATGATCCCGCTGTTCATCGGCTGCATCGCGTTCTTCGGGCTGTTCGAGCAGGCGGCGTCGACGCTGTCGCTGTACGCCGAGCGCCTGGTTCACCGCGACTACCTCGGGCTGCACATCGTGGCCAGCGCGTACCAGTTCATCAACTCGGGGTTCGTCGTGCTGCTCGCCTCGGCGTTCGCGGTGATGTGGCTGCGGCTGGCCAAGCGCGGCAAGGAGCCGTCGACGGTCAACAAGTTCGCGATCGGCATGGTGCTGACCGCGGTGTCGTTCGCCGTGCTCCTGCCCAGCCTGTCGACGATCTCGACGGTCGACGGCGTCAACCCGGACTACCTGTTCGCGTTCCCGTACCGCACGGTCAGCCCGAACTACCTGATCCTGTACTACTTCGTCGCGACCTGCTCGGAGCTGTGCATCTCGCCGGTCGGGCTGTCGAGCTTCTCGCGGCTCGCGCCGGCGCGGCTCGCCGGCATGGTGATGGGGACCTGGTTCCTCGGCATCGCGATCGGCGAGTACATCGCGGGCCGCGCCGCCGAGGTCAGCGCGGCGCACGGTTACGGCTTCCTGTTCGCGGTCGTGATCATCGGCTCGCTGGTGGTCGCGGCGGGGCTGTTCCTGGTCGCGCCGGCGATCAAGCGGATGCTGGGCAACGAGGGGCCGGAGGTCGAGCTGCCCAGGGCGATCGTCGAGCCCAGGGCCGCCGAGTCCGACGGATCTCCCGCCAAGGAAGCGCCCGCGAGGGGAGGTCAGCCATGAGGCTCGTCGCCCTGGCCCTGATCGCCGTGCTCGCGGGCGGCTGCGAGGACGAGCAGGACACGCCCGGCGGAGGCGGCATCGGCGGGGCCGCCGCCGAGAAGGCCGCGCGCAAGGCCGAGTGCAGAAAGCTCGAAGAGCACATCGTCCGGATCACGCCCCGGCCCGGGGGTGGCGGCCCCGAGACCGATCCGGCGCGCATCCAGCAGCTGGTCGCCAAGGTGCCGATCGAGGACATCGAGCAGTGCGCCGCGCTCCAGGAGCACAAGGACATCGAATGCATGCAGGCGGCCGGCGACGTCGCCGCGCTGCGCGCCTGCATCCCGGCGAAGAAGAAGTAGCGCCTGGCCGGCTAGATCGTCGGCCACGCCGCGACGCGCGCGCGGTCGGCCGCCGGCAGCTGATCGAGGACCCAGGTCCAGGTCGGCTCGGCCACCAGGACCAGCCCGTTGGGGTGGCGGGGGTGCACGCCGAGCGGCGGGATCACCGGCGCCACGCCGTCGGGCCGGATCGCGATCGGCGCGCCGGTGTACCAGGCGACCAGGAAGGCGATGTGGCGCTCGGGCACGATCAGCGTCGCGCCGGGCGGCACGTGGCCGCGCAGCGCCTGGGCGGCCGACACCAGCGCGGGGTGCGTGACGATCTCGCCGTCGAGCCATGCGCCGGGCTGGCGGAGGACGGCGAGCCCCAGGGCGACGGCGGCGAGCACGAGATCGCGCTGCACCGGGCGGCCGAGCGCACCGAGCACTGGGTGCGCCGCGGATTCGACCGCGTGGGACCGTCGGGCGACGGCGGCCGCGGCGCCCAGCACCGTGCGCACCAGGAGCGCGGCGCACAGCGCGGCCGGGACGAACGCGGCGATCCGCAGCCGGAACCCGAGGCCGTCGCGATCGGTGACGGCCAGGAACGGCAGACCGATCGCGATCGCGAGCCCGAGGATCGGCCAGGCCGCGACGGGGAGGAAGGAGGCCGCTACCGGGTCAGGTGACGGCGTGGCGTCGGGGATCGACCCGGCCGCGTGCGCGGGCGAGCGGGACGCGGTCGGGGCGCTGGGATCTATTCCCGGGGAGGCGCCGCCCGGCGCGGTCGAGGCGCGTCGGGCGGGGGGCGCCGCGGCCTGGCTCTTGACCGGGCCGGCGGCGATCCGCCGGTGCACCAGGTGGGCGGCGATCGCGGCGAGCGCGAGCCCGAGGCCGATCAGCGCGTCGTGGCCGATGGCGAGCTCGCCGGTCGGAAGCACCAGCGCCGGGGCGGCCCAGTGCGGCGTCGGCGACACGAGGCCGCGCGCCAGGCGGACGTCGTCGACCGACAGGAAGCGGTGCGGGAACGCCGCGGCGAGCCCCAGCGCGAGCGCGCAGCCCAGCGCCAGGGCGACGAGGAGGTAGATCAGGCGCCGGCCGCGCAGCCGGCCACGCGCCGCGGCCGTAGCGATCGCCGCGGGCACCGCGACCACGACGACGATCGCGGCCGCCATCTTGTGCGCGGCCCACGCGGCGACCAGGCCCGCGAGCGCCGCCGCGACGCGGGCGCGGGTCGGCCGGTCGGCGGCGGCCAGCGCGAGCCACAGCGCGCCGAGCGCGACGGTGAGCCCGATGCCGTTCTTGACGAACTCGATCGTCAGGTACGCCGACCCGACGCTGGTGGTCGCGAGCACCGCGGCGACCAGGCCCGCGCCGCGCCCGCCGCCGAGCCGCGCGCCGACGCCGTAGGCCGGCAGCGCGATCGCCGCGCCCCACAGCGCGGCGCCGAGCTTGGCGCCTGTGATCGGATCGGTGGCCGCCGCCAGCGGGGCCAGCAGGTAGAACGCCAGCGGCGACGCCGGGTACGCCAGCTCGCCGCGCTCGAGCAGCGCGCGCAGCTCGACCGGATAGAAGTAGCCGTCGACGCCGAGCGGGAACGGCGACGCCGACAGCAGCTGCCAGCGCTGCGCGAACGACCACGCGACCAGCACGGCCAGCGCACCGGCGACCGCGGCGCCGGAGGCCCACATCGGGAGACGCTGGCGCACGCCCGGAGTCTACTACCCGAGCGCGGTCCCGCTGGACGCCGGGCAGCGTCCGTCACGGCGGGCCCGGCCGGCGATTCACCGGTCGATGGTGACGCCACACCTGGCCCGGATCGGCTACGTCAGCGCGCTCGTGGAGCCCTGGTCGCGCGGCGACCTCGACGCACACCTGTCGACCTGGCGGCGGTCCAACGCCCGGCGCGGAATCACCGGCCTGCTGCTCTACGAGGCCGGCTCGGTGTTCCAGCTGCTCGAGGGATTTCCCGAGGACGTGCGCGCGCTCTACGAGGCGATCGCACGCGACGGCCGGCACCGGTTCGTCGCCCCGCTGATCGACGAGCCGCTCGCCCGCCGCGACTTCGGCGACTGGTCGATGGGCTACGGCCGGGTCGCCGCGACCGACCTCGCCGCCTTGCCCGGGCTCCGGCCGTTCCTCGACCCTGCGTTTCGCTACTGGCACTGCAGCCCGGAGATGGCCGGCGCCCTGGTCCGCGGGTTCGCGACCGGCCCGTGGCGGCGCGCGATCGGCTGATCGGCTGCGCTACAGTGCGCGGGTGTCGTCCTGCGTCGTGCTTCTCTCCGGGGGCCTCGACTCGACGACCGCGCTCGCGGTCGCCCGGTCGCAGGGCTTTGGGCCCACGACCACCGCGTCGTCGCGGTCGAGCTCGGCGCGCTGGCGAGCTCCGCGCTGACCACGCCGGCGAACGCCGTCCCCAAGGACCGTTCGCTCGCCGAGATCGGCGCGCCCGGCGATGTCCCGCCGACCTACGTGCCGGCGCGCAACACCGTGCTGCTCGCGCTGGCGCTGGCCTGGGCCGAGTCGATCGGCGCGCGCGACATCTTCATCGGCGTCAACGTGCTCGATGCCAGCGGCTACCCCGACTGCCGGGCCGAGTTCGTGCGGGCGTTCGAGGCGCTGGCCCAGGTCGCGACGCGGGCCGGAGGATTTCGCGTCCACGCGCCGCTGATCGAGCTGACCAAGGCGCAGATCATCGCGCTGGGGCAGCGGCTGGGCGTCGACTACGCCCTGACCCACTCGTGCTACGACCCGCAGGATGACGCGGCGTGTGGGCGGTGTGATGCCTGTCTCCTGCGCCGAAAAGGCTTCATCGAAGCGGGAGTTTCAGATCCGACGCGCTATGCCCCTGGGCGTTCGCCCACCCAACTACGTTAAGATGGCGCTGTGAAGCTGGGCACGCTGCTCCTGCGCAACGCGGCGATCGGGCTGTCCCAGCTGGAGGCGGCGCTGCGCAACCAGGTGCTGTACGGCGGCCGGCTCGGCACCAACCTGGTGGAGCTCGGCTACATCGACCTCGAGCTCCTGTCGGCGTACCTCGCCGAGCTGAGCGGCGCGCCGATCGCCACCCCGACCCTGCTCGACCAGGCCGCGCCGGCCCTGATGGAGAAGCTCGGCGCCGACGAGGCGCACCGGCTGCGCGCGATCCCGCTCGGCTACCTGGGGGAGGGCGCCACCACCGTCGCGGTCGCGATGGTCGAGCCGGCCGACAAGAAGGTCGTCGACGAGCTCGCCGCGCGGCTCGACGCCCACATCCAGCCGTACATCGTGCCGGAGCTCCGCGCGGTGTATTACCTCGAGAAGCTGTTCGGCCTGCCGCGGCGGGCGCGCTTCGTGCGCTCCGGCCGGCCGGCCGAGCCGACCAACGGCGCCGAGGCCACCGGCGAGCGCCGCCGGACCCAGCCCGCGGCGGGGATCGTCATGCCGCCGGCCCTGACCCTCGAGCCGCGGCGCCGCCGGGCGAGCTCGCAGGCGCCGCTGGCCGGCACGGTGCCGTTCGCGATCGGCTACGCCGCGGCGTGCGAGCGGATCGACGCCGCGACCAACCGCGACCAGATCGCCGAGGCGTTCGTCGCCTACGGCCAGGGCCGGTGTGACGCGATGGTCGTGTTCTTGATCCGCGACGGCAACGCGCTCGGCTGGCGGGCGTGGCTCGCGCCGCCGGCGGCGCTGCGCCGGCCGATCGAGGAGCTGTCGCTGCCGCTCGGCGGCGCCTCGGCGCTGCAGTCGGCGCACGATGCGGGCCAGCCGTTCGTCGGCTCGCCGCCGTCCGCGGCCCGCCCGGTCGAGAAGCAGCTGTGGGCGGCGCTCGCGACCCAGCCCGAGCCATTCGCGGTGCTGGTGGTCCCGGTCCTGGTCAAGCAGCGCGCGGTCAACCTGGTGTACGCCCACATCACCAGCAGCGCACCGCCGCCGCAGCTGGTCACCGAGCTCGGCGACCTCGCGGCGCGCGCGCAAGCGTCTTACCTGCGCCTCATCCGGCAAGCGCGCGGGTCGTGACGGGCGATCCGGCCACTCCCGACCGGACGGATCGCACGCCGCACCCCGGAATCTCCCGGCAACGTCAAGCCCGCCGAGCCGAAAATGAGGGCCCACGATCGGCTCTATTCGTAGGTAACTCAAAGAGAATTTGCGGACACACTTACGGCTGGCCCAGAACTTGACTCCGCCTGGGAAAGAGGGAAAGTCACGCCCGTGCCACAACCAATCCCTCTGCCGAACCAGGGCTGCAAAGTCGGGCTCGGCACCTTCGCTGCCGCGCTCGCCGCCCTCTCGATGGCCGTGCTGGGTCACTTCTTCATCTGATCCGGTTGCCTGATCCGGTCGCCCGAGATCGCGACCTCAGGTGCGTGCGCAGGTGCCTCCGGGCATCGGCCGTTCTCGTAGGCCGGCGTGGGCCGCGCGCCGCCGAGGTGTCGACGCCTCGCTCTGCGACATGCGGCCGTCACGGCGCGGGCTGAGAGCGGCCATGGCGAACGATCTAGCGCCGGCTCGCCAGCGCGGCCACGTGATCGACGAGCGGCAGCACGAGCGCCGCGCCGGTGCCCTCGCCGTGGCCGAGGCCGAGCTCGAGCACGGGGTGCAGCCCGAGGTGCGCGAGGATCCGGGCATGCGTGAACGCGCCGGCGTGCGCTGCCACGAGGTAGCCGGCGGCGTCGGGGGCGAACATCGCGGCGACCAGCGCCGCTGCGCCGGTCGCGTAACTGTCGAGGATAACGGGGACGTTGGTCGACGCCGCGGCGAGCATGAGGCCGGCGAGCACCCCGGTCTCGGGCCCGCCGAACGCGGCGAGCAACGCGAGCCCGCCCGCGCCGGCGAGCTCGGCGCCCCGGGCGGAGGCCGCTTCCGCGACCGGATCGCCCAGCCCGGTCAGCGGCGCGCCCAGCGCGGCACCGAGCAGCGCGGCCGAGGCGACCTCGGCGCCCACGCCGATCGCGCCGACCGCGACGAGGTCGAGCCCGTCGTCGGCCAGCGCCACCGCCAGCGCGATCCCGGCCTCGAGGACGAGCGCGGCGTCGACCACCGTCATCGCCGGCTCGTGCATCAGGTTGCGGCTCGGGCCGCGGCCGAGCCGGATCGCACTGGCGGGGAGCTCGCCGGCCTCGCAGGCGCCGGCGTCGACCAGCACGATCGGCGCGCGGCCGGCGCGGGCGAGCTGGGCGAGCGCGGCGCTGCCGTCGGCGATCGCGTGCGCGGCGATCACGGTCGGGTGCGCCCCCCCGAGCGCGACGCCGGGGTCGCCGACGCCGTGATCCGCGGCGCAGACCACCAGGGTGCGGCGCGCGCTGCGCGGCCGGTCGGTGTGCTGCGCCGCCCCGAGCGCGGCCGCGAGGCGCTCGAGCAGCGGCGCGCCGGCGCCGGCGACCCGGCGGCGCGCGGCCTCGGCGTGGGCGCCCGACGCCGGGGTGATCGCGTCGATCACGTGGCGCAGCACGGCCGGGTCGCTCACGGGGTCCCCAGCGGGCACGCCGGGCCGGTCATTCCCGCCCCCACAGCGCGGCGCGCTGCTTCTGACCGACGAGGATCACGACGAAGAACGGCACGCCGAGCACCGCGGTGACCGCGCCGGTCGGCAGGTGGTGGAGCGGCACGATGGTTCGCGCCAGGGTGTCGAACACGACCAGCACCGTCGCCCCGCCGAAGATCGATGCGGGGAGCAGCAGGCGGTGATCGGCGCCGAGCAGGGCGCGCAGCGCGTGCGGGACGATCAGGCCGATGAAGCCGATCGGCCCGGCCACGGCGATCGCGGCGCCGACGAGCAGCGCCGACACGCCGAAGACCACCGTCTGGGTCCGGCCGACCGTGACCCCGAGCGACGCGGCGACCTCGGGCCCGGCGGCGAGCGCGTTGAGCTCGCGCGCGTGCGCGATCAGCACGATCAGCGCGGCGGCGATCGGCAGCGCGGCGTAGCCGACCGCGATCAGCCGGACCGTCTCCATGCTGCCGAGCATCCACATCAGCATGTGGTTGACCTCGGTGAAGTCGCTGGTCGCCTGGATCAGGGTCGAGGCCGACGAGCAGAACATCGACATCGTGATCCCGGCGAGCACCAGCGTCGCGGGCGGCAGGTGCCGGCCGATCCGGGCGAGCCGCCACACCACGACCAGCGTGGCAAGCGCGCCGACCAGCGCGGCGCCGCCGATCCCGGCGAAGCCGAACGCGCCCTCGATCCCGAGCCGGATCGCCAGCACCGCGGCGAGCGATGCCCCCGACGAGATGCCGAGCGTGAACGGCTCGGCGAGCGGGTTGCGCAGGAGGGCCTGCAGCGCGGCGCCGGCGGCCGCGAGCGCCGCGCCGACCAGCAGCGCCGCGAGCACGCGCGGTCCGCCCGGCCCGGTGGCGACCCCGACGAGCGCCGCGAGGGCCGCGACCGCGGCGCACGCGACGGCGCACAGGATGAGGATCGTGGCGAGCCGGCGCCCGGTGAGGCGCGCGGAGCGGCCGCTCAGGAACCCGCTCACGCGGCCCCCGTCACGCGGGCACCGCGAACTTCGCGCCCGAGGGGAGCGCGCCGACGTGGATCGCCACGCCGAACGCCCCGCGGGTCTCGGCGGCCGCGAGCACGTGCGCCGGGTTGCCCCGCGCCGCGAGCCGGCCGTCGGCGATCAGCCACATCATCCCGCCGTGGCGCAGCGCCAGGTCGAGGTCGTGGGTCACCACGACGGCGGTGGCGCCGGCGTCGCAGTGCGCGCGCAGCAGCGCGAAGATCGCGCGCGCGTGCGCCGGGTCGAGCCCGGCGGTCGGCTCGTCGAGCAGGAGGCAGCGCGCCTCCTGGCACAGCGCCTGGGCGACGATCGCGCGGCGCGCTTCTCCGCCCGACAGCGCGTCGAACCGGCGGCCCGCCAGGTCGGCGACGCCGCACGCGGCCATCGCCCGGCGCGCCGCCGCGAGGTCGTCGTCGCTGGCCAGCCCGATCCCGCGCTGCCGCGCGTAGCGGCCCAGCAGCACGACCTCCTCGACGGCGAACGGGAATGCCAGATCGTAGTGCTGCGGCAGGTACGCCAGATCGCGCGCGATCACCCGGCGCGGCGCGCGCGCGGGGTCGCGGCCGAGCACGCGGATCGTCCCGGTGCGCGGCGCGAGCAGGCCGGCCATCGCGCGCAGGAGCGTGGTCTTGCCCGCGCCGTTGGGCCCGACGACCACGACCAGCTCGCCGGCGCGCACCTCGGCGCTGACCTCGCGCACCACGTCGCGCCCGCCGAGGGCGACCGAGACGTCGTGCAGGTGGAGGTGAGCCATGAACGAGATCGGAAGATGGCGCCTTGCTTCGTGGTCGAGCGAGTCTAAACCGCGCGACGCGACGCGCGGTCGCCGGTCGTGAATGATCTGCCGGTTCTGCCGGCCCATCCCCCGGAGGGGGTCATGGGAAAGCCCCCTCCCTGTGCCGGGTGGCGACGGTGGCGGAAACGCGCTACGCCAACCTATTGGTCGGAGCACGACGTGCGGCGCCGTAATGATCGCGTGGCGATGAACCTGCCGGTGGAGCTGATCACCGACGGCAAGCGTCTGCGCGCGGTGTCGCAGGACGTCTCGCCGTTCGGCATGTTCGTGCGGCTGTCGTCGCCCCTGCCGGTCGGCACCGTGGTCCAGATCGTGATCTCGCCCAACGGCCAGCGCCTGGTCACCAGCGACCAGGTCAGCCACACGCTCGGCGAGGTCGAGGCGCGGACGCTCGGCCGGTACCCCGGCGTGGGCGTGGCGTTCCGCGCGCCGGTCCGCCCGGCCGATCGGCAGTTCACCCAGGCCGTGGTCCGGCTGCTCGAGAACCACGCGCAGCACCAGCCGCCCGCCGAGATCCGGATCGTCGTCGCCGACGCCGAGACCCGCATCCTCGAGCGGCTGTCGACGGCGCTCGGCACCGCCGGCTTCTCGGTCGCGACCGCGACCAACGGCATGGAGGCGATCGGCGCGTGCCTGTCGCGCACGCCCGACGTCGTGCTGGTGGAGCGCGACATGCCGGTCGTCGATGGCCTCCACGTGCTCCAGGAGATGGGCCGCCACGGCGACCTGGCGAGCGTGCCGGTGATGATGATGTCGGCCGAGGCCACCGATCTCGTCCGCTTGCAGGCGTTCCAGCTCGGCGCGATGGACTTCATCCCCAAGCCGTTCACCGTGCTCGAGGTGATCCTCCGCGCCCGGCGCTGGGCGCGGGCGAGCCGGCGCGACCCCGAGCGCATCGTGCTGCGCGGCGCGCTCGTCGATCTCGGCTTGCCGTCGCTGCTCACCATGTTCGAGCAGGAGCGCAAGTCGGGACAGCTCGCGCTCATCCGCGACCAGCAGATCGCGTGGATCGACTTCGTCGATGGCCGGATCATGCGGGCGCGCTCGACCGAGATCGCGGGCGACTCGCGCGCCGTGGTGATGAACGTGCTCGACTGGCAGGCCGGCTACTTCGAGCTGTCCGCCGGCACGTCGGCGGTGGCGGCGCCCGATCTCGACGCCAGCGTGACCCAGCTCCTGCTCGAGCACGCGCGGCGATGCGACGAGGCGATGCGCTGAGCCCCGGTGATCACTCCGTCACCTCCAGAGCCCGGGTCAGCGCGGCGAGCGCCTCGGCGACCCGCGGCGACGGCGCGGCCAGGTACGGCTCGTCGAGCGCCCGGATCCGGTGCGACGCGACGGCGGGGACTGCGAGCTGGTTCCAGGCCGCGACGCCCTGGCGCGCGGCGTACGACAGGTCGAGGATCACGTCGGGGCGGGCGCGCAGGACCTCCTCGGCCGAGATCTTGGGGTAGCGGACGCCGGCGGCGGCCAGCACGTTGTCGCCGCCGACCACGGCGAGCAGCTCGTCGATCCAGCTGCCCGGGCCGGCCGTCACCAGGTTGCCCAGGCCGCCGGCCTCGCGGTCGATCACGGCGAGCACGCGCGGCCGCCTGACGGGGCGCCGGGCCGCGGCGCGATCGAGCGCGGCGTCGATCCCGGCCACGACGCGCTCGGCGTCCGCCGCCTTGCCGATCCGCGCGGCCACGGCGCGCAGCGCCGCCTTGATATCGGGCAGGGTATGGACCGCGCACGACAGCGTCGCGACGCCGGCGTCGTTGAGCGCGCCCGCCGCCTGGCGGTGGATGTCGTCGACGATCACCAGCGTCGGCACGAGCGCGACGATGGCCTCGAGGTTCGGGGCGAGGAAGCTGCCGACCCGGGGCAGCCGGGCGACCTCGGGCGGGAACGTCGAGTAGTCGTCGACACCGACGAGCCAGCCGGTCGCGTCGAGCGCGGCGACGACCTCGGTCGCCGACGGGGTCAGCGAGACCAGGCGCGGCGGGACGGCAGGCTGGTTCGGCGCGGCGGCGACGCGGCCAGACGGCGAGGGGGCCGCGTCGTCGCGATGGCAGCCCAGGCCGGCCGCGGCGAGCCCCAGGCCCAGGCCGATCAGCACGGCGGCCCGGAGCGCGGCGGCCCGGCACGGAGCTGTCATCACCGACTGCATACCACCTGCGGTATCGTGGAGCGGTGGAACACGGCGATCTTACCGGCGCCCTTCTCGAGGGCCGGTACCGGGTCCTCGAGCCGGTAGCCCAGGGCGCGATGGGCACGGTGTATCGCGCCGAGCGGGTCAAGCTCGGCCGGATCGTCGCGGTCAAGGTGCTCCACGAGGTGCTGCCGCAGGAGCTCGCGGGGCGCCAGCGCTTCGAGATCGAGGCGCGCGCGATGGCCCGGCTCGAGCATCCGCACTGCGCGTCGGTGCTCGACTTCGGCGTGCCCAACGACCGGCCGTTCGTCGTGATGGACTTCGTCAGCGGCCAGAACCTCAGGGACGTGATCGCGTCGGGGCCGCAGCCGATCCCGCGCGCGGTCGAGATCGTCCGCCAGGTGCTGACCGGGCTCGCCCACGCCCACGAGCTCGGCATCATCCACCGCGACATCAAGCCGGCGAACCTGGTGCTGTCGCAGAAGACGGGCCTGGGCGACCACGTCAAGATCCTCGACTTCGGCCTCGCCCGGCTGCACGACGCCGGTCAGAACCTGACCACCGGGATCGTCGTCGGGACACCGGCGTACATGGCGCCCGAGCAGATCCGGGGCCACGCGCTCGACGCGCGCGCCGATCTGTACGCGTGCGGCGTGCTGCTGTTCGAGCTGCTCACGGGCGACAAGCCGTTTCACTCCGAGGCCGACGACCCGATCGAGGTCTGCCGGATGCACCTGTCGGCGCCGGTGCCGCGGCTGTCCGACAAGCTGCCGGACGTCGATTTCGGCGATCTCGAGGCCGTGGTCGCCAAGGCGCTCGCCAAGGACCGCGACGGCCGCTACGCCTCGGCCCAGGAGTTCGCCGCCGCGCTCGAGGCGGCCGCCGGCCGGCCGTCGCGCCAGACCCTGCCGCCGGCGCCGCCCGCCCCGCACCGGCGATGTGATCTCGGCGATCCCGGCGCCGCCGCCGGGCGATGCCCGGGCTCACACGACGACCCCGCTCGCCGGGCTGCCGGCCACGCCGCGCGCCGGGTCGCGGCTCGCCACGCCGCCGGCCGGATCGCGCGCGGCCACGCCGCCGGCCGGATCGCGCACGGCCACGCCGCCGGCCGGCGGCGCGAGCAGTCCCGCCCCGCACGATCCGCTCGGCCCGCCGGGCACGTTCCTCGGGCTCTCGGTGCGCGCGCCGACGCCGGTGCCGCGCGACTCCGGATCGGAGTCCGAGCGGCGCGATCTGTGGGCGCCCGCGCCGGCGGCGAAGGACTCGGGGTCGCGCGCGGTCGCGGCGCCGGCTCCGCGGCGGCGGCGGCGCTGGGCGATCGCGATCGCCGGCGGCGCGGTGGTCGCGGGCGGCGCGATCGCCGCGGTGGTCGCGCTCCGCGGCCCCACGGCCGATCCCGGCGCGTCCGGTCCCTCCGCCGCGAGCGGATCGGCGAGAAGGAGGCGGCGCTCGACGTGCTGCGCCGGGCGCGCCGGCAGTACCCCGACAGCGCCTTGCTCGCCTACACCGCCGGTCGGATCTGCTTCTCGAAGTACTACTGGACCGAGGGACTGAAGGACTTCCGCGACGCGATCCGCAGCGATCCGGGCTATCGCAGCGATCCCGAGCTGATCAAGATCGTGCTGCGCGGCTTCATCACGACCCCGGGCTACAACGAC
This sequence comes from Deltaproteobacteria bacterium, assembly GCA_005887925.1. Taxonomy (GTDB): domain Bacteria; phylum Myxococcota_A; class Polyangia; order Haliangiales; family Haliangiaceae; genus JABFXX01. The sequence continues at coordinate 10,862 of VBLP01000134.1, read as the reverse complement.
GACCTCGCCGGCTTCCTGCGCGACGACATCGGCAGCGCCGCTCAGCCGTTCCTCGACGAGACCGCGCGCGATCATCCCAACCCGGTGATCCGCAGCCGCGCCGCGGCCGAGCTGCGCCGCTACCGCTGACGCGCGATCACGGACGCGCCGCTGGTCACCTCGATGGCGCGCCGAGCACGCGGGTCACCGCGTCGCGCAGCGGCTCGCGCCCGTCGGGGCTCACGATCGCGTCGATCCGGACGATCGCCACCGTCTCGCGCGACACCGCACCCGGCGCGGCGATCGCGATGATCGACCCGCGGTAGCCCGCCCAGCGCGCGGTGGTCAGCGCCGCGATGTTCGCCGTCGACATCGCCGAGAACTCGAGCACCGCGAGCGCGCACGGCGGCCGGGGCTCGCCCCGCAGGCTCGCGTCGACGTGGCGGAACGACGTCGCGCGCAGCGGCTCGACGCCGGCCGCGGCGAGCTCGGCCGCGATCCAGGCGGCGGTGCGCGCCGTGGCGGCCCACACGACGGCCTTGGGGGCGGCCGAGGCCAGCACGCGGCGCGACGTGGCGACGTGGCCCAGCGGGTCCATCATCTTGAGCAGTCGCTGCGACGGCATACCGATCAGGTCGGCCGGCCCGGGCGCCGATCGAGCCCCTCACCGCGGGAGTGTCACCGTGCCGTCACCTGCGCGCCCGGCTGTCAACCCCTTTTGGGGGGAAACCGAGATCTCCCCCGGATCCCGCGCAATCCGCAGGCTACGAGAATCGCACAGGCTTCTCCACAGCATCGAGCAATCGATGAGAATCCTTGGCGAAATACGCAATGATTCACCCACAGTTCACGCGCAATTCACAGCTAGTTCACGAGATGCCCTCAGCCGTGCACACTACCTGTAGCCGGTTCCTCGCACCGAGCCACCAAATCTAGTGGCAGTTTGCTTGCCCGCGCCGGCTGCGATTGTGTATGACGTGTTCAAGAAGAGAGTGCTGCTTTGGGCCAAGAGCCCAAGAGGCCAAGAGGAGAGCTGAACACACGGCGCATGACCGCCCCGGAGGTTCGCGATTGATCCCATGACCTGTTGAATCGCTGGATCGGCGCACTGGTTGACAGAACGGTCCGGGCGCGTCCAGCGGAGGCACGTGGAGTCTCGTCAAGCTTTGAAACCGTCTGGGCTCGAAACGCAGGCGTTCAAAGCTGACAAACGACCGTCAACTCCTCCCCGTAAGCTCGCTTCTCTTCGCCTGAACTGCCGCCATCATCCCGTGTGAACGAACGCCCGCAAGGAGGGGTCCTCATGCTCGTCAAGTCCGCCGCCACCACCGCGTCGCCTCAGCCGGGTCCGCAGGGCTCATCGCAGAGCTCGTCGCCGGGCTCGCTGGGCGCGGAGGCAGCGCCCGAGCGGCGCTCCCCCCAGGCCACGTCGAGGGTCATCCGGGACCCGCGCCCGGGACTCGCGGTCGAGCGGTTCTTCACGCGCCAGGGCACGCTCCAGGGGGTCGACCCGTTCGACACCGTCGAGTGGGAGCAGCGCGACGCGGTGATCAGCGGTGCCGACGGCAAGGTGTTCTTCGAGCAGCGCGGCGTCGAGTTTCCCAAGGCGTGGTCGCAGACGGCGACCAACGTGGTGGTGCAGAAGTACTTCCGCGGCACGCTGGGCACACCGCAGCGCGAGAGCTCGGTGCGCACCATGATCGGCCGGGTCGCAGACACGATCTACGGCTGGGGCAAGGCCGACGGCTACTTCAAGAGCGACGCCGACGCATGGGCGTTCCGCGACGAGCTGGTCCACCTCCTCCTGCACCAGAAGATGGCGTTCAACTCGCCGGTCTGGTTCAACGTCGGCGTCGAGCCGCGGCCGCAGTGCTCGGCCTGCTTCATCAACTCGGTCGAGGACTCGATGAGCTCGATCCTCGGGCTGGCCAAGACCGAGGGCATGCTGTTCAAGTACGGCTCGGGGACGGGCTCCAACCTGTCGTCGCTGCGCAGCTCGCGCGAGAACTTGAACGGCGGCGGCACCGCCTCGGGGCCGGTGTCATTCATGCGCGGGTTCGACGCGTTCGCCGGCGCGATCAAGTCGGGCGGCAAGACCCGGCGCGCGGCCAAGATGGTGATCCTCAACATCGATCACCCCGACGTGGTCGACTTCATCGACTGCAAGGCGATCGAGGAGCGGAAGGCCTGGGCGCTGATCGACGCCGGCTACGACGGCGGCTTCAACGTCGCCGGCGGCGCCTACGACTCGGTCAACTACCAGAACGCCAACCACTCGGTGCGCGTCACCGACGATTTCATGAACGCGGTGCTGCGCGACGGCGACTACCACACGCGCGCGATCACCGACGGGCGCAAGCTCGAGGCCTACAAAGCCCGAGCGCTGATGCGCAAGATGGCCGACGCGGCGTGGATCTGCGGCGATCCCGGCATGCAGTACGACACCACGGCTTGCAGGTCCACAACTGCAGTGAGTACATGTTCCTCGACGACTCGGCGTGCAACCTCGCGTCGCTGAACCTGCGCAGGTTCCAGCGGCCGGCCGAAGGCGCCGACCCCGGTGAGCTCGACGTCGAGGCGCTCCGGCGCGCGGTCCAGATCACGATCATGGCGATGGAGATCATCGTCGACAACTCGAGCTATCCGACCGAGCGGATCGCCGAGAACAGCTACAAGTTCCGCCCGCTCGGGCTCGGCTACGCGAACTTGGGGGCATTGCTGATGTCCCGTTCGCTGCCCTACGACTCCGAGCCCGGGCGGGCGTATGCTGCCGCGCTCACCGCGCTGATGTGCGGCGAGGCGTATCGCACGTCGGCGCGGATCGCCGCCGACGCGACCGGTCCGTTCCCCGGCTACGCCGACAACGAGACGCCGTTCCTCCGCGTCATGCGCAAGCATCGCTCGGCGTGCGACCGGATCGACGCCGCGTTCGTGCCCTACGAGCTGATGCAGGCCGCGCGCGACGCCTGGGACGGCGCGATCGAGGTCGGCCAGAAGTACGGCTTCCGCAACGGCCAGACCACCGTGCTCGCCCCGACCGGCACGATCGCCTTCCTCATGGACTGCGACACCACCGGCGTCGAGCCCGACATCGCGATCGTCAAGTACAAGCGCCTGGTCGGCGGCGGCCTGATCAAGATCGTCAACCAGACCATCCCCGAGGCGCTGGCCCAGCTCGGCTACTCCGAGCGCGAGGTCGAGGCCATCGTCGCCCACATCGACGCCCGCGACACGATCGAGGGCGCGCCGCACCTCAAGGACGAGCACCTGCCGGTGTTCGACTGCGCGTTCCGCTCCGCCAACGGCGCGCGCTCGATCCACTACATGGGCCACATCCGCATGATGTCCGCGGTCCAGCCGTTCCTGTCCGGCGCGAGGCGATCGCCGTCTACCGCGACGGCTGCAAGCGGACCCAGCCGCTGTCGACCAGCATCAAGCAGGCGACCAGCGACGGCTCCAAGGTCGAGGCCGTGCCGGTCGACCCGCTCGAGCTGCTCGCGCCCGAGGAGCGCCGCCTCGTCGAGGCGCTGCGCGCCCGCAAGTCGCGGCCGGCCGGGCCGCCGATGGCCAACCGCTACAAGCTGCCCGACGAGCGCGCGTCGTTCACCCACAAGTTCTCGGTCGGCGGCCACGAGGGCTACGTCACCGTCGGCATGTACGAGGACCAGTCGCCGGGCGAGATCTTCGTCCGCATGGCCAAGGAAGGCTCGGTGATCGCCGGCCTCATGGACTCGTTCGCGACGGCGATCTCGCTGGCGCTGCAGCACGGCGTGCCGCTCCACGTCCTGATCGAGAAGTTCAAGGGCACGCGCTTCGAGCCGTCCGGCTTCACCGGCAACCAGGAGATCCCGATCGCCACCTCGATCATGGACTACCTGTTCCGCTGGCTGGCGATCCGGTTCCCGTCCGATGGCCCGTCGATGTACGAGCGCCACCCCGCCGCGCGCGCCGCGCAGCTCGATCTCCCCAAGATCCCGATCCTGTCCAAGGACTTCATTGGCACGGAGGCCGCGGAGGCCAAGACCGGGGCCAAGACCGAGGGCCAGTCCGCCAAGGCGGCGATCGCCGTCGAGGTGATCGACCACACCCGCGATCGGGTGTGGATCCAGGAGACCGACGCGCCACCGTGCCACGAGTGCGGCACGCTGATGGTCCGCAACGGCGCCTGCCACAAGTGCCCGAACTGCGGCTCGACCAGCGGCTGCTCCTGATCGTCAGTGGTGCCCGGACCCGGACTTGTTCGACGGCCCGGACTTGTTCGACGGGCCAGACTTGTTCGATGGCCCGGGCTTGTTCGATGGCTGGTTCGTCGGTGGCGACGATGTCTTGACCGGGCCGGTGTCCGTGGGCGGTGTGGCCTTGCCGGCCTTGTCGGTCTCGGCCTCGGGCCTGGAATCCGGTGACGCTGCTGGGCTCGACGAGCCGGACGCGGGCCTGGCGGCGGGGTCGGAGCCGCGGCAGTGGGCGCCGATCGCCAGCGCCATCGCCGCGATGATCATGAGGCCGATCACCGCGCCGCTGCGCAGGATCCAGGTCAGCGGGATCGGCTCGCTCATGTCGGCGAGCGAGACGGCGCGCGCGGCGCGCGGCAGCTGGGCCATCTCGACCGAGATCCGGCGAGCGGTGACCGCGCCGGAGGTATCCGGCACCGGGGTGGCTGCGCTGTCGGCGGGTATCGCGGTGCGGACGGGGATGGCGGTCCGCGCGCTGCCGGCCGCGGCGGCCTCGGCCACGACGGGCGCGCTCGCGAGCCGCGACCGGGGGGGCGCGAACGCCTCGTCGAGCAGCGCGAGGTAGTCGGCCGCGGTGCGGATCCGCTCGGCGGCGGGCTTGCGCAGGCCGCGCTGCACGATCGCCTCGAGCGGGGCGGGGATGTCGACGCCGGGCGCGACGTCGGCGAACCGCGGCGGCGGCCGGCTGACGTGGGCGCCGAGCATCGCGAGCGGGTCCTTGTCCTCGAACGGGGCCCGGCCGGCCAGCATCTCGTAGAGCACGACGGAGGCGGAGTACAGATCCGAGGCCGGCGTGATCTCGCCGCCGACCGCCTGCTCGGGCGACAGGTAGGCCGGCGTCCCGACGGTGAGCCCGGCGCGGGTCGATGCGGGATCGTCGGCGCTGCCGGCGTAGAGCTTGGCGATCCCGAAGTCGAGGATCTTGATCACCGGCGCGCCGTCGATCAACAGGGGGCCTACGTTGCGCGTGAGGTAGACGTTGTCGGGCTTGATGTCGCGATGCACCACGCCGCGGTCGTGGGCGTGGCCGAGGCCGTGCAGCACGCCGCGCAGGATGTCGAGCGCCTCCTGCCACGGGATCCGGTGCTCGCGCGCGAGCCGATCGCCGAGCGACTCGCCCTCGAGCAGCTCCATCACCAGGTAGCACGCGCCGTCGTGCTCGCCGGACTCGCTGAACTCGACGATGTTGGGGTGGTTGAGCCGGCCGGTCGCGAGCAGCTCGCGCTGGAAGCGCTGCGAGGCCTCGCGGTTGCGGGTCAGGTCGGCGTGCAGCACCTTGATCGCGACGGGCTGGCCGCTCTCGGTGTGCTCGGCGCGGTAGACCCGGCCCATGCCGCCGGTGCCGAGCACCGCCGCGATGCGATAGCGGTCGCCGAGCACGCTGCCGATCGCGAACTGCTCGTCGGGACTGGGGGAAGGCGATGCGGCCATGCCGGACGGCTCGAATCTACCTCGGTGCGTCTGCGCGACAAAAGGCGCTGGTGTACGTGCATGGGCTGCGATGACCGCCGCGCGGCGCGACGAAGTGGCGCAGCTCGCGGAACACGGTGCTGCGTCAGCGCCGCGGCTTGCGGTGCGGCATCGGCGGCAGCCCCGTGTGCTGGGTCAGCGCCACGCCGGGCTGAAGCCGGCTCCGGCGGTCGCGGCGGTCGTTCGCGCCCGTGGCGGTGCCGGCGGGCTGCCACGATGGCACGAGCTGATGCTTGCCGCTGCCGATCAGGTCGGCGCGGCCCATCCGGCGCAGCGCCTCGCGCAGCATCGGCCAGTTCTGCGGATCGTGGTAGCGCAGGAACGCCTTGTGGAGGCGGCGGTGTGCGAGCCCCTTGACCACGTGCACCGGCTGGCGCGCGACGAGCGAGCGCAGCGGGTTCATGCCGGTGTGATACATCGCGGTCGCGCTCGCCATCGGCGAGGGCAGGAACGCCTGGACCTGATCGGGGCGGAACCCGTTGCGCTTGAGCCACAGCGCGAGGCTGAGCATGTCCTCGTCGGTGGTGCCGGGGTGCGCCGCGATGAAGTACGGGATCAGGTACTGCTCCTTGCCGGCCTCGCGCGAGTAGCGATCGAACAGCTCCTTGAACCGATCGTAGGCGCCGATCCCCGGCTTCATCATGTGCGCGAGCGGGCCGTCCTCGGTGTGCTCGGGCGCGATCTTGAGGTAGCCGCCGGTGTGGTGCTGCGCGAGCTCGCGGATCCACTCCGGCGAGCGCACCGCGAGGTCGTAGCGCACGCCGGAGGCGACGAACACGCGCTTGACGCCGCGGATCGCGCGCGCCTTGCGGTACAGCGCGACCAGCGGCGCGTGGTCGGTGCCGAGGTTGTCGCAGATGCCGGGGTACACGCATGAGGGCCGCCGGCACGCCGCCTCGATCTCGCGCGACGTGCACGCCATGCGGTACATGTTCGCCGTCGGGCCGCCGAGGTCGCTGATCACGCCGGTGAAGCCGGGCGTGAGATCGCGGATCCGCTCGATCTCCGATAGGATCGACGCCTCGGAGCGGTTCTGGATCACGCGGCCCTCGTGCTCGGTGATCGAGCAGAAGCTGCAGCCGCCGAAGCAGCCGCGCAGGATCGTCACCGAGAACTTGATCATCTCGTACGCGGGGATCTTGGTCGCCTGGTGCCGCGGGTGCGGCACGCGCGCGAACGGCAGCTCGTACAGGGCGTCCATCTCCGCCGTGGTCAGCGGGATCGGCGGCGGCTGGATCCACACGTCCCGTGCCTCGGCGCCCGGAGCGCGCCCGGGGCCTCGCTCGTGGCGCTGGACCAGCGCGCGGGCGTTGCCGGGGTTGGACTCGAGGTGGAGGATCCGCGACGCGTGCGCGTAGAGCACCGGATCGCTCGACACCTGCTCGAAGCTCGGCATGCGCACGACCTGCAGCGCTCGATCGACCCTGCGCGGCCGGAGCGCGACGAGGCGCTCGGCGGCCGGTTCGCCGCCTCCGGTGCTGCACGGGGCCGCGCTGCGCGCCTCCTCCATCGCGTACGGATCCGGCATCGGGTCGACGCGGCCCGGCCGGTCGACGGCCGTCGAGTCGGTCTCGTGGAACCCGGCGCGGTAGCCGACGAAGGCGGTGCCGCGGACGTCGCGGATCTGGTCGATCGGCGTGCCGGCGGCCAGGCGGTGCGCGATCTCGACGATCGCGCGCTCGGCGTTGCCGTAGACCAGCAGGTCGGCGCCGGCGTCGACGAGGACCGAGCGGCGGACCTTGTCGGACCAGTAGTCGTAGTGCGCGATCCGCCGCAGGCTGGCCTCGATGCCGCCGATCACCAGCGGCACGTCGGCGAAGGCCTCGCGGCAGCGCTGCGCGTACACCAGCACCGCGCGATCCGGCCGGAGCCCGGCGGCGCCATCGGGCGAGTAGGCGTCGTCGCGGCGGATCCGGCGATCGCTGGTGTAGCGATTGACCATCGAGTCCATGTTGCCGCCGGTGACGCCCCACATCAGGTTGGGCCGGCCGAGTGCGCGGAACGGGTCGGGGCTGCGCCAGTCGGGCTGGTCCAGGATGCCGACGCGAAACCCGTGCGCCTCGAGCAGCCGGCCGATCAGCGCCATGCCGAAGCTCGGATGATCGATGTACGCGTCGCCGGTGACCAGCACGACATCGCAGCTGTCCCAGCCGAGCTCGTCGACCTCGGCGCGCGTGGTCGGCAGGAACGGCGCCACGCCGAACCGCTCGGCCCAGTACGACCGGTACGAGAACAGGCCACGCGCGGACATCGCCGCAACGGTTAGCACACCGGCGGACCGGGTGGCGACTGGTTTGCTACTTCGGCGAGGGGGTGCCGGAGCCGTCCGGCGAGGACGCGGCGGAACCGGGCGCTACTGGGTCGGAACCCGGTGGCGCCGCCGCACCGGAGGCCGCCGGCGCGGCAGCGCGTGCCGGGGGCGCGGCGAGCTGCGCCTCCTGATCGCGGACCAGCGCCGCTTGCTGCTCGTCGGTCAGGAGCTTGGCGCACGGCGCTGCGTCCTCGAGCTGCTTCATCGCGATCAGGCACTGCGTGGCCTCTGCCGACCAGCCGTCGCGCTCGCAGCGCTCGCGGATCACCCGCCGGCAGCCGCGCGAGCATCGCCAGCACCATGCTGTCCGAGGCTCGCTCGCACCCAGTCGGGCCTCTCGGCGCGGCCGGTGGCGGCGCAGGGGTGCCGCAGGCGATGGCAATCACGAGGATCCAGCTGCGTCGCATGGCGGCTGCGTTGTTAGCTTGCGCTGGCGATCGCCGCGCGGATCACGGCGCGGGCCTCGCGTTTGCTACGCGTCCCATCGAGCGCGCCGATCAGCGCTGACAACGCGGATTCATCTTGCAGCGCAGCGATCGCTTCCTCGTCCGCGGTGGTGAGCGAGTCGAGCCGAGCACGCGCCAGGACGAGCACGGCAGCGCGCAGGCCTTCTTGGCGGCCTTCTTGGCGGCCTTCTTGGCGGCCCTCTTGACGCCCTTCCATCCGACCTGCACTGCGGCCCTGGGCAAAGCTCTTTCGCTCGAAATAACGCTCTAGCTCGTGCTGCATGCGGTCCTCCAGGATCCGACGGAGTTCGAAGGGAAGCTCGCTCAGGATCGCATTCAAGTATAGTCGTTTTCGCTCATCGGCCAGCCCCGAGATCGCCGTGATCGCTGCGCTGGCCACGTCGAGATCTCGATGCGCCATGGCCGACAGGACAGCGAGCTCTGGCAGCTTCCGTCCCTCGTTCGGATCGATGATGCGCGGCAGGTCATGGAAGTCGAGTACCACCGGCACGAGGATGAACCCCGGATGGCCGGTATCGATCGGCCGCCGTGCCCAGCGCGCGACCCTGTCCTTGCTGACACCGTTGCATGGCACGGCCGCTGCGCTCCGGTGCGACTGGCCATGGCGAGCGCGCCCACCAGCGTCAGATATCGATCAACCGGGCCCCTTTGCGTGCTGCGCCACTGATGCAGGTCCGACGAGCCGCTCGCGGTGAGCCGGGTCACTTGCTGCTCGGCGCGACGCGCTCGATCTGCCACTGGGCGTCGGCGTTCTTGGGGTTCCCGGCACGCGTGATGTAGGGCGACTGCTTGGAAAGCCACATATAGTTGTCCCAGTACAGGTTCAAGATCGACTCGCCGCTGGCGGCCGACTGGCGCCGGTACTGGGCCTGGTTGGCGGTGTGCCAGAGCTTCACGGCGCCGGTGGACTGGGTGTAGCTCAAGAACAGGGGAGCAGTGGCGAGGCGGAAGGTCGCGTTGTCGTCGGGGCCCACCTGGATCCAGTCGAGCGCCGCGCCATCCTTGCAGTAGAGCCACTGATTGTTGGCCACACCGTCGCTGGCAACCAGGTACTTGCCATTGGCCCTGCTCTTGATGCGGACCTTCACCTCGGGCGGAACGGGCGTGGGCGGGATCTGCCAGCCGACCGGGGGCTCCTCCCACTTGACCGAATTCTTCCATTCCCAGTTGTAGGGGATGCGCAGCGACGGATCGACGGCGTCGGCGAAGCCGAGCACGGGCTGCATGTTGTAGATGCAGAGGCGCTGGGTCGCTTCGAGCTCGCGCACCTTGGTCATCTGGTCTCCCGACGGCACGCCCAGGCCCTTCATGCACTCGGGGACGGTCTGGCCCTTGCCGGTCTGGCCCTGGGCGAGCACGTAGGTCGCGTCGCGATGCGCGGGATCGTCGTACCACGTGGAGGAGCGGGGGTCGACGGAGAGCCAGCTGGCAACGAGCTGCTTGGCCTCGGCGTCGGCCTTGGCCGCGCGGGCGGCGGGTGGCGTGCCCATGGTGCGGATGAAGGCGGCCCACAGGTCCTTGGCGGCTTCGGTCGCCACCAGCGCCGGGGTCTTCATGAAGCTCGGCTTGTAGCTCGACCAGCCGGGGAGGAATCGGGTAGCGGGCAGCCAGACGACATCGCCGCTGGAGTATTTCAGCACGGCGCTGTTGCCATGCGAGTGCTGCTCGGCGCCGCTGGCGCAGAGGTAGCTCTTGACCGCCAGCACCTTCTCGAGGTTGTTCTCGGGGCTGCGCACGGTGTGCTCGGTGCTGAACGAGTCCTCGAAGAGGTGGACCGCGCGTCCGAACAGGAAGTAGTTGCGGTCGACGACGACGCGCGCGCTGGAGCCACCGCCGTCCCAGACCGAGATGATGCCCGGGGGAGCCGTCGCTGCGGTGACGAAGTAGCGCATGAAGCGGGCCTGCGATTCGGCGGCGGCGCGCTCGTCGCCGGACACGTCGCGGTCGTCGTAGCGGCGCATGAAGTGGTCGTACTGCACGTCCGCGGGCTCCTGCGCCACCGCGTCGAAGCAGTTGACGCTGCCGAGCATCGAGTTGGTGACGTTGAAGCCGCCGATGTCGACCCAGCGCTCGCCGATGATGGCGTCAAGCACCGGCTGGAACGTGGAGGCGTAGGTGTTCTCGCTCACCGGCTGCTGGATGATGCCCTCGACCTCGGCGCGCGCGCCGGGGCTGCTCAGGTCGGTGTTCTTGGCCTTGCCGGACGTCCAGTTCTTCCTCGGATCGTTCGGGTCGGGGGGGATGACCGGGTCGCGGTTGAGTAGCTCGAGAACGGAGAGCCGGGTCAGCCACTCGTGGCCCATCGGGATCGTGTTGCCGATCCCGAAGCTCACGCCGGCCTGGGTGAATCCGTTCGCCGGCCTCATTCCGGCGATGAGCGCGAGCGTGCCGGCGGCGCCGGCA
>VBLP01000131.1:45749-49257 GCA_005887925.1 Deltaproteobacteria bacterium | reverse complement strand
CCCGGCGGCCGGCCCACCGACCGCCTGCTGCCGCGGCGCTCGACGCTCGGCGAAGCGGACGCGTCCGCCGGACACCCGCGACCGAGCGAGCCTGCAGGACCGCGGCATCGGCGCCGCGCTGCTCCTCGCGGGCCTCGCGATCGCCTCGGCCACCGGGGACGACCTCGGCTGGCTGATCGGCGGCGCGGCGGCGGGTGCCGGCCTGATCTACCTGCTCGCCGCCGCGAGCTGCGCGGCACTGGCGACCTGCACGGCTATCGAGCGTCGCTAATTGNNNNAGGCCAGCCAGTGCTCGCCCATGTAGTCGCCGGTCGCGACGTGGGCCAGCCCGGCGGCGGCGTGGGCGTCCCCCACCGCGATCAGCTCGGGCCGCAGCGGATCATCCGCCGGCAGCGCCCGGGTGATCGCGCGCAGGCACCAGGCGCGCGACAGGTTGAGCCCGTCGAGGTGCGCGAGCTTGCCATCGCTGCGGTCCGACACGGTCACGGGCTGCTGCAGCGAGGGTGGCAGCCCGCGCGGCAACAGCCCGTGCAGCCACGGCACGAACACCTCCGGCGGCAGCACGCGCCGCATGAGGTCGGCCTCGATCAGCGACGGCGACAGGAAGTCCTCGCCGCTCGGCTCCCAGGCGGCCGGCGCGTCGCGGTCGGTGCCGTAGTACGCCGTCGCGCGCTCGACGATCAGCGCGGCGAGCGCGGGATCGCCGGCGGTGCGCGCGTAATCGAGCGCCAGGCCGAGGCCGAACGCGGTGTTGGCGTGGACGCCGGTACGCACCGGATAGGTCTGCCGGGGAAAGAAGGCGAGGTAGCGCGCGACGATCACGTCGGCCAGCGGCTGCAGGTGCCCCGCCCAGCGGCGGGCGTCGGCGTCGTCCCAGCCGCGGAGCTCGGCGGCGAGCTGCAGCAGCCAGGCCCAGCCGTACGGCCGCTCGTACGACTGGCGGTGGGCGCCGCCGAAGTACGCGGCCTCGGCGGCCAGGTTGTCCGCCGTCAGGTTGTCATCGAGCGCGGCGCGGATCGCGGCGGCCTCCGGCAGCGCCGGATGCGCGCGCACCAGCCGCACCAGCATCCAGTGGCCATGCACTGCGGAGTGCCAGTCGAGGCAGCCGTAGAACGCCGGGTGCAGCACGCGCGGCCGCTGCACGTCGTCGGGCCCGTTGATCACGTGCTGGATCGAGCTGGGCAGCTCGCGCTGGATGCAGCCGAGCGCGAGCCGCGCGAAGTGACTGGCCTGTGCGTGGTCGATGGTCATGGCACCCCGATGATCTTGTGAAGCTGCAGCGACAGCCGCCAGCGCGGCCGGGCGTGGATCAGCGCGAGCGTGCGGGCGAGGTGGTGCGCGTAGCGGTCGTCCATCCACGGCTGCACGAAGTAGTGCTCGCAGCGCCAGCGCGCCGCGTAGCGATCGAGCGCCGCCTCGTCGACCGTGTCGTCGACCACCACCTTGACCTCGTCGGCCGGCAGCCCGTCGGCGAGCGCGACGCGCGCCGGATGGTGCTGCGGCTTGGGCGAGATCGTGAGCCAGTCGACCGGCGCCGCGAGCGGGCGGGTCGCGTTGGACTCCATGTGCGCGCGAAACCCCGCGCCGCGGATCGCGCCGGCGAGCGCCGCGTCCCACTGCAGGGTCGGCTCGCCGCCGGTCACCACGACCCGCCCGGTGTGGCCGACGTCGAGCGCGACCAGGCGCACGACGATCTCGGCCGCGGTCATCCGCTGCGCGCCCGCCGGCGAGAAGTCGGTGTCGCAGCCCGGGCAGGCCAGGTTGCACGCCGCGAACCGCAGGAACACCACCGCCCGTCCGGCGTGCGCACCCTCGCCCTGCAGCGTGGGGCCGAACATCTCCTTGACGAGATAGCGGCGATCCGTCATCCGACGAGATGCTATAGCGCAGACGTGACTCGCTGCGCACCGGCAGTTCTCGCGATCGTCGCCGCCTGCGGCCAGGGCCACGAGCCCGCCGCGCCGCCCGCGCCCGCGCCCGCGCCCTCCGCGGCCCTCGCAGCCGGCACCGCGGCCTCCGGCGGCGCCGGAGCCTCCGGCGGATCGGCCGCGCACGGCTCCGACGGTGCCGCGGCCCCCGCCTCCGGCGACGGCTTCACCTGCGAGCCCCTGTCGTTCGCCGCGACCACGCCGGTGCCCGAGGCCTCGGGAGCGGCCTGGCTCACCGTCGACGGCAAGCTCGTGTTGCTCGTCGTCGGCGACAGCGGCAACGCCGGGGCGTACGGCCTCATCGATCCCGACACCGGCGCCACGATCGAGACCGGCGCGCTGCCGCTGTCCGACGAGGCCAGCGACGACATCGAGGGCGTCTCGGCGCGCGGCGACCGGATCTACGGCATCACCTCGTCGGGCTGGATCCGCACCTGGCGGCGCATCGCCGGCGGGTTCGAGCTCACCGACAAGCCCTACCCGCTCGGCCCGATCGACCTGCCCGACACCAAGAACAACGACCGCGCGCCCAGGGGCGACGGCATGGTGTGCAACGGCCGCGTCGTCAACTGCGGCCGCAACTACGAGGGCCTGTGCCTCGCCCCCGCGCCGCCGTCCCGCGACTGCATCGGCTTTGCCGCCTCGAAGGCCGACGGCCACGTCTACTGCCTGACCGAGAGCGCCGGCAAGCTCGCCGTCCATCACGACCGCGCGATCGCGATCGCGCGCCCCGGCACCGTCGCCGACTGCGCCTTCAACGACGACGGCAGCCTCTGGGTCGGCAACAACATGTTCGACCTCGGCCGCGTCTACCGCGTCACCCACTGGGACACCCCCGCCACCGCGCACGTCGAGCGCGTCGCCGCGCTCCCCCTCGGCTTCCCCGAGACCCTCGCCGTCCGCGGCGACGTGGTCTACCGCATGTCCGACACGTCGGTCCCCGGAGCGCGTTTCTACCGCTTTCGGGCAGAATTTCACGCCTTCGCTGTCGCGCGCTAGGATCGTTCCGTGCAGTGCCCGTATTGCACCGGCGACTCGAGCGTGACGGAGACCCGCGTCACGGTCGACGGCATGCGTCGTCGCCGCGTGTGCAACGTCTGCAAGCGCCGGTTCACCACCTACGAGAGGCTCGGGGCGCCCGGCCTCAAGGTCGCCAAGCGCGACGGCAGCGTCGAGGCGTTCGACGGCGACAAGCTGTTCAGCGCCCTGCGCCGCGTCGCCGCCCACCGCAACACCGTCTCCGACGATGACCTGCGCCGCCTCGCGCGCGACATCGAGGCCACCCTCGTCGACAGCGGCCGCAAGTCGATCGCCTGGAGCGACATCGTCACCCTCGCGCTCAGCCGGCTCGAGAACGTCGACCCGGTCTCGGCCCAGCGCCTCGCCGCCAACTACACCGACGAGACCGGCGCGATCCGCTTCGACCGCAGCGCCGCCCAGCAGCCCTCGCCCCAGCTCGGCTTGCCCCTCAACGAGCCCGAGGACTGACGTCGGGGCTGCCCTGGTCCGCGAGCGCGAGCAGCTTGGTCAGGTCGCGAACCGCCGGCGCGTGCGCCGGATCGACCCGGATCCGGTCGACC
>VBLP01000131.1:45129-45680 GCA_005887925.1 Deltaproteobacteria bacterium | reverse complement strand
GCCGGCGAGCGCCGCGTACACGATCGAGCCCGCGTCGTGCTCGCCGCGCGCCAGGATCGCCTCGATCCGCCCGAGCCGCGGATCCACCACCCGGTGCAGCGATGCATCGGCGCCGTCGGCCGCGCCGCGCACCGCCGCCGCCGAGGTCCGCTCGGCGAGGTTGGCCAGCGACGGCGTGAGGTCGTCGTCGATCACCGAGCGCAGGCCCGGCCCGAGGTTCTTGACCAGCACCGCCTGCATCGCCGGGCCGAGATCGCGGGTCAGCATCGTCGCCAGCGCCGGGCCGAGGTCGCGCTCGAGCACGTCGCGCAGCGCCGGGCCGAGGTCGTGCTCGAGCACGTCGCGCAGCGCCGGGCCCAGGCGCGCGCGGGTCTCGGCCGCCGCCGCATCGAGCGCGCTCGCTACGATCCGGTTCGTCAGCTCCGCCGCGGCCTCGCGGACCGGCGCACCGAGCGCCTCCTCGACGATGCCGTGCACCGCCCGGCGCACCGCGCGCTCGATCGCGGGGCCGGCGTGCTGATCGAGCGCCGCCGCCGCCGCGCGCGCCAGCT
>VBLP01000131.1:0-45106 GCA_005887925.1 Deltaproteobacteria bacterium | reverse complement strand
CGCCCGCGATCCCGCGCGCCGGCTCCTGCAGCTTCTGCCACGTCCCGCGCTTGCCGATCTCGTCGACCGCCGCACGCACCGTCTCGTGCGTCGTCGCCCCGCACGCCGCGGCGACCCATCCCGCGGCCGCCAGCGCGAGCGCTCGCCACATCGCCGGCACCGCCGCGCATCGCACGCGCGCATCACTCGGCTGTCCCGCCATCACGCCTCCTGTTCACCCGTCACCACGTAGCAGAGCAGTGTACCACGCCGCTCCTCGTTGTCGTGCTGGTCGCCGAGGCAAACACGGCCACGTCGCCAGATGCCCGGCGGGCGCTGCCTCGTCGCATCGCGGCCGCGGGTCGTGCATCGACGCTGCTGGTCAGCGCACGACGAAGCCGTCGTAGCCGCGCTCGGCGACGGCCGCGCAGCGCTCCGCGTAGGCGGGGAAGCCGCCGACGAGCGGCAGGAAGACGCGCGGCTTGCCGGGGATGTTGGCGCCGAGGTACCAGGAGTTGCAGTGGGTGAACACGGTCCTCTGCGGGGCCAGGTTGACCTGGGCCACCCAGGCGGCTTCGGCGGACTCGCTCGCCTCGATCGCTCGCCCGCCCCGCGCGTCCAGCCAGGAGATGCAGTCGGCGATCCAGTCGACGTGATGCTCGACCGCGACGAAGAAGTTGGTGAAGGCCGACGGGCTGCCCGGGCCGGCGACGTAGAACAGGTTGGGGAAGCCGGCGATGGTGAGGCCGAGATAGTTGAGCGGCCCGGCGCGCCACTTGTCCTCGATGCGCAGGCCATCGCGGCCGCGGAGGTCGATCCGCAGGAGCGGGCCGGTGTAGGCGTCGAAGCCGGTCGCGAGGATGAGGGTGTCGAAGCGGTGATCGCGGCCGCCGGCGCGCAAACCACCGGGCGTGATCGCCTCGATCGGATCGGCGCCGATATCGACCAGGCGGACGCCCGGCTGGTTGTAGGCGTCGTAGTAGCCGGTGTCGACGCAGAGTCGCTTGCAGCCGATCGGATAGCCGGGGCAGAGCCGCGATGCGGTGACCGGATCGCGGACGATCTCGCGGATCTTGCGGCGCACGAAGTCGGCCGCCAGCTCGTTGCTGCGGAGGTTGGTCAGCAGATCGGGAAACGCGCCCAGCAGGCTGAAGCCGCCGATCCCCCAGCGTTCCTCGAACGCGGCCTCGCGATCGCCGGCGGCGGCATCGAGCGCCGACATCGGTCGGGGTGACAGCTCGCAACCGAAGCCGCTGTACATCCGTCGATTGCGCGCGCGGAAGCCGGCGTAATCGGCCTTGATGCGCGCCTCCCAGGCGGGGTCGAGCGGGCCGTTGCGCGCCGGCACGGCGTACGCCGGGGTGCGCTGGAACACGGTGAGCGTCTCGGCCTGCGCGGCGACGATCGGGATGATCTGCACCGCCGACGAGCCGGTTCCGATCACGGCGACGTGGCGGCCGGCGAGGTCGACCGGCGCGAGCGGCCAGGCGGCCGAATGCAGGACCTGTCCGGCGAAGCGGTCGAGCCCGTCGAATGCCGGGAGGTTCGGCGACGACAGCGGGCCGATCGCCAGGACCAGGAACCGCGCCGACCACGCGCCGCGATCGGTCTCGACCTGCCAGCGGCACGCGGCCTCGTCGAAGCGCGCGCCGGTCACGCGCGTGTCGAGCTGGAGGTCGCGCCGCAGGTCGAAACGGTCGGCGACGTGGTCGGCATAGCGCAGGAGCTCGGGCTGCGCGGCATAGCGCTCGGTCCAGTGCCAGTCCTGCTGCAGCGACTCGGAGAACGAGTACGAGTACTCGAGGCTCTGGATATCGACCCGCGCGCCGGGATAGCGGTTGGCCCACCAGGTGCCGCCGACGCTCGGCGCGGCGTCCAGCGCGCGCGTGCGCCAGCCCATGGCGCGCAGCTTGTGCAGCGCGTAGAGGCCGCCGAAACCGGCGCCGACGACGAGGACGTCGAGCGCCTCGGCGCGCGCGGCGGCGATCATGGCGTGAGGCGCCGGAGCTCGGCCTCCAGCCCGTCGACGCGGTTCGCGACGTCATCGTTGCGCTGCGTGTAGACCTCGAACAGCGCGGCCTGCCTGGCCGGATCGGGCTCGGCCGCAAACGCCTTGAACGCGTCGTACGCGACCAGGCGGGCGGCGACGAGCTCGATGAGCCGCGCGAACAGCGGTCGCAGGCGCGATGGAACGTCGGTGGTCGCCTGCAGCTCGTCGCGCAGCTGGCGGTAGGGCGCGATCACGTCGCGATCCAGGATGGCGGTGACCTCGGCCGCGCTGATCGCGCGCTCCTGGTACTGCGCGATCGCCGCGTTGGCCTTGGCCTTCACGATGCGCTCGACCGCGTCGAAGTGCCGGAGCACCGGCCCCGTGTCGGGCGCGGGGTGGATCACCAGCACGGCGACCGCGGTCAGCGCCAGGCCGATGGCGATCTGCGCGAGCGCGCGCACGACGCGACCGGGCGCGCGGCCGCGGCCATCCCGCGCGCCGGAGCGGCCCTGCGCGCGGCGGTCACCGGCCAGCAGCGCGGCGGCGACCGCGACACCGACGATCAGTCCGCCGACGTGCCCGGCGAGCGAGACTCCCGACGCGGTGAGGCCGATCGCGATGTTGAGGCCGAGGAACGTGGCGAGCCGGCGCATGGTGTTGCGCCAGGCATCGGGCGCGAACTGGCTGCGATGCAGGACGAGCTTGGTGCCGAACGCGCCGTAGGCGCCGAACACGGCGCCCGACGCACCGGCGGCGACGACGTTGCCGCTGACGAGCAGGATCGCGATCCCGCCGCCCAGGCCGGCGAGCAGGTAGATCGCGAAGAACCCCACGCGTCCGAACACCAGCTCGACGGCGCGCACCTGGTACAGGCACAGCATGTTCATCGCCAGGTGCAGGATGCCGAAGTGCAGGAACATCGACGACCCGAGTCGCCACCACTCGCCGCCCAGCGTGAGCGGCGGGTAGCTCGCGCCGAGCTCGACCATCCCCGGCACGTCCGGCCGGATCGGGTCCAGGCCACGCGCGATCTCGACGACGAACACCGCGACGTTCGCCGCGATCAGCGCATACACGATCCATGGCCGGTCACGACCTTCCGACATGCCGCGAGCACACACGGTTTGCCGGCGGCTTGCAATCGCGAACGCCTTCATTGCTACCGTCGAGGAATGGCCGCCATCCCACAGCGCGCCTGGAACCGCGCCGCGGGAGGGTCCGATTCCATTTCCCTATGAAAAAAGGAGTTACGGCCTCCATTTTTCAAACCGCTCCTCGAAGCGAATCACTCGAGCCGCCAGACGCGGGCGTCGGGGTCGCCGGTGGCGATCGGCGTGGCGCGCAGGTGCTGGGCGGCCAGGAGCGGCGCCGGATCGATCGGCCGGCGCGTGAACGAGGCGATGTAGCGCACGCGGTCGGCGGGCATGACCGCCTGGAGGCGGAAGACGTAGACCTCGCAGCCGGAGTACCAGGCCAGCTGGGGAGCCAGCAGCGCGACCGCCGCGCACGGCCGGCCGCCGGCATCGCCGCGGATCGCGCGCGCGGCCTCGACGATCGGCGCGCGGCTGTGCGCGGCCTCGCGGGACACCACGACCTGGCCGATGACGACGTGAAGCCAGGACGCGGCGATGATGGCCGCCGCGAGGCGCGGCCGGGCGAGCGGGGCGATGGCATCGACACCGAGCACCGCGAGGAGGATCGTCGCGACGAAGACGTAGCGTGGCTGGCCGTGGCTCTGCAGGCCGAGCGCGACGAGCTGGCCGAGCGCGACGATCGCGAGGTACCAGGGCGCCCGGCGGCGCGCCCGGACCAGCCCGACGAGGCCGGCGACGATGACCGGGGCGATCAGCACGCCGTAGAACGCGAACGGGTTCGACGCGACGTACGTGACGAGGCCCTCGCCGACATAGGCGCGGCGCGGCATGGCCGCGCTGACCTCGAGGATGCCCAGCGCGCTGCCCGTGACCGCGTGCGCATGCGCGAGGTGCGGCACCATCAGCGCGGCGAGCGCCGCGACCGTCGCCAGCGCGCGAAGCGGCCGGGCCGCGACGGCCCGCCACCAGATCAGGCCCGCGGCGCCCAGCGCGAGCGCGATCACCGGCGCGCTGCCGTAGCGGAGATAGAACGCCGCGGCCAGCAGCGGCGCGGCGGCGACCAGTCGCCAGCGCGGCCCGGCATCGCGCCCGACCCCGCGCCCAGCGTCCGGGCCCGCGCCGTGTCCGATCTCCGACCCGGCCTCCGCGCCGGCATCGCGCGCACCGCGGGGCGCCGCGAGGCGGGTGGGACGGTCGAGCTCGCCGACGAGCACGGCGATGCCGCCGAGCAGGCACGCCGCGGCCGGCAGGTCGCTGAGCAGCTGCGCGCTGCGCAGCGCCATCGGGTGCGCCCCGGCGACCAGCGCCGCGGCCCACGCGCCGGCGCGCGCGGTGAAGGCCGCCCGCCCGACGGCGAACGCGGCGATCACCAGCGCGATGCTCAGGGCGGCGCTGGCGATCCGGAGCTGCCAGTCGGCGGCGCCGAGCGCCACGCCGAGCCCGGCGAGCACCACCGTGCCCTCGGAGCGGTACAGCCATCCGCCCGCGGGCACATCGCCGCGCGCGGCGATCGCGAACGCGGCCTCATCGTGGCCGAGCGGCGGGCTGAACGCGACACCGATCGCGGCGACCGCCGCCCACACCACCAGCGCGGCGGTCAGCAGGCGCCGGTCGCTCGGCCACGCATGCGGCATGGCACCGTCGTACCAGGCGCCCGCCGGGGGGCGAGCCGCGCTTCGCACAAAAAAAAACCGGCGGGACGGGTGCGGTCCGGGGCCCAATCCGAGCCGCACCCATGATCGAGTCACCACAGCTCGATCTGTCCCGCCGGAGACGAACCGACTAGAGCAGCGCCGCGATCCCGATCGCGAGGCCGACGATGGCCGGCACCACGACGGTGAGCGCGAGCATCTGCGGCATCACCCTGGCGGTCGAGCGCATCACCATGGTGCGCTCGGCACTCGCGCGGTGCGCGCGCGGCTGCGCGGCGGATGCCGGCGGCACCAGGCACGGCTGCGAGCCGCGGACCGCGACGTAGGGCTGCGAGCCGCGCGGCGCGACGTACGGCTGCGAAGCGCGCGGCGGGGTGAGGTACGGCTGCGAGGCGCGCACCGGCGGCGCCGGGTGGCCGACCCGCAGCTGCGAGCCGCACGCGAGCGGGATGTGGAGGTAGCCGGGCGCGCTGGGCTGCGACGGCGCGCGATGCCTTGCCACCCGGCGGCTGCGAACCAGCAGGCGGTCGGTCGCCGTGGCGAGCTGCTCGCAGTTGATGGCCCGGATGGTCTCGGTGTCGCGCATGCCCGCACCTATTGCACGCTGCGTGCCTCCGCTGTCCCGGCCAATTTCACGGTCTTAGCAGCCGCCTGACAGGACCTTTCGCTGCTTCCGGTAGACGGGCTGCACCCCCAGGCGATCACCGCCCTTGCGCGGACCGGCAGTCTCCCCGGCCGGGCTGCTGCGCGCGCCCAGGAGAGCGCAAACACGCGAGCTCACCGGGCAACTGCGCGGCGCCCAGGAGAGCGCGGACACGCGAGACTCGCCGGGCAACTGCGCGGCGCCCAGGAGAGCGCGGACACGCGAGACTCGCCGGGGGCTGCTACGCGGATGGGCGTCGGGGCAGCGCCTGCCGAATCACCGCCGACGCATGCGCGGACGGTCCTTGGTACGTGCGGGGCATGACCTGCCAATCCTGGTTACAGTCGCCGCCCCGACCCCATCCGCTCGCGGTCGCCCCTGGCGAGCTCGCGTTGACGTCTTCAGCAGATAGTCGTGCTAGCGCTGCCCGCTGCCCGCACCGAAAATGCCAGCGAGCACGACCTGCCAGGATCGTGCTCGCCTTGGATGACGATGTGATCGTCGCTGCGCTCAGAAGTGCCGGATGCGGTTGTTGATGTTGACGACCGGACCGGCTGCCACGGGCGGCGGGGCCACGGCGGCCGCCACCGGAGGCGGGCCTCCCGCCACGACCGTCGGCTGAGGCCGCATGGCCATCATCACGGCCATCATCATGAACGTGCTGTTGCTGCTGTTGCCGTTGTTGCTCGCGGCGTCCTTGAGCGAGCTCTGCAGCGCCGTGAGCTGCTGCGTGATCTGGTCGTTGGTCGTCGTGCCGCCGACGACCGTCGTGAGCAGGGTCGGGTGGAGGTGATGCATCGTGGCGATCCTTTCAGAAGGGGTTGGAGGCTGCCTGTGCAGCGTTCGTGCCGCCGCGCCCAGCCCACCGGATCGACCAGTTCGCCGCCGCTCCGACGACGATCGTGTCAATCTCGAGCGACGAACTGCTTCCCGACGACGACGGCGCCAGGCAGACGTCTGCCACCGACTCACGCGCTCTCGCCACCGCGCGGCGCACCGGCGAGGGTCCCCTTCGGACAGCGAGCCGAACGCGCGGCGGACCCAGGTAGGGGCGAGCGCGCATTCGCTGTCGGTGCCGCGCGGCGTGCCTGCCGAGCGGGCCAGGCGCGATCGCGACACGTCAACGCGAGCTCGCCGGGGCGACCGCGAGCGGATGGGGTCGGCGGCCGCGACCGTAGCCGGGATTGGCCGGTCTTGCTCCGCACATACCTCGCGCCGCTCGCGCAGGCACCGGTGGTCCTGGGGCGGGCGCAGCCCCGACGCCCATCCGCGCAGCAGCCCCGGCGAGCTCGCGTGATGGCGTTCTCCCGGCGCTGCGAGCTGGTCAGATCCGGGCGGCGGCGCGCTAGCGGCGGCGGCGGCGCGCTAGCGGCGGCGCGACTGCATCATCTGCTGGAGGACCTGCATCATCTGCTGGCTCGAGCCCTGCTTGGCGGCGGCGAGGTTCTGGCCCACGCTCATGATCGCCTGCGACAGCTGCTGGATCCCCTGCAGCAACACCGGGTCCAGCGTCGTGCGCGGCGAGATGCGTCCGCCGGTGACCTGGTCGAGCACGCGCGCGTCGATGGTCTCGAACGCGGGCGGTGACTTGGGCGATCGTCGGCTCATGGCTACCTCGTCAACGTGCTGGTGGGGGGAAGCGCCGGCGCCGAGCTCGGGCCGGAACCGGATCGCCGGCTGCTCATCGCGTGCAGCAGCAGGTCGGTCATGCTGGTGTCCTTGGGAGCGACGCTGCGGGCGACGCCCTGGACCGCGCTGACCGCCTGCGCGAGTGCGATCTGCGCCGCGCTGGTCTGCTTGTCGACGCCGCCGCGGACCTCGCGGAGCTCGGCCGCGTCGATGACCTCGATCGCGCTACCAGCCACGGTGTCTCACCGTGGTCGAGATGTTGATCACCGGCGCGGGCGCGGGCGCCGGCGCGGGCGGAGGTGCGGCCACCGCGCCGCCGCCGCCGCCCATGCCACCCATCATCATCATCATCATCATCATCTGCATCGGGTCGCTCTGGCTGTTGTTCTGGGACAGCGCCTTGATGGAGTCGGTGATCTGGGTCAGCATCAGCGTGAGCTGATCGTTGCCGCTGTTCGAGCGAGCGGTGACGCGCGACGCGCCGCCGGCGACCTTGCTGAGCTGGGTCGCATCGATCGACGGGAACGGGTCTGTCTGGGTGCGCTGCGTGGGCTTCGACATGGGCTTGTCGCTTTTCCGACCCGTGGTGTGGGTCCTGGGAGTGGTGAGGGCCTGTGCTTGCGAGGAGCACGCGATGTGCCAGCGCGGCCGCGCTGCGATTCCGTGGATCTGGCGGGTCGCGGCGCCCGGCAGGGGACTCAGATCGCATCCTGGGGTTGACGGTTGATCCCGCGGGGAGGCCCCGCCTCGCCGGCGCGGCCGCGCCGAAATAGCCGAAAGCCGGCCTTGCCGGGCCGGCTCTCGAGGAGGTTGCGGGCGGGCGGGTGGGGCCGCCGATCAGAATGCGATGCCGATGTTGACGTTGCCGACGATCAACGAGTCGGTGCCGCCGGTGACGGCCTCGTCATCGGTGAGCTGGCCGCCGCCGCTGGTCTCGAGCGAGATGCGCTGGTAGGATAGCTGGCCGCGCACGTAGAGGTTCGCCGGCAGCGGGACCTGGAACGAGGCCTCGAGGCCGAGCCCGCTGGCGCTGACCGGGCCGAACCAGTCGGTCGAGGCGAGGTCGCCCGAGTCGAGCACGGTGAAGTAGCGCGCGCCGAACCCGACGGTGGCGCGGTCGGTGATCGCGAGATCGAGGTGCGCGCTCGCGCCGAGGTACGAGTACTTGGTGTCGGGGACCTCGAAGGCCTGCGAGGTGTCGACGATCTCGAAGGTCTGGTTGCCGTAGAACGCGCCGCCGTCGATCGTGACCAGGCTGTTGATCGGCTGGCGGTAGTGCACGCCGAGCTCCCAGCCGTTCTGGTTGAGCACGTACTCCTCGATGGTGTCGACGTTGTCGAACTCCACGGTCGAGCCGACGGAGTGATGCAGCGACGCGGTGAACCCGACACCGGACAGCACGCCGTCGATCGGCTTGAGCGGGAACGGGTAGATCGCCGCGTTGACCTGGAAGCCCTTGGTCGAGATGCCGGCGAACGGGGTGATGTTCGCGTCGGGCGGCGCGTCCCAGATCAGGCTGCGCGAGCCGATGTAGCCGCCTCCGTCGATCATGAACCGCGGGGTCTTCTGCGGCACGTGCTCGGCCTTGACGCCCAGGACGTCCTTGCGCTCCTCGCTGCCGGGCGGGAACAGGATCTCGATCTCGTGGGTCTCGCGATCGGCGGTGGAGACGCTCGGCGGCTTGGCCTCGTGGGCGGGCGGGTCGCCGGCGGGCGCGGCGTCGGGCTTGACATCCTCGGGCTTGTCGGCCTTGTCGGCCTTGTCGGCCTTGTCGGCCTTGTCCGCCTTGCTGGCCGGCCGGGGCGCCGCGCGCGACGGATCGTCGCTGGTCACCTCGACGTCATCGGACCGCGACCGCCTGCGGGGGCGCGCGTCGTCACCGGCCGGCGAGCTCGACGGCCCGATCTTCTTGACGTCCTTGACGTCGATCTCGGGCAGCGCGCGGGGCGGATCGCCCAGGCCGGCGTCGATGAAGTCGAGCACGCCGTCGAGGCTCGACTGCAGCTGGCGCGTGGTCTCGGTCGTCGCTCCGGTCTTGTCGATCCGGACCTGGACGGTGTCGAGCTCCTTGCCGGTGGACGCGATGCGGATCGTGACGTTGAGCAGCTTGCGACGGCCCTCGTCCTGGACCCAGCCCTCGATGATGGCGTCGACCCCGGCCTGCTTGGCGGCGCGCGCCCACTGGTCGGGGCCGTGGCTCTTCTGGGCGGCGGTCGTCTTGGCCTGCTCCCAGCGCTTGGTGGCGACGACGTCGTACTGGTCGCCGAGGGCGGACAGCACCGAGCTGCGGCCGACGTCGGCGAGCTGGCGCGGTCCGTCGAAGTCGAGGATGACGATGCGCCGCGGGCGGGCATCGGCGGTGGTGGCCGCACAGAGGGCAGCCGCGGTCAGGGCGAGGCGAAGGGCAGACGTGGTGATCGACATGGCTGGTTCCTCGGGTGGTGGGCCTAATTGCACTGCCAGTTGCAGCTGGCGTTGTTGTTGTTGCTGATGACCGCGGTGGTCGGATGCTGCGTGCAGCGGTCGACCTCGACCGCGCGGCAGTTCACCAGGCTCTGGTTGCCGGTGATCGTGATCGCTTCGACCAGCGCGAGGTGCTTGAGCGCGCCGAGGTCGGTCAGCTGCGCGTTGTTGGTGATCGTCAGGCTCTGATCGATGAACTTGAGGCTGGTGGTGAACGCCGCGAGGTTGGTGAGCGCGGCGTTGCCGTCGATCGTGACGCTGCCGGTGACGCGGTACAGCGCGCTCATCGTGCCGAGCGAGGTCAGCTGCGCGTTGCCGTGGATCGCGAGGTCGCCGGCGATCGTGGTCGCGGCGAACCCGGTGAGCGAGCCGAGCTTGGCATTGCTGGAGATCTCGACGTGGCCGGTCGTGGCGAGCCGCGACAGATCGAGCGAGGTCAGCTGCGCGTTGCCCGACACGGTCAGCGCGCCGGTCAGCTTGGTCAGGTTGCCGAGCGGGATCGCGGTCAGCGCGGTGTTGCCGGTGATGGCGATGTCGCCGTCGACCTCCTCGAGCTTGGGATCGGCCAGGCCGAGCGGGTCGAGCGAGGTCAGCGCGGTGTTGCCGTCGATCAGGATGCCGGTCGACGCGGTCTCGAACGACAGCTGCTGGAGGTTGGTGAGCTTGGTGTTGCCGGTCAGGGTCAGCTTGCCGTAGATGCCGAGCGGGTGCTTGGTGTCGATCGCCGTGATCGCGGTGTGATCGAGGTCGAGCTCGTTGACCGAGTTGATCGGGCCCAGCCCGGCGAGACTGGTGATCGCCTGGCCCTGCAGGGTCAGCTTGCCGTAGATGTCGTAGCAGCCGGTCCTGGGCAGCGCGGACATGTCGGCCGAGGAGCGGATCGCGACATCCTTCTCGAGCTTGTCGCACGGGCCGCTCTGCGTCCGGTCCGAGCCCGAGCCCGGGCCGGGTCTGTGGGAGCCGCCGACGTCGCCGACGCAGGCCGCCGCGAGGCTGATGAACACGAAGGTGGTGAGCGTGGTGAGCGTGGTGAGCGTGGTGAGCGTGGTGAAGCGCATGGGCATCTCCGGGGGGAGCAGCGTGCGTGCCAGCGGGCTCGCTGCGTGACTACCTGCGGTTGCAGTCGATCGGATCGGGGCCGCGGTCCGCGCGATGTCAACTCGCGGATGCATGGCTATTCCTCGCGGCCCGCGCGGCGGACGTGGATGCGGTAGGCGTCGAGCAACGTGCCGCTCAGGTACTGCAGCTGGGCGACGGCCTTGCGGTACTCGGCGACCGCGCGGCCGCGGCGCAGCTGGGCCTCGATCAGCTGGGTCTGGCGCTGCATGACCTGGAAGTTGTTGGAGCGCTGAACCATGAAGTTGGCGCGCTCGTTCTTGGCGTTCTCCTCGGCGATCGCGATCGCCTTGTCGGCGAGCGCGACGCGGGTCCGGCCGCTCTGCAGGGTCTTGACCGACGACACGACCTGGGCGTCGATCTGGCGCTCGAGGTCGACCCGCTGGATGTCGAGGCTGTGGCGCTTGGCGACCGCGGCGGCGTGCGCCGACTTGGCCGCGCCCGACAGCTCGAACGACAGCGACAAGCCGGCGACGACCTGGTAGCCGAAGCCGTTGTTGCTGTCGCCGCCGAGGCCCGCGAACGCGGCGCTGCTGGTGTCGCCGGTGCCGCTGACCCCGCCCGACAGCGTCAGATCGATCTGCGGCAGGAGCGCGTTGTGCGCGACGTCGACGTCGATGTCGGCGCTGCGCTTCTCGAGCACGACGGTCGCGAGCTGGCGGTTGATCCGGTGGCTCTGGGCGAGGACCTCGTCGACGCTCCAGTCCTGGCGGTCGAGCTCGAGCGGATCGGCGGGCCGGATCGCGATGTCGCGGCGGCCGATCTCGAGGCCCGCCTTGCGGCGCAGCTCGAGCGACTTCTGCTCGAAGACGAGCTTGGCGCTGAGCAGGGCCTCGTCGCGCAGCGCGATCTCGTAGAGCACCGCGTCGACGGCGTTCTGCGCCGACGTGCCGGCCCGCATCTCCAGCCGGGTCAGCTGCTCCTGCTTGCGGGCGAGATCGAGCGACTCGGCCCGGACGTCGACCTCGTAGGCAGCGTAGGCGAGATCCCAGTACGCGGTGATGATGTCGCGCAGCAGCTGCTCGGCGGCGAGCTGCGACTTGACGGTGGCCTCGGCGGCGGCGAGCTCGGCCTTGTGCTGCGACGCGAGCGCCACGTCCGAGCCCAGGCCGCGGGCCAGCGGCTGCTTGAAGGTGACGCGCGCGGTCGCCTGGTCCTGGCAGAAGATGTCGATGTTCTCGCCGCACTCGCTCTGCGGCGCCTGCGGCGCGCCCTGCTGGGCCGCGGCCGACTCGCCGGTCAGGTTGATCTCCTGGCGCACGTGGGACAGGCCGAGATCGAAGCTGAGGTTGCCGCCGGTCGGCAGGTTGCGGCCGAGCGAGAGCGTGCCGGTGACCTTGTCGGTCGCGATCGGCGTGAGCGGCTCGAGCCGGTTGTCCGGCGTGTCGGCGCCGATCGCGTCGCGCTGGTAGTTGACGCCCGCCGACAGCACCCACTGCTGATCCCGGCCCGCGGCGCCCGCCGCCGCCCGCGCGATCTCGCGCTCGGTCGTCGCGCGCGCGATGTCGGGAGACAGCCGGACCGCTGCCTTGATGATGTCGTCGAGCTTGAACACCGCGACGCCGCGCGCCTCTGGCCCGTCGTCGTCGTCCGGGGCGGGCGCGGACGCGGTGTCGGCTTGCGAGCGACCGCGGGGCTGGGCAGCGGCCGGGATCGAAGGAAGGACTGCGCCGACCGCGGCGACGAGGAGGGTGAAGCGGGTCATGGCCGCTGGCTAGAGCAGTCGCCATGCCACGCGTAACTTCGCTGTCTACCTCGGGATCCAGCCGGCGTTCGCCGCGGGACTCGACTACCTCGGGTTACGGATCGCGCCCCCACCCCCCATCGCCGGGACAGGTGCCGCGTGTGAATCCGCCAGTTGGCGGCGCTGCCGCCCGTGGTCCTCGGCTTGCACTTTCGGTCCGGCAATGCGGCCCAGCCACAGCGCACCGGAAGCTCCCACGCATCTGCGTGCGGGAGATCTGCCGCCGGGTCTGCTCGATCATATCGATCAGATCCGTCATCTCGATCAGAGCCACGCGCTCGATCGCAGCCACTCGGCGTCCGCATCGCGGACCAAGCGACGCGCCGAGCCCGACGCGCTGCCGCAGATCCCTGCGATCGACGATCACAGCATCGTGTCGGTCAGCCGCAGCAGCAGCCGGTGCTCGCGCAGCGAGCTCGCCCCTGCCCCCCGCGTCCGGACCGAGCCGTCCAGCCAGCGCACCCCGCAGCAGCGCCCCGCGCCGCGCGCCCCGCAGGCCACGCCGCAGCCGGTGTACGCGCAGCCGGTCCCGCAGGGCACGCCGCAGGCGATGTACGCGCAGCCGGCGGTGGCGCAGTCTGCCGCTCGCCCGGTGCCGTCGGCGTCGGTGGCCCAGTCGGTCCGGTCGGCCCGGGCCGGCTCGGTCGCACAGCCGCAGCCCACGCCTGTCGCGGTCCCCGCCGCGCCGCAGGCCACTCCGCCCGCGATGCCGCCCGCGATGCCCGCCGGCATCGGCGCGATCGATCCGCTCGCGATCCCCACGCCGCCCGAGCTCGCCGGACCGATCTATGGTCACATCCGGCGGCTCGCGCTGCAGGCCGACCTCGCCGGCGCCGATCGCGTGCTGCGCGACGCGCTGGCCGAGCTGACGTCGTCGCTGGCGTGCGCGATCGTCTATCCCGGCACCGACGGCCTGTGGACGCTCGGCGACGACACCGAGATCCCGCGCGACGCCCAGCCGCTGGTCGCCATCGCCACCGCGCGCCGCGCCCTGATCGCCAGCCACGTCGCGATGATCCCGGTGGTCACCACGACCGAGACCGTCGCGGTGATCACGCTGACCCGCAACAACCGCCAGCCCGCGTACCAGCTGGTCGAGCAGATCGCGATGGTCGCGCTCGCCCGCGAGGCCGCGCCGATCCTGCATCACCTCGCGGTGCAGCACCTGCAGCGCCAGAGCGAGATCAAGGCCGACCGGGGCTCGCTGTACCGCGGCGAGGCGCTCGAGGCCCACCGCACCCGCGGCCAGGAGGGCCAGCTGGTCCAGCTGTCGCCGGCGTGGGTCAAGCGCGCCTATCCGCTCCTCATCGTCACCATCCTGATCGCGATCGGCTTCGCGATCTTCGTCAAGGTGCCGACCTACTCGACCGGCACCGCCGTCGTGGTGTTCGAGGGCTCGACCTCGGTCACCGCGACGGCGAGCGGCACGGTCGAGAAGGTGTTCGTGCACGAGAACGAGGCGGTCAAGAAGGGCGACCCGGTGATCCGGCTGAACTCGCCCGACGAGGTCGCCCAGCTCGCCGCGGCCGAGGCCGAGTGGCGCAACCTGCAGGCCCAGTTCCTGCTCGATCAGAGCGACGAGCAGATCCGCAAGTCGCTCGCGTCGGCGGCGACCAGCCGCGACCACGCGCTCGCCCGCGTCGAGGCCCGCACGATCCGCGCGCCGCGCGACGGCGTGGTCACCAACCTCCACGCCAAGGAGGGCGTCGCGCTCCAGCTCGGCGGCTACGCCATGCAGATCACCGACGAGAACAGCGAGATCGAAGTGCTGGCGTTCCTGCCGAGCAAGGACAGCCCGCGGATCCGCGAGAAGATGGGCATGCAGCTCGAGCTCGACGGCTACAAGAAGGCGCGCGTGGAGGCCGCCAAGCTCGGCGGCGACATGCTCACCGAGTCGATCGCCAAGGACCTCCAGCTCGGCACGACCTGGATCACCGCGCGCGCCCGGCTGCCCGAGCGCACGTTCAAGACCGAGCACAACACCTATCACTACCACCACGGCATGCACGCCGTCGTCGAGGTCAAGATCCAGTCCAAGCCGTTCCTCGCAACGCTCCTGCCCGCGATCGAGAAGTACCTGCCCGATTGACCGCGCGGCCAGCGCGGCCAGCGCCCACTGGCCGCCCGGTTCGCCATCCGCCATCGCCCGCCATCGCCCGCATCGCCCATCGCCCGCATCGCCCGAAGGGACTCACCACCCATGGCCACCACGAGCAAGCAAGTCGCAGACGGCTTCCCCGCCCTCAAGAAGCTCGGCTTTCCCAGCGGCCGTCGCGCCGTGCCGTTCGTCCAGCAGCTCTAGTGGACCGACTGCGGCGCGGCATCGCTGTGCATGGTCATGGCCTACTACGGCCGCGAGCCCAAGCTCGCCGAGGTCCGCGACGCGATGGGCATCGGCCGCGACGGCGTGTCGGCCAAGGCGATCCTCGACACCGCCGAGCGCTACGGCCTGACCGGCCGCGGCATCAAGGTCGACCTGTCGCAGATCAAGCTGGTCAAGACCGGCACGATCCTGCACTGGGAGTTCAACCACTTCGTCGTGTTCGACCGCATCGTCAAGGACGGCGTGCGGATCGTCGACCCGGCGACCGGCCCGCGCGACGTGCCGCTCGATCAGTTCAGCAAGGCGTTCACCGGCGTCGCGATCGAGCTGATCCCGACCGACCGCTTCACCAAGACCAAGCGCGAGAAGGGCCGGCTCACCCGCTACGTCCAGGAGCTGATGTCCGAGAAGGGCCTGTTCTCGCGCATCATCGTGGTCTCGCTCGTGCTGCGGCTGATCGCGCTCGTGATGCCGCTGATCACCGGGATGATCATCGACAAGGTCGTGCCGCGCGCCGACTACGACCTGCTCTACGTGTGCCTGGTGACGATCGGCGGGATGACGGCGTTCAACCTGATCGCCGACGTCGTCCGCATGCACCTCCTGCTCCACCTGCGGATCGCGCTCGACACCCGGATGACGCTCGGCTTCCTCGACCACATGGTGTCGCTGCCGTACTCGTTCTTCCAGCGCCGATCGACCGGCGACCTGATGATGCGCGTCGACTCCAACAGCACGGTCCGCGAGATCGTGACCAGCAAGTCGATGTCGGCGGTGATCGACGGCGTGTTCGTGCTGCTCTACGCCGGCGTGATCTTCTACGTCAGCCCGTTGCTCGGCGTGATCACGGTCGCGATGTCGGCCGCCGAGGCGCTGGTGTTCCTGTGCGCGCGGCCGACCTACCACCGCCTGCTCGCCGCCGACCTCGACAAGCAGGCCAAGGCGCACAGCTACATGGTGCAGATGCTCGGCGGCATGGAGACCCTCAAGTGCGCCGGCGCCGAGCGGCTCGGCGTCGAGAAGTGGTCCAACCTCTACACCGACGAGCTCAACGTCAAGATGCGGCGGGCGCGCGCGTCGGCCTACGTCGACGCGATCCGCGGCGCGGTCGCCTCGCTCGGCCCGCTCCTGATCCTCACGATCGGCGCGACCAGCGTCATGACCGGCAAGATGACGCTCGGGATGATGCTGGCGATGAACTCGCTGGCGACCAGCCTGTTCGGCCCGCTGTCGCAGCTGGTGTCGAGCGCGCTCGAGCTCCAGCTGGTCAAGGGCCACATGGACCGCATCGACGACGTGCTGCAGACCCCGCTCGAGCAGGATCGCGACGCCGTGCACCAGCCGCCCCGCCTGCGCGGCCACATCGCGGTCAGGAACCTGTCGTTCAAGTACGGCGACCAGGCGCCGCTCGTGGTCCAGGACGTCTCGCTCGACATCACCCCGGGCATGAGCGTCGCCCTCGTCGGACCGAGCGGCTCGGGCAAGAGCACGCTGCTCAACATCCTCGCCGGCCTCTACAAGCCGGTCGGCGGCGAGGTCGCCTACGACGGCAAGATGCTGCACGACATGGACGTGCGCACGGTGCGCCAGCAGATCGGCATCGTGCCGCAGCACCCGTTCATCTTCGGCGGCACGCTGCGCGAGAACGTCGCGCTCACCGCGCCGGGCGCCCAGCTCGACCGCATCATCGCCGCGTGCAAGGTGTCGTGCCTGCACGACGACATCTCCGCCATGCCGATGAGCTACGACACCGTGATCTCCGACGGCGGCGGCTCGCTGTCGGGCGGCCAGCGCCAGCGCGTCGCGATCTCCCGCGCGGTGATCCGCAACCCGAGCCTGATGCTGCTCGACGAGGCGACCAGCGCGCTCGACAACGCGACCGAGAAGCGCGTGATCGAGAACCTCGAGCGCCTGCGCTGCACGCGGATCACCGTCGCCCACCGGCTGTCGACCGTGCGCAACGCCGACCTGATCGTCGTGATGGACAAGGGCCGGATCGTCGAGCAGGGCAACCACCACCAGCTACTCGCGACCGGCGGGCTGTACTCGCAGCTGCTCGCCGCGTCGCAGAACCAGATCGCCACGGAGCTTCCCCATGCCAGTCCTTCCCCTGATGCGTCTCTCGGTAGCGCTGCTCGTGGCAGCGTGCGCAGCACCCGCTCCCATGCCCACCGAGCTTGATCCCACCGAGGTGACCCAGGCCCGCGTCGTCAAGACGCCGCCTGCCGTCGTCGAGTTCACCGGCGTCATCACCTCGCGCAGGTCGAGCGTGATCTCGGCGCAGGTCCAGGCCCGGATCGAGGAGCTCGACATCCACTCCGGCCAGGTCGTCAAGACCGGCGAGCTGGTCGCCCAGCTCGACCAGACCGAGCTCAAGACCAAGCTCGCCCAGGCGCGCAGCCAGGAGCAGTCGGCGCTGCTGGAGGCCGGCGCGTACGGCGCCCAGGCGTCCGCGCTGCGCAAGAAGATGATCGCCGAGAGCTACCTCCACACGATGGGCGCGTCGGCGGCGATGGCGGTGACCACCGCGCGCGCCGAGTACGCCCAGGTCGGTGGCCAGGGCGGCGCCGCGATGGCCCGCGCGATCACCGCCAAGGCCGCGCGCGAGCAGAGCGAGAAGGACCTCGCCAAGGCCCAGATCTTCTCGCCGATCGACGGCATCATCACCGGCCTCAAGGCCCACGTGGGCGAGATCGCTCAGGTCGGCACCCCCCTGGCCCGGGTGTTCGACCCCACCGATCTCATCATCCGGTTCGCGGTACCCAAGGAGCACCGCGGCGCGGTCCGCAAGGGCCAGCGCGTCGAGCTCACCATCGAGGGCAGCCAGCGGACCGTGTGGGCCACAGTCACCAGCATCTCGGGAGCGCAAGAGCCCCCGCTCAATTTCACCGTGGTCGAAGCGGACATCGGAGGCCCCAAGCTCCCCCCGGAGGAGCTCGCGGTGTCGTCGATCGGCCGTGTTCGGATCGCCGATGCACGAGGAGCCAAGCGATGAGCGTGATACCTTCCGTACAAGACGTGGTCGACGGGCACCATCTCGAAACCCCCACCTGGGTCACCTCCTTCGCGGGCCTGCCGCGCACGGTCAACGTGCGGCGCTGCCGGCTCGAGGTCGTCGCCGGCCCCGACGCCGGCAAGTCGATCGAGCTCGCCCAGCCGAGCATCATGATCGGGCGCACCGGCGCCGACCTGACCGTCAACGATCCCAAGGTCTCCGGTCTGCACTGCGAGCTCCGCCTGCAGGCCGACGGCTACCGGATCCGCGACCTCGGCTCGACCAACGGCACCCACGTCAAGGGCGTGCGCGTCGTCGACGGCTTCATCCCGCCCGGCGCCACCATCCAGATCGGCAAGAGCGCGATCGTGTTCGATCCGCTCGACGACTCGGTCTCCGTCCCCCTGTGGCACGAGGCGCGCCTCCACGGCCTGATCGGCGGCAGCGCCGCGATGCGCCACATGTTCGACCTGATCAACCGCTTCTCCCAGTCCGACGCCACCGTGCTGATCCAGGGCGAGACCGGCGCCGGCAAGGAGGGCGTCGCCGACGCGATCCACCAGTGCTCGCCGCGCCGCAACGGCCCGTTCGTCGTGCTCGACTGCTCCGCGATCCCCGAGCAGCTGTTCGAGGACCAGATCTTCGGCCACGAACAGGGCGCGTTCACCGGCGCCGGCCGCGCCACCGTCGGCGTGTTCGAGGCCGCCCACGGCGGCACGCTGTTCCTCGACGAGATCGGCGAGCTGCCGCTCGACGTCCAGTCCAAGCTGTTGCGCGCGGTCGAGACCCGCAAGGTCCGCCGGATCGGCTCGACCAAGGTCATCGCCTCCGACGTCCGCATCGTCGCCGCCACCAACCGCGACCTCGCCACCGAGGTCAACCGCGGCACCTTCCGCTCCGACCTGTTCTACCGCCTGAGCGTGGCCAAGCTCTCCGTCCCCGCGCTGCGCGAGCGCCGCGAGGACATCCCGCTCCTGATCGAGCACTTCCTGCGCCAGCTCACCGCCAGCCACGGCGACCCTCGCCTGCCCGACGACTTCGTCGCCCGCGCCCAGCGCCACGCCTGGCCCGGCAACGTCCGCGAGCTGCGCAACTCCGTCGAGCGCGCCGTGCTCCTGCCCAACCACCCGCACCTCGGCTTCGAGGCCCCGCCCAAGAAGGACGGCCAGTTCGGCGACGTCGACATCGACGTCCCGTTCAAGGTCGCCAAGCAGCGCCTCGTCGATGAGTTCGATCGCCGCTACCTCGAGGCCCTGCTCGAGGCCCACGACAACAACATCTCGGCCGCCGCCCGCGCCGCCGGCATCGAGCGCATGTCGATCTACAAGATGATCCGCCGGCTCGGCCTCGACAAGACCGAGGCCCGCGACGGCGACGGTGACGGCGACGACTCGACCGACCATCGCTGACTCGCGCCCCGCCCCGATCCGGCCGGTCCCGCGGGGGAACCGTCGGGCCAGATCTCTCGGTAGCGACCGCGGCGCGGATCCAAGAAGGGACCGCGCCGTGGCATCGCAGCACGCAGGCCGAAGAACGCCGCGGCGTTAGACCTGACCAACTGTGCAAGAGATGGCCGGGCGAACATTGGAATGGGCCTCGCGTCTGTTCTCTATAGAGATCATTCATTGTGATCTTATTGGCCTTCACAGGCCGTTTCACTGTGGTTGTACTCCTGCAGAGTCCTGTTGTACAACTGACGCTCGACGCGCGGCTTCGGCGCTCGTGTGGAGCGCTGGGTGACCGCGCGAAGGTTTCCTCTATGTTTCTTCGGGTTTCCTCGGGTTTCCTCGGGTTTCCTCAGGAACGCAGCGATAGGAGTATTGAATGGTGCGTCGAGGCTCGTCACGAACGTGGTTGTCACTCGCCGGTACCTTGTCGGCCACAGCTCTGATCTCGAGCTGCGGCGGATTCACCGACAGCGACATCCATACAACTACTCAGTCGGTAACTACGGTGATCTTTTCAGAGAGTTTCACCGGCGGTCTCGGGCAATTCACATCCACGGGCGGTGTGTCGGCGACGTCCGGTGCCGCGCACATGACCGGGGCTTCCAATGCCGCGAATAGCGGCACGATCACGTCGAAGTCGTTCAGTACAACGGGGTTCTCCAGCATCACGCTGAGTTTCGACCGCGTGACAGCGGGCCTCGATAACGGAGAGAACGGCATCGCGGCGGTGTCGATCAACGGTGGCGCATTCGCCACGATCGAGTCGACGCGCTCGACCACCCTGGGCCATGCGACGTTCCCGCTCGGTGCGGGAGCAGACAAC
Source organism: Deltaproteobacteria bacterium (assembly GCA_005887925.1). GTDB lineage: Bacteria > Myxococcota_A > Polyangia > Haliangiales > Haliangiaceae > JABFXX01. Next base: position 25,207 of record VBLP01000131.1, on the reverse strand, counting down.
CAGGTCCAGGTCGTCCTGCGATTCCGGGTCAGCGCGAACGCGGGCAACGAGAGTTACGACGTCGACAACGTCACTGTCGAGGGCGTTGCCAACGGCGGTGGCGGCACCGGGGCCCCGCCGCCGATCGGTGCGTTCACCACGTTCGAGACCGGACACGTGAGGCCGCTCGCGCTGTCGAGCAACGGGCTCCGGCTCTATGCGGTCAACACGCCCGACAACCGCGTCGAGGTGTTCGATACCAGCAGCGCGACACCCCGGCCGATCGAGTCGATCTCCGTCGGCCTGGAGCCGGTCGCGGTCGCGCTGGCCAATGACGGCCAGCTGTGGGTGGTGAACCACCTGTCCGACAGTGTCAGCGTGATCGATGTCTCGGTCAGTCCGGCGCGGATCGTGAACACGCTGCTGGTCGGCGACGAGCCGAGCGACATCGTGTTCGCCGGCCCGAACAGCGCCTGGGCGTTCATCTCGGCGGCTCACCGCGGCCAGAACGCACCGTTCGATCCGCAGCTCACGACGCCGGGAGTCGGTCGCGCCGACGTCTGGGTGTTCGACAGCGCCAACCTCGGTGCGGCGCTCGGCGGTCAGCCGCTGACCATCCTGCACATGTTCGGCGATTCGCTGCGCGGGCTCGCCCGCAACGCGGACGGCTCGCGGGTGTACGCGGCCGTGTTTCATTCGGGAGATCGCACCACCGTGCTCGCTCCCGACATCGCGAACGGAGGGATCACCAAACCGCCGCCGACCACCGCCGCGGATGGCACGACCCAGCCGCGGACCGGACTGATCGTCCAGTTCAACGGCACGAGCTGGGTCGACGGCGGTGATCCCAGGACTGGCGTTCCGCCGCAGAACCAGAGCGCGCGCGTCAAGCTGAACCTGCCGGACTTCGATGTGTTCCAGATCAACGCGACCGGCGCAGCGCCGCAGCTCGGCCCGCGGATATCCGGCGTCGGCACGACGCTGTTCGACGTGGCGGTGAACCCGCGGAGCGGCGTGATCTATGTCAGCAACCTCGAGTCCTTGAACCTCACCCGGTTCGAGGGTCCGGGCACCCGCTCGACCACGGTGCGCGGCCACTTCGCAGAGAGCCGGATCACCGTACTGACCGGCACCACCGTGTCGCCTCGCCACCTCAACAAGCACATCACCAACTACGGGGCCGCCCTGGGCACCGCCGCCGAGCGCGCGCTGTCGCTGGCCACCCCGTTGCAGATGGCGGTGACGGCAGACGGCAGCACCCTGTTCGTGGTCGGTATGGGCTCGAGCAAGCTCGCCCGCTACCGGACCTCCGAGCTCGAGGCGAACACGTTCACGCCGTCGGCGACCGATCAGCTGCTGGTGTCGGGCGGCGGGCCGACCGGCGTGGTCCTCGACGAGGCCCGCGGCCGCGCCTTCGTGTCGACGCGGTTCGACAACGGGATCTCGGTGGTCGACACCGGGCAGCTCACCGAGACCGCGCACGTCGCGATGTTCAACCCGGAGCCGGCCGAGGTCGTGACCGGCCGCCGCTTCCTCTACGACGCGACCCTGAGCTCGAGCCGCGGTGACTCGTCGTGCGCGGGCTGTCACATCTTCGGCGATGTCGATCACCTGGCATGGGACCTGGGCAACCCCGACGGGGTGACGGTCCAGAATCCCGGCACCTACAACGTCAATATCCCGACCTCGCTCCGCAATCGAACCAACCATCCCATGAAAGGTCCGATGACCACGCAGAGCCTGCGCGGGCTCGCGCACAACGGGCCGATGCACTGGCGCGGCGATCGCACCGGCGTCACCCACGATCCGGACGAGACACTCGAGGAACAGGCGTTCGAAGACTTCAACGTCGCGTTCACGAGCCTGCTTGGTCGCGATTCCCAGCTGACCACCGACCAGATGAATTCGTTCGCGAAGTTTGCGCTGCAGCTCAGCTATCCCCCCAATCCGATCGCCAACCTCGACAACAGCCTGACCGCCGCGCAATCCCAGGGCGCGCAGGTGTTCAACAGCGTCGTGTCCGACCGGATCACGCAATGCACTGGATGCCACGTGCTGAACCCGACGCAGGGCCGGTTCGGAACCGACGGCACGTTGTCGTTCGAAGGCGGCGTGGTGGCCGAGGACTTCAAGATCCCACACCTTCGCAACATGTATCAGAAGATCGGCATGTTCGCCGAGAACCTCTCGGGCCAGACCGGCGTCGGCGACCAGATCCGCGGCTTCGGCTACGACAACTCGGGCGCGACCGGTTCGATCAACCAGTTCGTGAGCGCCGCGGTGTTCACGCTCACCGCGACGCAGCGCACCCAGGTGGAGCAGTTCGTGCTCGCGTTCCCGTCCGACCTGGCGCCGATCGTCGGCCAGCAGGTGACGGTGACGGTGGCCAACGCCGGCCGCGCGGATGTCCAGGCCCGGCTCAACCTGCTGGTCCAGCGCGCGGCGGTGACCACCCCGCGGCCGGAGTGCGAGCTGGTGGCCAAGGCCGTGTTCGGCAGCCAGCCGATGGGCTGGGTGATGAACAGCAGCCAGCGCTTCGTTCCGGACGCCACCGGCGACGCCGCGGTCTCGCTGCAGACGCTGCTGAACCAGGCATCGGCGTTCGCCGCCCCGGTCACGTTCACCTGCGTGCCGCCCGGCAGCGGAACCCGCATCGGGATCGATCGCGACGCCGACGGCATCCCCGATCGCAGCGACAGCTAGTCATCAGCGACCTTAGCGCCGGATGGCCGCGACGAGCTGTGCGCCGATGCTATCGTCGCGCCAGCGGCTCCTCCCACGACCAGCGCCGGGGTCACGGCTGCTGGAAGACACGCAGGCCACCGCCGAAGCTCGTCGCCCAGACCTCCATGCGGTAGAAGACGCTGGCGTGTCGCGCGCGCTTCCTGTCCTCGGCAGTGCCCCGGTGCCACCGGCCGACGTGCCGGCGTGGGCGGCCAAGGGCTTCCGCCCGTTCTTCCTGCTGGCGGGAGGCTTCGCCGCGCTGATCATGCTGCTGTGGCTGCTCGCGCTGGCCGGCCGGGTCCATGTCGACAGCTACCTGGGGGCGATGTACTGGCACGCGCACGAGATGGTGTTCGGCTTCGTCGCCGCCGTGCTCGCGGGGTTCCTGCTGACGGCGGTGGCCAACTGGACCCAGCGCGAGACGGCCGTCGGCGGTCCGCTGATCGTGCTGGTCGCGCTGTGGCTGGCCGGGCGCGTGGCGTTCGCCGCGGCGGCGGTGCTGCCCGTGCCCGTCGTCGCCGTTGCCGACCTCGCGTTCCTGCCGGCGCTCGCGGTGGTGGTCGGGCGCGCGCTCGTCGGCGCGAAGAACCGGCGCAACTACGCCGTCCTCGGCGTCGTCCTGGCGCTGTGGTTGGCCGATCTCGCGATCCATCTCGACGGCAACCGGATCCTCGCGGGCTGGCTGTGGCGAGCCACGCTGGGCGCGCTCGACGTGGTGACGCTGCTGATCCTGCTGATCTCGGCGCGCGTCTTCCCGATGTTCACGCGCAACGCGACCCAGGTGGCGTCGATCCGCAACGTGCCCGCGCTCGACATGGCCACCGTCGCCGCGATGGCCGCGCTCGCGATCACCGACGTCGCATTCCCCGAGACCCGCGCCGGGACCGCGCTCGCCGGCGCCACGGCCGCGCTCGCGCTGGCGCGCAGCGTGCCATGGGGTGCCCGCCATACCGCGCGCCATCCGCTGCTGTGGATCCTCCACGCCGGCCACGCGTGGATCGTCATCGGGCTCGGGTTGCGCGTCGCGGCGGCCTTCACGGGGAGGGTGACGGCGTCGTCCGCGGTCCACGCGCTGACGGTGGGCGCGATCGGATGCACCACGCTCGGGATGATGGCGCGGGTGTCGCTGGGCCATTCGGGACGCACGCTCGTCGCTCCGTACCCGGTCGCGCTCGCATTCGGTGCGCTCGTCCTGGCGGGGATCGTGCGCGTGCTCGGACCGTTCTCGCTCTCGATCTACCCGGCCATGCTCTACCTCTCGGGAACGCTGTGGTCGCTCGCGTTCGCCACGTTCACGGTGGTCTACGCGCGCATCCTCGTCCGGCCGCGGATCGACGGGCGACCCGGCTAACCCGGTCAGGGCGGCACCCGATACCAGTAGCTGTACGCCGTGTCGAAGCCGTGATCGGCGTAGAGCTGACGCGCCGCCGTGTTGCTGGCGAACACCTGCAGGTACGCGGCGCGCGCGCCGTGCGCGTGGCCCCATGCCAGGAGGCTTCGCAGCACGCGCCGCGCCAGGCCGCGTCGACGGGCTGCGGGGGCGACGAGCATGTCGAACACGCCGAGCTGATCGCCGTCGACGACGCCCACCCCGAAGGCGACCGGCTGCGCCGACTCCTCGATCCGCGCGAAGCCGACCGGCGCGGCGATCGCCTGCAGCATGCCGGTCATCGCCGCGCGCTGCGCCACGCTCACCGGGCGGAGCTCGGCGAAGCCCGCGAGCCAGGCGGGTGACGGCCGCGCGGTGATCGCCACGGCCGGGTCGGCGCCGGGGCCGGCGTCGATCGGCGCGATCTGGACCAGCGTCTCGTCGATCCGCGGATAACCGCGCGCCTCGAGCAGGCTGTCGGCCGCGGGCGGCGCCAGCGGCGAGATCCGCCAGATCGGTGGCAGACCACGCCTGCGATACGGCGCTTCCAGCGTCTCGATGACCGCGGGAGTCATCTCGGCGTCCGGATCCAGTCCATTGATGGAGTTGGCTCGCTTGGTGTAGCCCTGGCTGAATCGCTGAAGCCAGCCCGGGGACGCTTCCGACTCCAGGGCCGGCCACGCCCGGAACGCGATCGTCTCCAGGCGCCGGACGAGATCCGGCTTCCACCGATCGGCGAGCATGGCCGGATGGTAGATCGAGCGCCGGCGACATGACCTGCCGCGATGATCGGTCCGCCGCGAGGCCTTGCCATGCGCATTTCAAGTGACTACGTAGGTCGCTACGCTGCGACTGCCCGTCCGACTTGGCGGCCGGTAGTGGCGTCTTTTCCCACAGATGCGAGCCTCTCCCAGCCGCTTCGCCGCTGTCCGTGACCACGTCGCGCCGCGGTCGCCGCCGGTCGCCGCCGTCGATCGGGTCGTCTACGGCCTCACCCAGCCGCTCCTCGGCGTCCGGCTGCTGGCGACGCACCGCAGCCTCCTCAAGGCTGCGCTGGTCCCCGCCGTGCTGCTCGCCGCGTTTTGCGCCGCCATCGCGCTCGCCGGGCACCGCGACGACTTCCTGCACCGGTTCTACGTGACGTTTGCCGTCCTCGCGCCGCTGCCGTCGATCGTCCTCGCCGGCCACTACGCGCGGCTCGCCGCCCACGCGCGCCATGCGCTCGGCTTTTCGCGCGTCGATCCGTGCATCGAGCCCCTCCGTCGCAACCTCGCGCGAGCGATCAAGCAGGCAATCCTCGTTGCGATCGTGCTCGCGCCGATCAGCGGGCTCCTGCACATGGTGCCCGGGATCGGCTGGCTCTTCGTGCAGGCCGCCGCCGCCGTGTGGGCGCTGCACTGGGTCGTCGTCGAGGCGTTCGACGCCGCGCGCGTCCTGCGGCCGGGCCAGACGCTCGCCGACCTCGACGCCGCCGCGCTGCTTGTGCAGTCGCCCTGGTACGTTCGCTGGCTATTCCATGCTGCCGACCGCGTGCCGTTCGGCGGCCGCCTGGTGCTCCGGTTCGCTCGACTCTGCGACCGGCTGTCCCTGCCCTGGCGCGAGGAGATCGCCCTCGTCGAGGAACACCCCACCCTGATGATCGGCTTCGCGCTGTCGACCGCCGCCCTGCTCGCCGTGCCCGTCCTGAACCTCGCGTTCCGGCCCATCGTCATCGTCGGCGCCAGCCACGTGCTCGGGCAGCTCGAATCGACGGACTACCGCTCGCGCACGCCACCCGGTTAGTGCGGGCCGCCCCGATCCGCGGTACATCCGTGACCATGGTCCGTCCGGTCTTCGCTGACCCCAAGACCGACTTCGTGTTCCAGCGCATCTTCGGCAGCGAGGACCACAAGCCGATCCTGCTGGGCTTCCTCAACGACCTGCTCGAGCTCGACGAGGCCCACCGCATCTGCTCGGTCTCGCTCCTGCCCCCCGAGCAGCGGCCCAAGGTCAGCGAGCTCAAGTACTCGATCGTCGACGAAGAGCTGCTCCGGTTGTTTGAGAGACGACTCGTTCCTGCCCAGCGCCGAGGCGACCTTGCGCTTGCGCGCGCTCCGCACCGATGGCGACTTCGACATAGCGGCGCGGCGATCGCGACGCAATCGCGAAGGGCGCGCGGTCAGTTGCTGACGGAGGGCGCCGCGCGCAGGTGGGGCGAGTCGGCGAGATGGTCGAGCAGGAAGGCTGCGCACGAGCCGGTCGTGATCCTGAACCCGATGCGGCGGCCGTCGGCGCTCGTCCTGACCGGCTTCGCGGGGCCCTCGACGATCGCGGGGAAGCGCGGCGCGATCCACTCGACCTCGCTCGACCGCAGGATCGCCTCCGTGCGGTCCTTGTCCTCGACGATCGGGGCGAGCCAGCGCACGAGCACGGGGATCGCGATCTTGCGCATCCACCACGGTCCGCTGCCACCGGCGCCCAGGTTCGACATCACGATGAGGCGCCTGGCGCCCTGCGCCTGCATGATCGGCAGCAGCAGCGCGACCGACTCCGACACCAGGGTCGTCGGCTTGCCGTCGCCGCGGCCGCCGACGCCGAGGCAGTGCACCACGGCGTCGCAGCCGGCGACACACGCCTCGACGTCGCCGGGGTGGAGGGCATCGCCGCGCAGCACGGTCAGCCGCTCATGCGTGGTGGTGATCGCCTCGGGTTTGCGCGCGAGCGCCCGGACGTGGTGGCCGCGCGCGAGCGCTTCGCGCAGCACGGACGGTCCCGTGAGGCCGGTCGCGCCGAACAGTGCCAGCTTCATCGGACGCGAACGTACACGATCGCGGCGTCCGGCAACGGAAACATCCAGCCGGAGCGGATGGAGCGCAACTACTTGTCCCGGCAGCCAAGCTGGCCTGCTCCGCGGCCGTGATCGGATGCCGGTCCTGCGCTATCCGTGGAGGACGGGCGCCACTTCCATGGACCGGTGAGGCATGGAGCGAAGCGTCTGGTTCCCTGACGGCTCGCCGGGGATCAGCAGACAAGGGGGGGCGGTGTCCGAACGGAAGCTCGAAGAAACGCAGCGCGCGCTGGATCGGACCTCGGCGATGCCGAGGAGCTGATGGAGGCGATCCGGGACCGCCAGTGGACGCGCAGCAGCGACGGCCCGCTGCTGATCGCACCGCTGATCGAGATGATGCAGGCCTACTTTCCCGGCATGGCCTTCGACGGCTTTCCGACCGCGCTGGTGCGCACCCTCGCCGGCGATCACTGCGCCGATCTGCTCGAGCTGCCCCCGGCCGACCGGACCCGCTCGCTCATCTCCGCGGGCACGGTGGTCGGCCAGCTGCTCGGCGGCGGCGAGCGCCGCGACCTCGACTCGCGCCTGATCGCGCACGCCACCCACCAGCTGATGAAGGCCATCGTGCAGGTGGAGCGCGAGGCGAAGCAGGCGAGGTTCCGCATTCCGGTGGCGCTCCAGCAGACGATCGATCCGGGCGGCTGAGCAGCCGGCGCATCGGAGCCTGCTGACCCTGCACCGCCGATCGGCTAGCCTCGGCGTGAGGGAACATGTGGAAGTTCTGGAAGAGGAAGAAGCCGCAATACGACAACGTCCGGGTCGTGAACCTCCATGACGGTACGACGGTCGAAGGCCACGAGGGTGTCGAGGCGTACTTCGAGCAGGAGCTGTTCCGCCTCGACCTGCAGGCGACGACCTTCGACGAGTTTCAGAGCGGGAAGCTCGCGGAACACCGCGTGGACGGCGACTGGATATCCGGCGAGGACACCGTCGCGATGGTGAAGGACAAGATCCGGCCGCTGGTGAGCGGCAAGGCGAAGGCGGGCGAGCGCATCACCTTCTACTTCGCCAACAAGCCGATGGACGATGATGCGCTGTTCTACGCCGATCACTTCATGATGCTGCCGGTATGGGTCCAGGTATTGCTACACGACAGCACGGCCGAGGACATCGAAGCGGCGATCCACCGGCTGCGGTCGTCCGCGGTCACGTGAAGAGTCGGCACCGGCCCCAGGGACCGCGCGAACCCGGTATCGCGACGTCGTCCTCGGCCATCGGGCGGATCATGCGGGCCTGGGGCCGCAGAGCGGACGCAGGGCGTCGCGCTCGTCGGGGGACAGCAGGGTGATCGGGTAGATCGGGGCGCGCGTGGTGCGATCGAAGAACGGATGCGGCCAGGTCCTGCCGCCGAGCTTCCAGCCGACGACCTTGCGCAGCGCGCGGCCGATCAGGCGTAGGCTGGGTCGGGTGGTGCCGGGTGGCGCGGCTCCGACGGCGTACTTGCCGTAGATGCCGCCGAGCGGCGGGCCGAAGGCGTCGTCGGCCGAGCGCAAGGCCTGCGCGACGACGCCGACGAACGGCAGGCCGGGGCCGAGGGTGTTGCCGAGCGGCGTCTTGCAGCACGACGCGTACCAGCGATGCAGGCCCTTGGGGGCCAGGCGAACGCCGGCGATGCGATCGGTGCCGCGGGTGTAGGCGAGGGAGGCCGGCGCGACCTGCACGATGTCGGTGCCGCCGTGGGGGTCGAGCAGGTCGGCGCGTCCGAGGTGGTGCACGAAGGCCTGGCAGTCGTCGCAGTAGCAGACGACGCGGTTCGCGGTGTCAGGCGCAGCGTCGGCGACGCGGCCCTCGACTTGACCGCAGCGACAGCGCAGTTCGACGGTGGGGTTCATCGCAGCTCCTGTACGCGCTGCGCATGGTAGCGCGCATGGGTGTGCGATTCACGCCGAGGCGTGGGTCGCGGTCGACTTCTTCCAGGCGTCGAAGCCGCCGCTCAGCGCCCTGGCGTTGCTGAATCCCTTGGCGCGATACTCTTCCGCCCGCCGGGCGGACGTGGCCTCGCTGGGTCAAGCACAGTAGAAGATGATCTCCTGCTGCCGCGGCAGGCTCGGCTCGCGCCGGCGGAGCTCGTCGAGGTCGATCGCGCCGTCCAGGGCGTACTGCTGGCACTTCTCCGGACTGTCATAGGCGCACACCAGCAACGCCTTCGACGATGCGATGTCGGCCCGCGCGGTGTGGGGATCGATGCGCTCGGCGGTCATGCCGGATCGGACTGCAAGCGCGGCGCCGCCCGGCGAGGTCAGGGGCAGGGGCAGTTGAGGGTGACGGTGCGGGACACCTGACGGACGCAGATCGGCGGCCTCGCGGGCCTGGAACTGGCCGGTGCGGCCGAACACGGTCGGGACGACGACCTTGTCGGCGGGCTCCATGGTCGCGTGGACCTCGGCGCCGGTGCTGAGCTTGGCGCTGAACGAGACGTCGAGGCCGCACGCGGGCGCCTCGACGGTGAGCTCGACGGTGAGCGGCGTCGCGATGACCCGCGTCATCACGACGTGCGCGGTCGCGCCGGTGTCGAGGTCGGTGATGTCGGCGGTGAACGTGTGAGCGCCCGCGCTCGCGAACGTGTGCTCACCCAGGCAGACGTCGGCGGTGGCGCCGTCGTCGAACGCGATCTGGCACTTGAGCTTGCTCACGGAGCTCGCGTCGTCGAGGTGACGCGCGAGGACCTCGAAGCTGGCGGTGGCGGTGTCGCAGCTGGGAGAGTTGATGTCGAGGCTGGCGGCGATCGAGCGCGCCGAGCCGCCCTGATCGGAATCGTGGGTACCGACGGCCATATCGTCATCGCCGGTGGGCGACCGGTTGTCTCCGCACGCCAGCACCAGAGCGGGCAGCACGCACAGCACGAGGGCGTAGCTACGCATCGGAAGACTCCTCATCGGTTGGAATGGCTCGAAGCATGTGCAACCGCGATTCCCGCGCCGCGGATTGCCAAACCGGCGAGCTGCGACGACCGCCGACGGCGAACTGCCTGCGCCTGGTCACACCGAGGCGCAGGTGCACGCACGATCGCGCCACGCACGGTCGATCCCGCGCCTGCGGTGGCCGGCGCCGGCGCCGGGCGGGGCTCGCGGTGGGTGCGGGGTACAGATCGCTCGTCGGCGGTCGATCTGTGCAGTGTGAGAGTCGCGGAATTCTCCTTCGATACGCTGCTCTACGAAGGCGCGTCCACGCTGGTGTATGCCGGTGTCCGGGAGCCGGATGGTGCCCCGGTCGTGGCCAAGATGGTCCGCGACGCTCACCGCAGCCTCACGCACGAGTACCGCGTGCTCCAGAAGGTCGTCGGCAGCCGCGTCGTGGTGGCGCTCGGTCTGTTCGAGGGCAGCGACGGGCCGGTGCTGGTCGAGCGCCGCTATGGCTCGAGCAGTCTCGCCGCGGCGCTGCGCCCGGGCCGGTTCACGGTGAGGCGGGCCCTGCGCGTGGCGCTGCAGGTCGCGCAGGCGTGCGGGCAGGTCCACGCGGCGCGCTTCATCCACCGCGACATCAAGCCGGCCAACATCCTGTACGACGCGGGCGACGAGACGGCCACGCTCTGCGATTTCGGGACGGCGGCGGAGCTGCCGGTCAACGCGCGCGCACTGCCGGTGTGCGATCTGGTCGGCACGCCGGCCTATGTCTCGCCGGAGCACACCGGCCGCACCCGCGAGGGCTGCGACGTGCGCTCCGATCTCTACTCGCTCGGCATCACGCTGTACGAGCTGCTGACCGGCGGGCTGCCGTTCCCGGACAAGGACCTGCTCGAGATCGTGGCGGCGCAGCTATCGCGGCTCCCCGAGCCGCCGCACCATCGCGTGCCGTCGGTGCCGCTGGTGGTGAGCGAGATCGTGAGGAAGCTCCTGGCCAAGCTCCCGGACGAGCGCTACCAGTCGGCGCGCGGCCTGGCGGCGGACCTCGAGCACTGCCTCGAGACGATCCAGCCCGACGGCCAGATCGCGCGCTTCGAGCTCGGGAGCTCGGACCTCAGGCGGCCGCGGTTCCCGCAGCGGCTGTTCGACCGCCGCGACGAGATGCAGGCCCTCGCCGGGGCGCTGGCGCGCGCAGAGGCCGGCGAGCCGGCGCTGGTGCTGATCTCGGGCCGCGAGGGCTCGGGCCGCAGCGAGCTGGTGCGCGCGCTGCTGCGCGATCACGCATCCGATAGCCTGCTGGCGCTGGGTGGCTGGAGCGCGGGCGACGAGCGGCCGCTGTCGGGCCTGGCGGATGCGCTGGGCGCGCTCGCGAATCACCTGGTGGTGCTCGACGAGGATCGCCTCGCCGGCCTGCGCCAGCAGTTCGCCGACCGGCTCGGCCACGTCGGCCAGGTCCTGCTCGATATCGTCCCGTCACTCGGCGACGTGTTCGGGCCGCAGCCGCCGCTCGCCGCGCTGCCGGCCGCGCCTGCCCGCGCCCGGCTGCACCACGGCTTCCGGTGCTTCACGCGCGCGCTCGGCGACGGCGCGCCGTTCGTGCTCGCGCTGCGCGGCTTCGAGCACGCCGATCCGGCCTCGGTGAGCCTGATCAACGCGGTCCTGAGCCAGCCGGCGAGCCGGACCCTGGTGGTGCTCGTGGCCAGCGACCCGGCTGCGTTCGATGGGCTGCGCGAGCGGGCCGGCGCGGTGTCGATCGAGCTCGGCCCGCTGTCGGCGCCGGGGATGACCGCGTGGCTGGCCGCGACGCTCGACTGCGAGCTCGACCGCGCCTCGGAGCTCGCCCTCGCGCTGCACGCCAAGTCCGCCGGCAACCCGCTGATCTTCATGCGGCTGGTCGAGCACCTGGTCGAGACCGGCATCATCGAGCGCCGCGACGGCGCGTACGTGTGGTCGCTCGACGCGGTGCGCGCGGCGGCGCCACCGCCGACGCTGGGCGCGCTGGCGTCGCATCGCATCGCCGAGCTCGACGGCGAGACCCGGCGCGCGCTCGCCGCGGTCGCGTGCAGCGACGAGCCGATCGACGCCGCGGCGGTCGCCGTGATGCTCGGCGTCGGCGCGGACGCCGCGGTCGGCCCGCTCGCGGCGCTCGCGCGCGAGTGCCTCGTGGTCGATGCCGGCGGCCACCGCGCGGCGCATCCGGTGATCGCCCGGACCGCGCTCGCCGCGGTCGGCGACGCCGAGGTCGCCCGGATGCGCGGCCGGCTCGGGGCGTACCTGCTCGCCGCCAGCCCCGGGGCGACCGGCGCGCAGGCGCTGCGCATCGCGATGGCGCTCTGCCGCGGGGCGATCGAGCTCGCGGACGCCGCGCGCGCGCCCGCCGCCGAGGTCCACGCGATCGCCGGCGAGCACGTCATGGCGTCGGCGGCCTACGACGTCGCGGTCACGCTGTTCGCAGGCGCGGCCGCGCTGCTCGCGGGCGCGCCGGCCAGCGGCTGGCAGGGCCACCGCGCGCTCCGGTTCCGCAGCGAGCTCGGCCACGCGCGCGCGCTCATGATGCTCGGCAAGCGCGGCGAGGCCGATGCGCGGTTCCAGGCGCTGGCGAGCCGCGAGCTGGCGCCGGAGGAGCTCGGGCCGGTCTACAACAGCTGGGCCGAGAACCACTCGATGGCGATGGACCGTGCGCGCGCGATCGAGATCGGCCTCGAGGGCCTCGCCCGCCTCGGGCTGCGGCTGCCGGCGACCCCGCGCCCGCTGCAGCCGCTGGCCGCGATCCGGTTGAACCAGCGCACCCTGAGCCGGCTCACCGCGCAGGATCACATCGATCGTCCGCCTGCGACCGATCCGGCAGCCGTGCAGATCCTGCAGCTCCTCGGGTCGATGACGGTCCCGGTGATGTTCTCGGGCCGCATGGGGCTCTATATCCTGGTCGTCGAGTCGGCGATCGGCCTGGTGCTGCGCCACGGCCACGTGCGCAACATGGCCGGGTTCATGGCGGTCCACGCGTGCCTCCTGCACGCGATCCGCGGCGACTACGCGGCCGCGCGCGCGATCTACGAGGCGTGCTCGGCGCTCGATCTCGCCCGCCCGGTGCCCGAGCTGGCGGCGCGCACGTCGGTCGCCTTCCACTACATGGTCGGTCCGTGGTTCGGGCCGTGGCACGAATCCGCCGCGCAGCTCGCGCGCGCGATCCCGCTCGGCATCGAGGCCGGCGATCCGGTGTTCTCGGCGCTGTGCGCGTCGGCGTCGATCACGATGCTGAGCCTGCTCGGCACGCCGCTCGATCGCGTGGTCGGCGCCATCGAGGGCTGGGCGCCGCTGCTGGGCGCCGACAGCGGGGTCGCGGCCAACGCGGCCAACGTGGTGAACATCGCCGGCAAGCTGAGCCGCGACGAGCCGATCGCGCAGGGCGACCTCGACCGCATCACCAGCGTGCCGCTCGCGGCGGGTTCGATGCGCAACAGCACCATGGTCAACCTCGGCCTGGCGCTGGCGGTCGTCGGCCACGAGGCCCAGGTCCGGGCCTGGCTCGACGAGATCCGCCCCGGCTTCCCGCAGGTCAACTTCGCCGCGCCGCACCGCATGACGCTGTGGCTGCTCGACGGCCTGTTCGCCGCCAGGGACGCCCGCAGCGGCGTGCCGGAGCGCCGCGCCGCGGCCGAGCAGGTCCTCGACACGTTCCGCCGCCTGCGCGAGCGGACGCTCGCCACCAACAACGATCCGGCGATGGCGCTGCTCGAGGCCGAGCTGGCGTGGGCCGATGGCGAGCTCGATCGCGCCGCGGCGCTGTTCGGCCGCGCGGCGCGCGAGGCGCGGGCCCGCGACCTCACGCCGATCGCCGCGTACGCCCACGAGGAGCGCGCGCGCATGCTCGACGAGGCCGGCGATCGCGACGAGGCGACGCTGTTCTACCGCGAGGCGGTGATCGCGTATCGCCGGTGGTCGCACCTGACCAAGGTGGTGCAGCTCGAGCAGGCGCGGCCGTCGATGCGGATCAGGGACCTCGCGCGCGACGACGCGCGGCGGGCGTCGGTGGCGGCGACCCGGGACGAGACGGTGGGCACGCTGACCGCGGTCGCGGCCGGCCAGACCATCAACGATCAGCTCGACCTCGCGACGGTCCTGACGGTGTCGCAGGACATCAGCACGCAGCTCACCGGCTCGGGCGTCGTGCGCGCGGTGCTCGCCGGGATCGCGCAGAACGCCGGCGCCGAGCGCGTCGTGTTCGTGCTGCGCGGCTCCGACGGTGCGGAGACCGTGTTCGGCGAGCTGCACGGCGGCTACCGCGACATCGGCATCCCGCTCGAGCGCTACCCCCAGCTGCCGCGCTCGGTGGTGCGCGTGGTGCGGCGGACCGGCCGCCCGGTGGTGGTCGCCGACGCGACCGGCGATCCGGCCCACGCGGCGGACCCATTCGTCGCCGGCAGCCGCTGCCGGTCGATCGCCGGGATCCCGGTGCGGCACAAGGGCGAGGTCATGGGCCTGGTCGTGCTCGAGAACCGGGTCACCGCCGGTGCGTTCACGCCGCAGGTCGTGAGCCTGACCCAGGCGCTGGTCGCGCAGGCCGCGATCTCGCTCGACAACGCCACGCTGTACGACGAGCTGTCGGCCCTCAACCGCGAGCTCGAGGCGCGCGTCGAGGACCGCACGCGGGCGCTGCGCAAGGCCCAGGAGCAGCTGATCGAGAGCGCCCGCAAGGCGGGCATGGCGGACGTCGCGATCGAGGTGCTGCACGGCGTCGGCAACGCCCTCAATAGCGCCAACGTGTCGGCCCAGATGATCGAGCGTCAGATCGCTGGCTCGAAGACCAAGACGCTGGCGCGCACGGTCGCCCTGCTCGATCAGCACCGCGACGACGTCGTCGCGTTCCTCACCGCCGACGAGCGCGGCGGCAAGCTCGCCGCGATGCTGTCGATGCTCGGGCGGGCGCTGACCGGCGAGCAGGAGGCGATGCTCGAGGAGCTCGTCCGGCTGCGCACGCACATCGACAGCGTCGTCACCGTGATCGGCCAGCTCAACACGACCGCCGAGGACCGCGGCCAGGCGATGCTCGAGGCGCCGCAGGTGCTGCTCGCCGAGGCGCTCGCGATCATCGCCGAGCGCAGCGGCCGCGACCGCATCGCGATCGCGACGGAGTGCCAGGCGCCGGGCGCCAGGGTCGATCAGCACAAGGCGCTCGACATCCTGACCGGCCTGCTCGCCAACGCGGTCGATGCGCTGCAGTCCGCCGCGGTGACGCACAAGCAGATCCGCGTGACCGTCTACGAGCGCGGCGACACCGTGGTGTTCGAGGTCCACGACAACGGTCCCGGGATCTCGCGCGACGGCCTCACCCGGATCTTTCACAGCGGGCCTGGACGGCTCTCGGACCGCCGCGGTGCGAGCGACCTCCACAAGCTGGCCAACGCCGCGGCATCGGCGGGCGGCAGCCTGACCGCGCGCAGCGACGAGCCCGACGGGGGCGCGACGTTCACGCTGGTGCTGCCCGACCGCGACGCGGCGGACGAGCGGCGGATCGTGCGTGAGGCCGGGCGGCGACCCGCGCGGTGACGCCGGATCTCGGATCCTCGGTGTAGGTGCGCTCGCCACCCACGTTCCGGAGACACGCGGGATGGCGAAACTTGCCGCGATGATTCACCCGCGCAGTGTCTCTCCCCGATGTCCGGCGGAGACACTCAGAGACATTCGGAGAGACACTCCGACATTCCGCGATTGGCATTAGATCCAACGGAGATAAATCGCGGGTCCGGGGGAACGTCGGCGTCGACGATCGCGTAGAAAATAGCAGTCTGGCCCACGGGGGACTTTCCATTAGTATGGCGGGCTCAGCAGCCATGTTCGATCTGTACGACGCGGGAGACCTCCGCCTGTCCCCCCAGCACAGCCTCGCCCGCATCGAGTACGAGCTGCAGCTCCACGCCGCGCTGCTGCGGACGATGCGCGCGATGCTCCAGACCCAGCGCGTGCAGCGCGAGCAGGACCACCCGGCGCTCGCGCCGATCAGCGAGGAGCTCGACGTGGTCGAGCAGCACATCGCCGAGCTGCCCGGCGCCGACGAGCGGCCGATGCAGGCGCTGGCGCGCCGGCTGGGCTGCTCGGGCCACGAGGTCGGCTTTCTGTGGACCGCGGTCGCGCTCGCGGTCAACCCGCGCATGCTGGTTCACGCCAGAGGCCTCGACGACACCGCGTCGCGCGGCCTGTCGCTGTCGCTGTACGGCCGGATCGCCAACCTCGAGGCCGATGCGTCGCGCGCGCTCGGCCTCGCGCTCCTGCCCGGCCACGCGGCGTCGCGCAACGGCCTGCTGGTGCCGGCGCAAGGCGAGTGGGTGCCGGCGGCGCTGCCGTGGATGCCGGCGCCCGAGCTGATCCACTACCTCGCCGGCCAGCCGAGCAGCGTCGCGGCGCTGTCGGAGATCGCGCCGCCGGCCGAGGGCGCGCTGCTCGACGAGGTCCAGCAGCGCGCGGTCGCCCACATCGGCGCCATGCTCGGCAACCGCCAGCCGCTCGTGCTCTACATCGAGGGCCCCGAGCTCACCGGCCGGCGTACCGCGGTCGCGCTCGCCACCGGCGGGCCGGTGCTCGCGATCGATCTCGCCAACCTCGCGCCGTCGCCGGACAGCCTGCGCGATGCGCTGGTCGCGCTGCGCCGCGAGGCCGCGCTGCGCGGCGCGGTCGCCGTGATCGCCGGCATCGAGGAGCTGATGTCCGCCGAGGGCGGCAAGGATCCGCGGATGCGGCTGCTCGCGCAGCACCTCAACACCGCGAGCGAGCCGGTCGTCCTGGTGTCGAGCTGGCGCGGTATCGACGTCGGCGTCCAGCTGCCCGCGGTGCGCATCGACTGGCCGATCCCCGACGTCGCGGCGCGCGCCGCACTGTGGCGCGACCTCGCCGGCGCGATCACCGGCGCGGCGGGCGATGGCGCGGCCGAGATCGATCTGATCGCGCATCGCTTCCCGATGGGCGCCGGTGCGATCCGCCGCGCGGTGTCGAGCGCGCTGGTGCTCGCCGGCCGGCCGCCGGGCTCGCGGCTCACCCCCGGCGAGCTCCAGTCCGGCATCCGCCAGAACGTCGCCGAGCGGCTCGGCGGGCTCGCCGAGCGCGTCGTGGTCAAGCAGACCTGGAACGACCTGGTCCTGGCCGACGACGTGATGACGCGCGTGGTCGGCCTGGTCGGCCGCGTCCGGCACGCCCACATGGTCTACGAGCAGTGGGGCTACCGCGCCAAGATGCCGCGCGGCGTCGGCGTGGCGGCGCTGTTCTCGGGGCCGCCCGGCACCGGCAAGACGATGGTCGCGGGCCTGATCGCCAACGAGCTCGACCTCGAGCTCTACCAGGTCGATCTCAGCAAGGTGGTCTCGAAGTGGATCGGCGAGACCGAGAAGCAGCTGGCCAAGGTGTTCGACGCCGCCGAGGCCGGCCACGTGCTGCTCCTGTTCGACGAGGCCGACGCGCTGTTCGGCCAGCGCTCGACCGAGATGCGCGGCGCGACCGACCGCTACGCCAACCTCGAGGTCAACTTCCTCTTGCAGCGCATCGAGCGCTTCAACGGCATCGTCATCCTGACGACCAACCTCGAAGCGAGCATCGACAAGGCGCTCAAGCGCCGGCTCGCGGCCCACGTGGTGTTCCAGCACCCCGACGAGGACGAGCGCGAGCAGCTGTGGACGCAGCTGCTCGCCGCCGACGGCGCGCCGCTCGGCCGCGACATCGACGCGCGCAAGCTGTCGCGGCTGTACCCGCAGATGACCGGCGCGAACATCCGCAACGCGGCGCTCGCGGCCGCGTTCCTCGCCGCCGCCGAGGGCAGGAGCCGGATCGATCAAGCCACGGTCACGCAGGCCGCGCGCGGAGAGTATCTGTCGATGGGCCACGTGCTGGCCGCGACATCGGAGCTGTAACGAAGAGGACACCATGGATCCGGCGATGACGCGCAGGACATCGCTGCCGGTGGCGCCGCGGGTGCCGCCGGTGGACTTGCGGTCTCGCAGTCGCTGGCCGAGATCGACGCGCAGTACGGCGGCGATGCCTCGACGACCGCCGCGCTGGCGGGCCCCGACGTCGATCAGCTCGCGCTGCACGGCGCCGCCCCCGAGCCGAGCCACGTCGATCCGGCGGCCACCGCGGTCGCGCAGGCCGAGATCGAGACCGGCACGGGGGCAGCGGCGACCCGGGAACCGGCGCCGCCCGACGCGGCCGAGTCCGAGGGTCCCGAGGCAGGTACGGTCAGCGCACCCGCCGGCGGTGGTGGCGGTGGTGGCGGCGCCGCCGCGCACGAAGCGGTTCCCGCGCCGGGACCGGCCCTCGCCGGGGCGGCACAGGGCCTCAGCACCGCGGTCGCCGAGACCCCGGCGCCAGGCGCTGCGCCCAAGGGCCCGCGGCATCCGCTCAGCCAGGCCGAGATGCACGAGCTCCTCGATGATCCGGCGCCCGCCAAGGCCCCCAAGGGCCCGCGGCATCCGCTCAGCCAGGCCGAGATGCACGAGCTCCTCGATGATCCGGCGCCCGCCAAGGCCCCCAAGGGCCCCGCGCATCCGCTTTCGCAAGCCGAGATGCACGAGCTGCTCGACGATCCGGCCCCCGCCAAGGCCCCCAAGGGCCCCGCGCATCCGCTTTCGCAAGCCGAGATGCACGAGCTGCTCGACGATCCGGCCCCCGCCAAGGCGGCCGCGCCGGCCGCACCGGCCAAGCGGAGCTGGCAGGACGCCGCCCGCGCCTACAACGAGCGCCACGGTCTGATCGCGCAGTTCAATGCCGCGACTCACAACGCCTGCGGCTCGGGCAACGAAGCGGACCCCAACGCCGTCGCCGCCTGGCAGCGGGCGCACGGCATCCCGGCCGATGGACGCATCGGACACGTCACGCTCGCCACCGCGAGCAAGCCCTCGGCCAAGCCCGAGGCGCCGGGAGCCGCTCCAGCATCGAAGCCGGCCGCACCGGCGATCCCTGCACCCGTTGCTGCCGCGCCCAAGCCGGCCGTCGCGCCCAAGCCCGTCGAGGCTAAACCGGCGCCGGCGCCCCAACCGGCGGCCGTCGCGCCCAAGCCCGTCGAGGCCAAACCGGCCCCGGCGCCCCAGCCGGCGGTCGTCGCGCCCAAGCCCGTCGAGGCCGCGGCGCCCAAGCCGGCGGCCGCACCCGCCGCGACCGCCGCGGACAGCTTCGCCGGCACCGACAACCTCAAGGGTCCCGGCAAGGATCGCTGGACGTCCTACGGCAAGGGCGACAGCAAGACCTACGGCTGGGACCTCGGCGGCACCCACGGCGTCAAGCACGCCGGCGGCGACGTCAGCGCCGCGATCTATGCCGTGTCCAACGTCGAGGGCCGCTACGACTCGGTCCAGACCTACGACGCCGGCATCCTGTCGTTCGGCATCATGCAGTGGACGCTGCACGCCGGCAGCCTCCAGAAGTTCCTCGGCTTCCTCAAGGACAAGTCCGGCGCCGAGGGCCGCGCGGCGTTCCAGGACGACTTCGCGTCCAAGGGCATCGACGTGAGGCCCAGCGGCGGCCAGTACCAGCTCTGGTACAACGGCAAGGAGTACCCGCTCGGCGACGACGGCGAGGGCAAGGCGGCGATCGACAAGCTGGTCCGCGAGGACAAGCAGACCGCGCGCACGTGGAGCGAGATCTTCGCCGCCGCCGGCGCCGACCCGCGGGTGCAGAAGGCGCAGTTCGAGCGCGCCAAGGACATGTACAAGGAGGCCCAGGGCGTCAAGTTCGGCGACAAGGTCGTCGATCAGTCGCTCAAGGCTTGCAAGAACACGTTCCACGCCAAGTACCGCGATCAGTACGGCAAGGCCGAGACCTGGATGACCGCGAGCCCCAAGGCTGCGGTGCTGTACTTCTCGATGCGCGTCAACAACCCCAAGTACGCCAACGCGGCGTTCCTCAAGGCGATCGACGCGTTCTACGACGCGCACACCACCGACCGCGCCAGGTGGCCGGCGACCTGGGGCAACGACTTCGGCGACCTCGTCGACGCCAAGTGCAAGGAGACGCTGTCGAACTGGCACAGCGAGGGCGGCAACGAGGGCCGCGTCGAGAAGACGCTCCGGTTCTGGAACAAGGCGCACGGCCAGCCCGGCGAGCCGGCGGCCAAGCCGGTCACGCAGGCGATCGCACCGGCCAAGCGCGACGCGGCCGCACCGGCGAAGCAGGACGCCGCGGCCGAGGGCAAGCTCGACGAGGGCCGGCAGGCCAGGCTGCGCGCGCAGTACGCCGCGGTCATGAAGCTGTTCCTCCGCGGCAAGATCGATCAGGGCGAGGCGGTCAAGTCGTTCATCGCGTTCGACGAGAAGCTCCACGGCGGCACGCCGTCGCTCGAGGGCCTGGTCCTCCTGCCGCTGCTGCTCGCCGATCTGGTGAAGGCGACGCTCGCCCGCACCAGCGCGGCCAAGCCGGCGCCCGCCAAGCCGGCGACCCCGCCCGCCGAGCACAAGACCCTGGCGCCCACCGTGACCCCCAAGGCACCCACCCCGATGCCAGCGGCCGACGCCGGCAAGACGGCAGTGGCTCAGCCGGTGCGGCCGGCGACCCCCGAGGTCACGCCGGAGGCCGAGCACATCGAGCCCCACGTCGTCACGGTCGGCTCGGGCGAGACCGAGCAGAAGGTGCTGGTCTACGTATCTCCCGGCAAGCTCACACCGACACCCAACATCTTCATGTTCCTGCACGGGTTCGATGCCGACTACGGCATCGATCCGGCGCAGAAAGGCAAGGATTCGCACGCCGTGATCTCGGGAGCCGACATCGCGGCGGAGGCGATGTCGCGCGCGCGCAACAAGAACACGATCGCGGTCCTGCCGCAGGGGGTCAGCGGACGGGCCCCGAAGCGGAAGGACCGCTCCGATGAGGGCGGTTACATGAAGGGCCTGCAGGGCGCCGACAGCCTGCCGACGTTCCTCGAGGGCACGCTACGCGGGCTCACCGAGCAGATCGGCGGCGGACCGCTCAGCCCCGGCCACATCTCGATCGCCGGTCACAGTGCAGGTGGCTATCAGGGCATCCACAGCGCGCTCGAAGGTGCCGGCAAGCTCGCTGATGCGATCACCGATGTCACGCTGATGGACTCGGACTACGCCTCGGTCCACTACGCGAGCACGCAGAACTGGATGTTCAAGGGCAGCCCGGGCAAGACCGTCCGGATCATCGAGACGCCGACGCAGCTGCACACGCCGGGCAATTCGTACTGGAAGGACTACTTCGACAAGTCCGTGCTCAAGGGCCCTGCGGCAAAGCACGGGTTCACGCTCGAGCACGCCGCCGAAGGCGAGAAGCGCGGGCAGTACATGACCGTGTTCCAGCACACGCGGCTGATGAAGGGCGGCGAGAATCACTGCGACATCCTGATCCTCGCGTACGACAAGACCCACAACGAGCTCCGCGACCACCACCCGCTGCGCGACGAGGTGATGGACGACTCCGCGCTATCGGTCGCCGAGGGTGCTGCCGGCAACGAGACCTACGGCAAGCGCGACCACGGCGTCCTCAAGGATACGCCGCCCGCCACGACCGCGAAGCCGGCCGACCCGGTGGTCAAGGCCTCGACCACCAAGGACGCGCACGCCGACGCGCCGCCCGTCCAGGCGCCCCCCAAGGCGGCTCACGACGACCATGCACACGACGCCAAGCCCAAGCACGAGGTCAAGGCAGCAGCGCCGGTCGGAGAGATCCAGCCGACCCACGACCACGCCGGTCACTACGATCGGTTGAAGGGCGGCGTGGACTCGTTCGGAAACGCCACCGACTCGATCCGCGAGAGACAGCGGAGCGCAGGCGACGACAACCACGTGTTCAAGAACGCCTTCTCGATCGTCACGGAGGGCACGACGCTCTACACCAGCGCGGAGAGCATGCAGACCGCCGGCACCTTGCCCAGGGGCACCAAGCTGCACGTCGCGAAGGTCCACGAGAAGCCAACCCCGAACCGGAAGAAGGGGATGCCGGAGTACATGGCGCGCGCGCAGATCGTGACGCCGGAGATCGGGCTCGAAAAGAACCTCTGGATCAACTTCTCCAACCTCGGCGGGAAGCCGGAGGCGGGTGCGGTCGTTCCGTTCGGCAACGAGCTCAGCGATGCCAAGGACAAGGCGCGCGCCGACGCGATCCGCGCCGAGTTGCCCAAGGAGTGCAAGCCCGGTCAGAGCAAGTTCAAGTGGCGGTTCGGGTCGAACTTCCTCGCGTCGTTCCATGGAACGGCACTCGACTCATCCCTGATGTCGAAGGTCAACGCGCTGATGAACTGGGCGATCGCGAACGACATGGTGGTCGATGACATCGTGATCGGTGAAGGCATGCGCGATCCACGACACGCCCACTGGATGTCGGTCCGCTTCTGGATCGCGCGCGGCGGCATGAAGATGATCGACCGGTCGCTGTTCGCCAAGCTCAAGGACGGCAAGGACGAAGACGGCAACCTCTGGTACAAGCCGGGCTGGACCGACGACCAGATCATCGCGAACGCCGAGAAGCTGTACGCGGGTGGCGGAACCGGAAAGGTCGCGGCCGAAGGCTACAACTTCGGCGACTCGCGGCGCGCTCCGATGCGGCTCGAGTCGGGGCAGGGCGTCTCGGCGCACTGCTCGGGGCACGCGGTCGATGTCGGGATCCCGTGGCGCGACAAGAACAACCCGAACTCGAAGGCCCCTGATCTGTGGGGCTGGGAGGAGATCTACCACCAGTTCGGGCTCACTCGCCCGCTCCACAAGGACAAGGGCGGTGACTCCAAGATGCAGGAGCACTGGCACGTCGAGGAGACCGGCAAGCAGCTCAACCTCGCGTACGAGGACGAGAAGCCGCCCGGATGATCAGTTCGCGACGTCGCCGCCGAACAGCCCGCCCGCCTTGCGCAGCGCGGTACCGAGCGTGCCGCACGAATCGAGGATCCCCGGCGCTCCGGACACCGTGCTCCAGTTGTCGAGGAATCCGCCGTCCTCGATCGCGGTCGGCAGCGCACCGCAATCGGTGTAGTGCCACTTCACGATCTGCGAGAGATGCTTCTTGTCGGCGGCCTTGCGCTTGGCATCGACAGCTTCGTCGAGCGCCGCGAGGAACTGCTTGTCCTTGGCGCAGTCGACGATCTTCAGCAGGACCTCGCCGCATAGCTCGGACGTTCGCGGATTGTCGTCGACGACGGCCGCCTCTGGCGCCGGCGGATTGTGATCGGCAGCGACGGCCGCGTCGACCGTCGGCACGGCATCGCTCGGCGCAGTGGTGGCCGCGCCGGACGGGGCGGCCGGCTTTCGTTCATCGGAGACGGCCGGAGCAGCTCCCGAGTCCGGCTTCTTGCCACAGCCGGCTGAGCAGATCACCAAGATCACGATCGCAAGCGCAAGCCTCATGGGCAAACCGTAGTACAGATGATCGCAGGGAGGCGAGATGCATCGCTGGTCATTGATCGGATCCGTCGTCCTCGTCTTCGGCTCGGCGGTCGTGCGCGCCGATGGCGTCTGCATCCGGGGCAGCAAGCACTCGAGCCATGTCGGCCTGGACGCGACGAGCGGCAGGTTCTGCTTCGAGCCGGGTGGCCTCGCCTGCTACGCGGTGAACCTCCAGACCGGCGCTGTCACGACCGAGCAGGCGCCCGCCGGGAGCGATCGACCTCAGGTGACCGCGGCGCCCGATGCACCCAAGGTCACCGAGGCGGAGGCGGACGTCACCGTGTGTCATCACGACGGCAGCGCGTGCCGCAAGCTCGTGCCCAAGGGGATCGTCGACCCCGGCCTCGGCCTGGTCAGCGCCGTCAATCGCAGCGGTACGCTCGCTGCATTCGGCACGCAAGCGCCGCATCGCCAGTCGCAGGTGGAGACCTTCGATGTCACCACCGGCAAGCACCTGGCGACGTTCAAGCTCCCCGACAAGGGTGGTATGTGCATGTTCCTCGCATTCGCCGGTGACACCCTCGATATCACGCAGTCGGAATGCGGCACGCCCGGGGGAACCGAGTGGCTGGCCACGAAGACCGGGAAGAAGATCGCCCCGCTCGGGGGCAACTCGCCGATCAACAGCAACTCGCCGCCGGTCCACGTCAGCGGGAACACGTATGCGTTCGCTCCGGCGACCGGCGAGGTCGTGGTCCTCCAGGACGTGGTCACCGGCAAGGTGGTGCAGCGCATCGCGGTCGACAAGGCTGCTGGGTCCGACTCGGCGACCCTGGTCGGTGACGCCATGCACCTCGTCCTGGTCCATGCGGGCGCCCGCGCCGGGGACCTCGTCATCATCGATGTCGCCACCGGAAAGATCACCCGGTTTCCGGCCAAGCGCTGCTGACCTGCTCGCGCTCGCTGCGCTGCATCCTGATCCCGCGAACGTGGACATCGCCGCGTCGTTGACCGGCGGCGAGAAGTGACTTCCGCAGATCGCCACGACATACTCGCCGGCATGCGAGCGATCTCGATGTCCCTGCTCGGTCTGGTGCTGCTCGCCGGCGTGGCGCACGCCGGCCCCAAGCCCGACTGCTCGAACGCGGCGATCCGCAAGGTGCGCGCTGCCGCCGACAAGGCGGTGGCCGCGAGGGATCACGGCAAGGCGATCGCGCTGCTCGAGCCGCTGCTCCGCGAGTGCGGCGACAGCCAGTCGGCGAGCGAGCGCGCCTGGGTCGCCAACGATCTCGCCGTCGCCTACGAGCGCAACGGCCAGTACGTCGAGTGCGAGCGGCTGATGGCGCCGCTATCGCATCCCAAGTCCGGGCTGCGCGAGCCAGGGAACGAGAAGCTGGTCAAGGCGATCGAGTTCAACCTCGATTACTGCAGCAAGGCGCTCGACGCGAAGTACGCCGCGATCAAGCCGGGCGGCTGCGCGCTGACGGTCGACAAGGCGATCGCGACGGCGGCGGCGCCCCCGGCACTCGTGCCCAAGGGCGCGTCGGCCGCGTGTGTCGCGCTGCTGCGCGGCGTGCGGCCGCCCAGGTCCGCCGACGGCGACCCCGACGTCCAGGACGTGGTCTGCCCGGTCGTGGCCGTGGTGTGGAAGGGCGCCAGGGCGGTCGAACGCAAGGATCTGCCGGCCGGCACCGGCGCGCTCGCCGACGAGTCGTTCTGCTGCAACCTGTCGGCGCTCGCGGCCGGCACGCAGGGCGGCAAGACGCTGATCCGCGTCCGCGGTCAGGGCCTGATCTGCGGCGGCGGCGACGGCGACCGCGCGAACGACATGATCTACGAGTGGAACGGCAGCGCGCTGGCGCCCGCGCTCGACGCCTCGGTCACGTTCCGCTAGTCGATCGCGGCCGACTTGGTGGCCAGGAACTGCCGGCTCGCGTCGTCGATCGCGCCGGCGAAGCCGGTCACGGCCCCGAGGTAGGTCGGGTCGAACGTGATCGGCCCCTCGACGTTGGGGTGCGGCGGGTTGGCAGAAATTCGTTCCGGAATCTGCCACGGCAACAACCGAACGGTTTCACGTTGCTCGGCGCGGCGCTGGCTTCGAGCCGGTCATCGCGGCAATCGCCGCCACGACCTCAGCGCTCCATGTCCTCGT